>NZ_JBJGYZ010000036.1:0-67839 GCF_054050275.1 Geodermatophilus sp. SYSU D00691
ACCGGTGGGCGCACGGTCTGAGCCTAGGAATTCAGCGATTCCCGTCCTTGCAAGTGCTGACCCACCGGCCGCTACCGGCACCGAACCTGCCAGAGATGGCGAGGCCCGGTAAGCCCCCATTAGTCCTGTCCGGCGAGGCCTCAGGCGCGATAGGCCGCGTCGATCCGCCTCTCTCGGCGCCGCTCCTCGGGCAACTGAGGGCCCCCTGCGGCTGCGTTCACCAGCTCGGCGCGCTGATCGCCACCGAGCCTGACGCCCTCGCGGCGGTCGAACTGGTGCACGTAGCCGACTCCGCGGTCGCTGCGGGTGGAGACGACGAGGCGGGAGCCCTCGAGGCGGACCACGGTGCCGATGCAGACCCGCGGCCGGCGGAGGCTCCCGCTGATCTCGATCGTGACGGTGTCACGGGGCGAGAGCGCGGCGAGCTGCTCAGCCGCGCGGCGCGAGAGCGTCCCGTCCGGTCAGGGCTACGCGGGAGGGATCAGGAAGTTGGCCGTGAAGACGTCGTCGGGGTCTGCAAGCGACGTGACCTCGCAGCTCATAGTCTTGGCCGTTGGAACCCCCCGTCCAGCTACGGTGAGGACAGCCGTGCTGTCGAGGTCTTGCCCTGTGGCTGCGTGGTCGGGCGACGCGACGGTGTAGGTGTGGCCGTTGGCACAGACCAGCCGGTACAGAGGCGCGTTGTGAGCGTCGGCGAAAGCGGTGCCTCCCATCGCGAGGAGGAAGGCGGCGGTGCTGGCAACAGTCACGGCGACACGGCGCATGGGGACCCCTCCGTAGATGTAGGTAGCGCTGACGGTCCTCAGCGATTGACGACCGACCCAGAGTCGTTGGGCTCCGAGACAGTCCGCGTCCTCGAGGAGCGCAGGTTTGACCCGCCCCGGAAGGTGCAGGTCGAGCGCGACGGCGCCTGGCAGCTCGGCTACCAGCGGGCCTGGCGTCTCTGCGACGGCACGGATGGATGGCCGAGGTGCGCTGGTCACAGGTGCACGACCGGGGCTCGGGACGTACGACACGATGGTCCCGCCAGACCGGGTACGACTGCCATCCGCTTGAGCCTCAACTACGGCGCGCAGATCTTCGCGGCCGCCGTCGTGAGGGCCGGCCTGCCCGCCGGGACGACGTCGCACGACCTGCGACACCACTACGCCAGCGTGCTGCTGGCCGCTGGTGAGTCGGTCGTCGCCGTCGCCGAGCGCCTGGGGCACGAGAACGCGTCGCTCGTGCTCACTACCTACGGCCACCTGATGCCCGACTCCGAGGAGCGGACACGACGGGCGGTCGACGAAGCCTGGTGTGCCATCAGCGCGCCATCGGACGAGTCGCTAAGCGGCTGGCCAGCGTAAACAGGAGGTGGTCACACGTTGAAGCGGAACTCCACGACGTCGCCGTCCTGCATGACGTAGTCCTTGCCCTCCATGCGCACCCAGCCCTTGGCGCGGGCGTCGGCCATGGAGCCGGCCTCGACGAGCTGGTCGAAGGAGACGATCTCGGCCTTGATGAAGCCGCGCTGGAAGTCGGTGTGGATCACGCCGGCCGCCTGCGGCGCGGTCGCGCCGATCGGGATCGTCCAGGCCCGCGACTCCTTGGGCCCGGCGGTCAGGTAGGTCTGCAGGCCGAGGGTCGCGAAGCCGACCCGTGCCAGCTGGTGCAGGCCCGGCTCGTCCTGCCCGACGGCGGCCAGCAGCTCGGCGGCCTCCTCCTCGGGCAGCTCGGCGAGCTCGGCCTCGATCTTGGCGTCGAGCAGGATCGCCTCGGCCGGCGCCACGAGCTCGCGCAGGGCGGCGATCTGCGCCTCGTCGGCCAGCTCCTCCTCGTCCACGTTGAACACGTAGAGGAAGGGCTTCGTCGTCAGCAGCGACAGCTCCTTGAGCGGGGCCAGGTCGATGCCGGCGGAGAACAGCGTCCGCCCCTCGTCCAGGATCTCCTGCGCCTCGACGGCGGCCTTGTGCAGCGCCGCCCGCTCCTTGTCCTTGCGCGACTCCTTCTCCAGCCGCGGGACCGCCTTCTCCAGCGTCTGCAGGTCGGCGAGGATCAGCTCGGTGTTGATCGTCTCGATGTCGTCCTCCGGGCTCACCTTGCCCTCGACGTGGACGACGTCGGGGTCGGAGAACACCCGGATCACCTGGCAGATCGCGTCGCTCTCGCGGATGTTGGCCAGGAACTTGTTGCCCAGCCCCTGGCCCTCGCTGGCGCCGCGCACGATGCCGGCGATGTCGACGAAGGACACCGTCGCCGGGATGACCTTCTGGCTGCTGAAGATCTCGGCCAGCTTCGCGAGCCGCGGGTCGGGCACGCCGACCACACCGACGTTCGGCTCGATGGTCGCGAACGGGTAGTTCGCCGCCAGCACGTCGTTCTTGGTCAGCGCGTTGAACAGCGTCGACTTGCCGACGTTGGGCAGGCCGACGATCCCGATGGTGAGACTCACGGGGGTCCAGCCTACGTGGGCCGCCGGGCACGGCCCGGGCGCGTGACCCGTGTGCGCTCAGCCACCGATCCGGCACCCCCGAAAGGTGGCCGGGCGCACGATCGGCCCGGGAACCTCAGCCGGCGCCGATCAGCCGCCGCGTCTGGCGCACCCGGGCCACCAGCCGGCCGGCGACGTCGCGCAGCTCCGCGTCGTCCACCGCCACGTCGGCGTCGTGCCAGGTGGTCCGCTGGTCGACGCGCACCCACTCGTCGGCGTCCGGCAGCGCGCCGGTCAGGTGCGCGGTCAGCTCGACCGTCGGCACGGGCACCGGCGCGGTCCAGACGGCGAACAGCGACGGCGGCAGCGCGTCCATCAGCACGCCCAGCCGCACCAGCGGGTCGGGCTCGCCGTGGATGCGCACCCACGCGTGCAGGCGCGGCTCCGGCCCGCCGGCCAGCGGCCGCGAGGTCCCCAGCGCCCGGATCTCCGTGTGGTCGGCGATCGGCACGAGTTCTCGCGGCAGCCGGAAGGGCTCGCCGTCCTCGACCGCCGGCAGCGGGCCCGGCGGCACCTCGACCACCGGCGACGGCGGACGGTCCAGCGTCAGCACCTGGCCGACGGCGGCGAGCGCACCGCCCTGCCGGAGCTCCGCCCGCACGCTGCCCGTCGTCCCCGTCCGGTCGGGAACGGCGGACACGTCCACGTCGGCGTCCGCCGCCACCGACCGCAACAGGTGCGCCGCCACCGCCCGCGGCGCCCGGCCGGACGACCGGGCCGCCGCGGCCAGCAGATGCCCGACCACCACGCCGCCCTGGATCCCGACGAACGACCGCCAGCTGGGCCCGATCCGCAGCGGCGCCGCCACGGCCGTCATGCCGGCAGCCCCGCGTACAGCGCCGCCACGCCGCCCGACAGCCCGGCCCGGACCCGCCGGCTGACGTCGTCGGCCACGATCTCGTAGCTGCCCGCCTCGATCGCGTCGACCGCGAGCCGCGCGATCTCGGCGGGATCCGACTTCGGCGCCTCGACCCCGACCGTCATGCCGGTGTCCATGTAGCCGACGTGCAGCCCGGCCACCCGCACCCCCCGCGGCGCCAGCTCGGCCCGCAGCGCGTTGGTCATCGACCACGCCGCCGACTTCGCCGCGCAGTACGCCCCGGTGCCCGGGAACGAGACCCACGACAGCACCGAGAGCACGTTGACCACCGAGCCACCCGCCCGCTCCAGCTGCGGGAGGAACGCCCGGGTCACCGCCAGCGGTCCGAGGAAGTTCACGTCCAGCTCGGCCTGCACGGCCGCCGGCGAGCCGGTCAGCAGGTTCGTCCGGGTGTCGACGCCGGCGTTGTTGACCAGCAGCGTCACGTCCCCGGTCGCCTCCGCCGCCGCGGCCACCGACGCCGGGTCGGTGACGTCCAGCAGCACGGGCTGCGCGCCCGGCAGGTCGATCGAGCCGAGGTCCCGCACGCCGGCGTAGACCGTCGCGCCCCGGCCGAGCAGCTCGGCGGCCAGCGCCCGCCCGAAGCCGCGGTTGGCACCGGTCACGAACGCCGTTGTCGGTTTGGAATCCATACCGACAACGTAGCGGACGGCGTCAACCCTCCGCGCGCACCGAGTCGAGCACCTGCTGGAACGTCGGCCGCCACTCGTCGGCCACCGAGTGGGGGGCGAAGAACACCAGCAGCAGGCGCGGCTCCGCCAGCGCCACCACGCCGCGCACGTGCAGCTCCTCGACGTCCCCCAGCGCCATCGTGCCGCTGAACGACGCGAACTCCTGCCCCGCCACCTCGGTCGTGCCGTCGTTCGCCAGCGACGCCCCCGGCAGCGCGGCCGCCACGAGTTCCACCTGCTGCGAAGGGGAGTCGCTGTTGAGCCGGTCGTCGGTGTCGGCGTACACCCCCACGACCGAGTCCGGGTCGTCGTGCGCCGCGGTCGCCGCCGCCGTGCTGTCGTCCTCGACGAACAGCGGGCGCCAGTCGCGGGTCGAGAGGACGACGTCGTCCGCGCTGTCCGGCTCCGCGAACCGCTGCCAGTCCGCCGGCACCCGGGCCGTGAAGCCCTCCACCAGCTGCCGCTCGAGCGGCGGGTCGGCCGCCCAGGGCCGCCACACCAGCGCGAGGACGGCGACCACCGCCAGCAGCAGCGCGGCCGCCACCCACCACCACGCGCGTCCGCTGCGGCGGCGGGCCGGCGCCGGGCGCGTCGGACCCCGCGGCCCGGCCGCCTCGACCGGCGGGCCCAGCGCCGGGTCGTGGCGGATGGTGCTCGGCGCCCGCGGATCGGGCACCACCGGCGGACCCGGGGGCACGGGGACCGGCACCGAGCGCGCGCCGCTCGGGAAGCTCGGGTGCCCAGGCCGGGGGTCCGGCAGCGGTCCCCGGAGGACGACGGGGGGGTCGTCCGGCGGGGAGGACACCGGGCCCATCGGTGTCTGCGTGGCCGCGCGGAGCAGCGCGACGAAGGCACCGCAGCTCTCCGGCCGGTCGGCGCGCTCCTTGGCCATCCCGTGGGCGATGACCCCGTCCACTGTCGGCGGCAGGTCGGCCCGGCGCGCGGCCAGCGACGGCGGCGGGGCGTTGATGTGCGCCCAGAGCAGCGCGGCGTCGGTGTCGCGGACGAACGGCGGCTCCCCCGTGAGCATCTCCGTGGTCACGCAGGCGAGGGCGTAGACGTCGGCCCGGGAGTCGACGTCGTCGCCGCGGATCTGCTCCGGCGCGACGTAGTTGAGCGTGCCGAGGAACTGGCCGGTCGTGGTGATGCCCGAGGCCGACGACGTCTTCTTGGTCAGCCCGAAGTCGGTCAGGTAGACGTGCACGTCGGGCGGCACCCGCTCGGCCGTCGCCCCCGACATCACCAGGTTCGCCGGCTTCACGTCGCGGTGCACCAGCCCCGCCGAGTGGGCCGCGTCGAGCGCCGACGCCGCCTGCTGCAGCACGAACAGGGTCGTGGCGACGTCGAGCGGACCGCGGGTGGCCAGCACGGTGTGCAGGTCGGCCCCGTGGATGAACCGCATCGCGAGGTACAGCAGCCCCTGCCACTCGTCGGCCTCGTAGATCGGGATGATGTGCGGGTGCTCGACGGCCGCGGCCAGCCGTGACTCGCGCACGAACCGCTCGCGGAAGCGCTCGTCGTCGGACAGGTCGGGCGAGAGCACCTTGAGCGCCACCGGGCGGTCCAGGCGCACGTCCCGCGCGCGGTAGACCAGGCCCATGCCGCCGCGGGCGACGAGGTCCTCCACCCGGTAGCGCGAGACCTCGACGCCCTGCTGCAGCAGCGGCTGCATCAGCCGGGCACCGGGCTGCCGCAGGCACCGCAGTAGCGGCCCTGCGCCGGCACACCCTCACCGCAGTTGACGCAGAAGGCCGGCCGGCGGCCCGACGGCGGGCCCGCGGCCGCCGCCGCGCCGGGCGGCACCGGGGGCCACGACGGCTCCCCCGCCCGCACGGGCACCGGCGCGACCGCCACCGGCGCACCCGCGGCCGGCGGGCCCGCGGGTCGCGGCGCCGGGACACCGGCCGGCGGGACCGGCGACGGCGGGCTCGGCCACGGCGGGGGTGGCACCGACGACGGCCCGAGCAGCACCGGCGCGGGCTCCGCGTCGTGCGGAGCGCCCGGGCCGGGAGCGCCCGGGGCGGGCGGGCCCGGGGCGGGCGGGCCCGGGGCGGCGGGTGGTCCCGACCGGCGCGAGCGCCGCCGCGCGACCAGCCACCAGAGCAGCAGCAGGAGGACCAGCGCGCCCCCGGCGACCGCGGCCCAGAGCCACCACGGCGTCCCCTGCTCCCCGTCGGCGGGCTCGGCCGCCGCCGGCTCCTCGCCGGCAGCCAGGTCGGTGGCGGTCTGCCGGTGCCGGTCGGCCAGCGCCGACTCGAAGAACTCGCCGGCCGACTCCAGCCGCTGCGCCGCGGCGCTGTAGCGGCCGTCGTTGAACAGCTCCAGGCCGCGGGTGAAGGCGACGTCGAACGGCGACCGGTCGGTCGCGATGCCCGCCTCGGTCAGGGCCTCGCTGATCGCCGCCGCCCCCACCACCGTGCCGTCGTCCCCGGAGCGGTCCCAGTCGACGAGACCGAGGACCTCGCCGCTCTCCGGGTCGAGCAGCGGCCCGCCGGTCAGGCCCGCGCCGAACCGGTCGCGCAGGCCCTGGTCCGCGGCCGCCGTCACCGCACCGTCGGCCACCTGCACCGGCACGGTCGCCGGCGCCCAGCCGGCCGGGTCCTCCGGCACCGCGGTGTCGAAGCCGGCCAGCGTCGCCTCGGCCGGCACCCCGCCCCTGGACAGCGCCGCGGTGGGCGTCGCGGACCCTCCGACGCGGAGCAGCACGACGTCGGTCGGCCCGCCGTTCTCGCCGAAGACCGGCACGGCCCGCACCCGCTGCGGCTCCTCGGTGAGCAGCACGACGTCGTACTGCAGGTCCGCGGTGACGATGCAGTGGTCGACCCGCTGGGTAGCAGTGGTGCAGGTGCTGGTCGAGGTCCGGATCGGTCGCGGAGGTGGGCGACAGGGAGCCGTTGCCGGCCACGAGCTGCGCGCCGATGTGCTCGACGAAGAGCTGGTTCGCCGCCGGCACCGTGATCCGGTCGAGGTCCACGGCGAGCTCGCGCCCGAGCGTGGCGACGATGCCGTCGGCGCTGACCAGCACGCCCGTGGCCTGCCCCTGCCGCACCGGGTAGGAGTCCTGGTGGATGACCAGGTCCCCGGTGCTGTGGTTGATGTGCGCGATGTTGGTGACCGCGGTGACCTCGATGCGCACCAGCGCCGCCTGCGCGCCCTCGATCCCGACGTCGACGGCGGGCGGCGGCTCGTCCGGGGCGGGCGCCGCGAGGGCGGGCGGCGCGGCCAGCCCTCCGACGAGCAGGGCCCCGGCCAGCACGGCGAGGAGGCGGGAGCGGTGCGCGGATCCGGTCGCCATGAGCGTCCCCCGATGCTCGGCACGTGCGGGAGCCCCATCTGGCTCGACGCCCCCGGTGCGGAGGCATCCACCCACCCGACGGCGCGCTGCCAGACGTCTCCTTGCGGCGTGAAGCACCTTCCGGCGTGTCGACACGCCGGGGTGGCGGCGCCCTACGCGCCGGGGCGGGGCAGCAGGCCGCGCTCCACGGCGACCATCACCGCGCGCGTGCGGTCGTCGACGCCGAGCTTGGTGAACACCCGCAGCAGATGGGTCTTCACCGTCGCCTCGCCGATGAACAGCTCCCGCCCGATCTCGGCGTTGGTGAGCCCGCGCGCCACCCCGCGCAGCACCTCGAGCTCGCGCGGCGTCGGCGCCTCCACCGCCGGCGCCCGCAGCCGCGAGACCAGCCGCGCGGCCACCGGCGGCGCCAGGACGGTCTCGCCGCGGGCCGCGGCGCGCACGGCGTCGGCGAGCTGCGGCAGCGGCGCGTCCTTGAGCAGGTAGCCGGTCGCCCCGGCCTCGACCGCCCGCACGATGTCGGCGTCGGTGTCGTAGGTGGTCAGCACCAGCACGCGGACGGCGGGGTGCGCCGCGGCCAGCCGCTCGATCGCCGTGACGCCGTCCATCCGCGGCATCCGCAGGTCCATGAGGACGACGTCCGGCGTCGTCTCGGCCACCCGGGCCAGGGCCTCCAGCCCGTCGCCGGCCTCCCCCACCACCGTGAGGTCGGGCTGGGCGTCCAGCCAGCCGACCAGCCCGCCCCGCACCACCGGGTGGTCGTCGACCACCAGCACCCTGGTGCTCACGCCTCCGGCACCCGCACCGTCACCCGCGTGCCCTCCCCCGGCGCCGACACCACGTCCACCGAACCGCCGACCTCGGCCACCCGGCGGCGCAGCCCGGCCAGCCCGGACCCGCTCGCCGCGCCCGGGTCGAAGCCCACCCCGTCGTCCTCGACGTGCACCGACACCTGCCGCTCCCCCGCCTCCCCGACCACCGACAGCCGCAGCACGACGGCGGTGGCGCCGGCGTGCCGGCGCACGTTGCTCAGCGCCTCCTGCGCGCCGCGCAGCAGCACGACCTCGTCGTTGCGCGACAGCGCCGGCCCCTCGTCGAGGGCGGCGGTGTCCACCCGCGTCGCCACGCCGGTCTCCCGCCCGAACCGCTCGGCCAGCCGGTGCAGCGCCTCGACGAGGGTCGCCCCCTCCAGCGGCACCGGCGAGAACGCGGCCACCATCGCCCGCGCCTCGGCCAGGTTCTCCCGGGCGACCTCCTCGATCAGCGCCAGCCGCTCGGCGGCGGCCGCCGGGTCGGCGGCGAGCTGGGCCGCGGCGGTCTGCGCCAGCACCACGATGCTCGTGTAGCCCTGCGCCAGCGTGTCGTGCACCTCGCGGGCCATGCGCTCGCGCTCGGCCAGCACGCCGCTCTCGTGGTGGGCGGCGGCGAGCTCGGCCCGCGTCGTCTCCAGCTCGTGGATGAGCGCGGCCCGCTGCCGGCTCTGCTCGAGCACCCGGCTCACCCAGAGCCCCAGCGCGATGCTGAACACCAGCCCGATGAGGGTCTGCAGCACGCCGACGAGCGGCTCGGTCCCCTGCGCCCAGTGGATCGCCGGCCCCACCGTGCTGGCCAGCGCCAGGGCCACGGTCCAGACGATGCCGGGCCGCGGCGACTCGACCAGGAACCACACCTGCGGATAGGCCAGGAACAGCAGGAACAGCAGCTCCGGCGCCTGCCAGCCCAGGACGACGAACACGCCGACCAGCACCAGCAGGTAGGCCACCGCCCGGCCGTCGTGCTCGCCGGCGATCGCCGGCGCGCCCAGCACCAGGTAGGCCACGCCGAGCACCAGGAGCGCGGCCAGCGTGATCCACCGCGAGCCCTCGACCCGGCCGACCGCGGTGGTGACCAGCGCGATCGCGAGGAGGACGGCGAAGACGCCGTGCAGGCCGACCACGGTCCCCCGCCAGCTGCGCGGGGACAGCGGCGCCTCGCGGTCCTCCCCACCGCGAGCGGGGAGGACCGCGAGGCGCCGGCGCTGCGCGGAGCTCACCCCGCCCGCCGCCAGCGGAACGTCCTGACGCAGACCACGAGGCCGATGATCACCCACGCGGCCAGCACCGCGGCAGTGGTCCCGTGCTCCCACGTCCCCGCGGGCTCCGCGACGGCCGCGGAGTCGGGCAGGAAGACCGACCGCATGCCCTGCACCATCCACTTCAGCGGCAGCAGCGCGGCCACCTGCTGCATCCAGGTCGGCAGCTCGGAGAAGACGAAGAACACCCCGGAGAAGAACTGCAGGACGACGGCGACGGCGGTGATGCCGTTGGCCACGGCCCGGGCGCTGCCCCCGAGCGCGGAGACCGCGATGCCCAGCACCGTCCCCGCCGTGGCGCCGAGCAGCACCACCCAGGCGAAGGTGGCCCACCGGTCGACCGTCGTCGGCAGCTCGACGTCGTAGGCGAGGACCGCCACCGTCAGCAGCACGGCGAGCTGGGCCACGGTCGTCACCAGCACCTGCCCGGCCTTGCCGAGGAAGTAGGCCAGGGGCGGCGTGCCCAGCGTCTGCAGCCGGGCGAGGTCGCCGTTCTCCCGCTCCTGGGCGATCGCGGTGCCGACCGCCTGGAAGCTGGTCAGCAGGATGCCGGTCGCCGCGATGCCGGCGAGGAAGTACTGCGCGTAGGGCACGCCGGCCGGTGCGTCGTCGTCGTCGGCCATGACCGACGCGAAGATCACCAGCATCACGATCGGGTAGGCGAAGGAGAACACCACCTGCGCCGGGTCCCGGCGGAAGAGCCGGAGCTCGAGGGCGGTGCGGGCGCGGCCGATCGACAGCGCGCTCGGCGGGGCAGGGGTCTGCAGGGCGGTCATCGCGCGGCTCCTCCGGCGGCGGGTGCGGGCTCGACGAGCGAGAGGTAGACGTCCTCCAGCCCGGGCCGGGTGACGGTCAGGTCGGGGACCTCGCGGCCGGCGGCGAGCAGGTCGCGGAGGACGGCGGAGGGCGCGTCGGTGCGGATCTCGCGGCGGCGGCGGCCCTCGGTCCAGGCGACCGTGGCGACCTCGCGGAGGGCGGCGCCCAGCTCGTCGGGCGGGGCGACGTCGACCAGCCGGCCGCCGGACAGCACGCCGACCCGGTCGGCCAGCTGCGCGGCCTCGTCGAGGTAGTGGGTGGTGAGGACGACGGTGGCGCCGTCGGCCCGCAGCCCGCGCACCAGCGTCCAGAACTGCCGCCGGGCGGCCGGGTCCAGGCCGGTCGTCGGCTCGTCGAGGAAGACCAGCTCCGGCCGGCCCTGCACGCCGAGCGCCACCTCCAGCCGCCGGCGCTGGCCGCCCGACAGCCGGTCGACCCGGGTGCCCGCCTGCTCGGTCAGCCCGACCGCGGCGATCAGCTCGCCGCTCTCCCGGGGGGTGGCGTGGTAGCGGGCGAAGTGCGCCACGGTCTCCCGGACGGTGAGCGCGTTGCCCGCGCCGGTCGACTGCCCGACGACGCCGACGCGGTCCCGCCACGCCCGCCCCGCGGTCGCGGGGTCGGCGCCGAGCACCGTCACGTCGCCGGTGTCGCGGCGGCGGACGCCCTCGAGGATCTCGACCGTCGTCGTCTTGCCGGCGCCGTTCGGGCCGAGCAGCGCGAAGACCTCGCCGCGGCGCACGTCGAGGTCGAGGTCGTCCACCACGGTCCGGTCGCCGTAGCGCTTGACCAGGCCGCGCACGTGCACCGCGGCCTCGGGTCCGGGCGCCGGGGTGGTCGGCCCGGGCGCCGGTTGCGTCGTCGTCATGCCGAGAAGCCTCGCGACGCCTGCCGCCGCCCGGGACCGCCGAACCGCTGGTCCGCCGTCCACCGGTCGGTGGACGGTGGACGTCCGCCGTCAGGTCACCGCGACAGCCCCTGGTACCTGCGGACGGCGAGCACGGCGAAGACCGCCGTGAGCACCACCGGCCAGGCGACGGCGAGCAGCATCGCGTGCTCGGTGGCCCAGCCGCCGCCGGTGCCCACCGGCGCCCCGAACAGGTCGCGGACGGCGGTGACCGTCGCGGCCAGCGGGTTCCACTCCGCGACCGTGGCCAGCCAGCCGGGCATCGCCGACGCGGCGACGAAGGCGTTGGAGAGGAAGACGAACGGCCACACCAGGATCTGCACCGCCGTCACGCTCGCCGGGTCGCGGGCGACCAGCCCGAGCCAGATGCCCGCCCACAGGAAGCCCAGCCGGAGCAGCAGCAGGAGGCCGATCCCGGCCGGCAGCGCGCCCCAGTCGACCGGCCGCCAGCCCACCGCCAGGGAGGCGGCCACCAGCACCAGCAGACCGACGGCCGAGGAGAGCATGTCGGCCAGGCAGCGCCCGGCCACCACCGCCGACGGCGCCATGGGCAGCGAGCGGAACCGGTCGGTGACCCCGCGCGCGGTGTCGGTGACGACGGCGGTCATGGTGCCCTCGATGCCGAACACCATCGTGATGGCCAGCAGCCCCGGCACGAGGAACTCGCGATAGCTGCCGCCGCCGGGCACCGCCATCCCGCCGCCGAGCAGGAACAGGAACATCAGCAGCAGGAGCACCGGGAACAGGGCGTTGACCAGCAGCCCGGCCGGCTGGCGGCGCCAGTGGGCGACGTCGCGGCCGGCCACGGTGACGGCGTCGGCGACCGCCCAGCGCAGCCGGTCGGCCAGGGTCTCCTCGGGCAGGGCCTCGCGGGGCAGCAGGGCGGTCACGCCGCCACCTCCTGCCGGGCGCCGGTGATCCGGAGGTACGCCTCGTCCAGGGTCGTCGGTCGGAGCACCACGTCGTCCACCCGGATGCCGGCCTCGTCGAGCGCGCGCACCACCTCTCCCACCACCCCGGGCCGCCGGGGCACGGGGACGGTGACCCGCGCCCCGGCGCCGGCCGGTCCGGGCGGCCCCTCCGCGACCCGCCCGGCCAGGGCGAGCGCCTCGTCGGCGCGGGCCGGGTCGGCCAGGGCCAGCTCCAGGCGGTCGCCGCCGACCGCGGCGGTCAGCTCGCGCGGGGTGCCGCGGGCGACCACCCGGCCGCCGTCGAGCACGCACACGTCGTCGGCCAGCCGCTCCGCCTCCTCCAGGTACTGGGTCGTCAGCAGCACCGTCGTGCCGCCGGCGACCAGCGCCCGGACGGCGTCCCACACGTCCTGCCGGCCGGCGGGGTCCAGGCCGGTGGTCGGCTCGTCGAGGAACAGCGCCTGCGGCGCGAGCACCAGCGCCGCGGCGATGTCGAGGCGGCGCCGCATGCCACCGGAGAACTGGCGGACCGGCTTGCCGCCCGTGCCGGCCAGCCCCACCTGCTCGAGCAGCGCGTCGGCCCGGCGGCGGGCCGCGCGGCGGTCGAGGTGGTGCAGCCGGGCGAAGAGCACCAGGTTCTCCCGGCCGCCGAGGACCTCGTCGACCGCGGGCGACTGGCCCACCAGGCCGAACCGCCGGCGCGCCGCGCGGGGCTCGGCCACCACGTCGATCCCGGCGATCGCCGCGCGGCCGCCGTCCGGCCGGAGCAGCGTGGTGAGGATCTTGACCGCCGTCGTCTTGCCGGCGCCGTTCGGCCCCAGAAGCGCGCACACCTGCCCGCCGGCCACCTGCAGGTCGACGCCGTCGAGCACGGTCGTCCCGCCGAACGCCTTGCGCAGCCCGGCCACCTCGATCACCGCTGTCATCATGTCTCCGTACGGTGTATGTCATTCACGGGAGTGACACCATACGCCGTACGGAGATCGTTGCGCCAGTGCGTGGGGGAGGCTGTCGGCATGGCCACCGAGTTCACGGGGACGGGCGACCCGGCCCGCAGCATGGCGCTGCTGTGGCGCACGCCCGGCCGCGACGGCAGCCGCCCCGGACCGCGGCCGGGGATCGACGTCGACCGGATCGTCGCCGCCGCGGTCGCGCTCGCCGACCGGGAGGGCCTGGCCGCGGTCTCGATGCGCCGGCTGGCCGGCGAGCTCGGCGTCGGTGCCATGTCGCTCTACACCCACGTCCCGGGCAAGGGCGAGCTCGTCGACCTGATGCTCGACTCGGTGCTCGGCGAGCTCTACCCCGAGGACGACGCGCTGCTGGCCGGCGGCTGGCGCGCGCGGCTGGAGGGGATGGCCCGGGCCAACTGGGCGCTGTTCGTCCGCCACCCGTGGGCGCTGCACGTGGCCACCGGCCGCCCGCCGCTGGGGCCGAACCTGATGCGCAAGTACGAGGTCGAGCTGCGCGCGGTCGACGGGCTGGGCCTCTCCGAGGTGGAGATGGACCTGCTGGTCACGCTGGTCAACGGGTTCGTCCGCGGCTCGGTCGCCGGCGTGCACGAGAAGGCCGACGCCGAGCGGGCCACCGGCATCACCGAGCTCCAGTGGTGGGAGGCGACCGAGCCCTACGTCGCGCAGGTGTTCGACGCGTCGCGGTACCCGACGGCGGCGCGGGTGGGGCCGGTCGCCGGGCAGGAGCTGGGCGCCTACGACCCCGAGCGCTCCTTCGAGTTCGGGCTGGCGCGGCTGCTCGACGGAATCGGCGTGCTCGTCGACCGCTGACTCACGAGGCGGTCCGGACCGACGCCGTGATCTCCTCGAACGTCGGCCGCCAGTCGTCGTAGATGCTCTCGGGGGCGGCGCAGAGCAGCAGGATCTCGCCGCCGACGACGACGCCGTGGATCCCGAGATCCGCCCCGCCCAGCCGGTAGGTGCCCTCCAGCCGGAAGCCGTCCTGCCCGGCGACCTCCGCCGAACCCGCAACCCGCACGTCCATCTCCCCGGGGAACGCGGTCGCGATCTGGCCCGGCAGATCTCCCACGGCCTCGTCCTCGAGGCCCGTGCCGGGTGACACGTGCACGCCGACCGACCGCTCGGGCTCCTGGGCGGCGACGTCCGCGAACTCCTCCCCGTTGCCGCCCGTCGGGACGACCAGGCCCGCCGGGCCGAACACGAGCGCGTCGGTCACGCCCTGGACGGGGTGCATCTCCCAGTCGGCCGGCAGATCGGCGGCGTAAGGGACGACGACGAGCTCACGGGTCTCCAGATCGGGCCCCGACGACCACGGCCGCCACAGCGCCAGGACCAGGGCGACCGCGGCGAGCGCGGCGACGGCGGCCGGCCACCACCGCCGTCGGCGCCGCTCGGGAGCCGGCGGCTCGGGGACCGGCGGCTCGGTGACCGGCGGCTGGACGGGTGGGGGCGGCTCCGGCTGGACGGGCGTGTGGTGGCGGGCGTGCCGGACGGTGGGCGGGGCCGGCGTCCGCGCGGTGCGCGCCGGCGCAGGGGGGACCTCCTCGCCCAGCGCGGTCCGCAGCGCCCGCACGAACTCCCCGGCCGAGCCCGGCCGGTCGTGCCGGTCCTTGGCCATCCCGGCCGCGAGCACGTCGTCGACGGCGCCGGGCAGCTCCGGCCGCGCGTCGGTGACCGGCGGCGGCGCCGTCGACATGTGCGCCCACAGCAGCGCGGCCTGCTCCTCGTGCGGGAACGGCGGCGCGCCGGCGAGCACCTCGTGCGCGACGCAGGCCAGCGCGTAGACGTCGGTGCGCGCGTCGACGTCCTCGCCCCGGATCTGCTCCGGGGCGACGTAGTGCAGCGACCCCAGGAACTGGCCGGTGCGGGTCAGCCCGCTGCCGCTGGTGGCGCGCTTGGTCAGGCCGAAGTCGGTCAGGTAGACGTGCGTCCGCGGCGGCAGCACCTCGGCGGAGGCGCCGGACAGCAGGAAGTTGCCGGGCTTGACGTCGCGGTGGACCAGCCCCGCCTCGTGCGCGGCGTCCAGGGCGTCGGCGCCCTGGTCGAGCAGGTGGAGCGCGGGAGCCGGGTCGAGCGGCCCGCGCGTGGCCAGCACCGTGTGCAGGTCGGCGCCGCGGACGAACCGCATCGCGAGGTACAGCAGGCCGTGCCACTCGTCGGCCTCGTAGACGGGGATGACGTGCGGGTGGTCGACGGCGGCGGCCAGCCGCGACTCGCGCACGAACCGCTCCCGGAACCGGGCGTCCTCCGACAGCTCCGGCGTCAGCACCTTGAGCGCCACCGACCGGTCCAGCCGCAGGTCGACGGCGCGGTAGACCAGGCCCATGCCGCCGCGGGCGACGAGCTCCTCCACCCGGTAGCGGGAGACCACCGTCCCCACGTCGAGCCCCGGCTGCACCATGGCGCGCCTCCCCTGCCGGCCGGCAGCGTAGGGCTCCCGGCCCTCCGCTGGGAACGTCGCGGCGCTCCACGGCCGTGTCCGGAAACCGCCAGTCACCGTTCCTCCCGGCTGGCAGGCTGGGGTCCGTGACCGAGGCCCTGGACCACGAGCGCTGCTACCGCGCGGTGGCCAGCCGCGACGCCCGCTTCGACGGCTGGTTCTTCACCGCGGTGCACACGACCGGCATCTACTGCCGGCCGTCCTGCCCCGCCCGCACGCCGCTGGCCCGCAACGTCTCCTTCTTCACCACCGCGGCCGCGGCGCAGGCGGCCGGCTTCCGCGCCTGCCGCCGCTGCCGGCCCGACGCCGCCCCCGGGTCGCCGGCGTGGGACGTCCGCGCCGACGTCGTCGCCCGCGCGATGCGGCTGATCGCCGACGGCGAGGTGGAGCGCTCCGGCGTCCCCGGCCTCGCCGCGCGGCTCGGCTACTCCGAGCGGCAGCTGCACCGGCTGCTCGTCGGCGAGCTGGGCGTCGGCCCGCTCGCGCTGGCCCGCGCCCGGCGGGCACAGACCGCCCGGGTGCTCATCGAGACCACCGACCTGCCCATGGCCGACGTCGCCTTCGCCGCCGGCTTCGCCAGCATCCGGCAGTTCAACGACACCGTGCGCGAGGTGTTCGCCAGCACCCCGACCGCGCTGCGCACCCGGCGCCGCGGGGCGACCGCCGGCACGCCGGGCGAGCTGACCCTGCGGCTGACCGCCCGCGCGCCGTTCGCCGCCGACGAGGTGCTGCTCTTCCTGGGCGCGCACGCCGTCCCCGGGCTGGAGGAGTGGGACGGGACGACGTTCGCCCGCGTGCTGGACCTGCCGCACGGGGCGGCGGTGGTGCGCCTCTCCCCCGCCCGCGACGGGTCGGTGACCGCGCGGCTGCGGCTGACGTCGCTGCGCGACCTGGGCGCGGCGGTCAGCCGCTGCCGCCGGATGCTCGACCTCGACGCCGACCCCGCCGCGGTCGACGAGGTGCTCGGCGCCGATCCCGCGCTCGCCGGGCTGGTCGCGATCGCCCCCGGCCGCCGGGTGCCCACCTCGCCCGACGCCGCGGAATTGGCGGTGCGCGCCGTGCTCGGGCAGCAGGTGTCGGTCGCCGGCGCCCGCACCCTCACCGCGCGGGTGCTGCGGGCCGCCGGCACGCCGCTGCCCGAGCCGGTGGGCACGCTGACGCACGCGTTCCCGCGGCCGGAGGCGCTGGCCGACGCCGACCTGGGGTCCGCCGGGCTGACCGGCGCCCGGCGCCGGGCCGTGCACGCCCTGGCCGCGGCGCTGGCCGACGGCTCGATCCCGCTCGGCCCGGGTGCCGACCGCGAGGAGGCCGCCCGCGCGCTGGTCGCCGTGCCCGGGATCGGCCCGTGGACGGCGGCGCTGGTCGGCCTGCGCGGCCTGGCCGACCCCGACGTCTGGCTGCCCGGCGACCTGGCGCTGCGCCGGTCGCTGGCCGCCCTCGGCAGTTCCGACGCCGACGCCGCCCGCCGCTGGCGGCCGTGGCGGTCCTACGCCGTGATGCACCTCTGGGCACTGGCCGTGCCCTCCCTGTTCACCCGCACCCCCTCCCTGGATCGGAGCGCCTGATGACCGTCCGCCACGCCACTATCTTCACCCCGCCCGGCCCGTTCACCGTCGTGGTGGACGGCGACGACGCCGTCCTCGCCGCCGGCTGGACCGCCGACGTCGGCGACCTGCTGCCGGTCGTGCACGCCTCGCTGCGGCCGGTCTCGTCGCAGCAGGTCGGCCGGCTGCCGGTGCTCGACGCCGTGGAGGCCTTCCACGCCGGCGACGTGCACGCGATCGACGACGTCGTCGTGCGCCAGCGCTCGGGGCCGTTCCTGCAGGCGGCGTGGGAGGAGCTGCGCCGCATCCCCGCCGGTGCGCCGGCCACCTACGCCGGGTTCGCCGCCCGCTGCGGCCGGCCGGCCGCGGTGCGCGCGGCGGCCAACGCCTGCGCGCGCAACGCCGCGGCGCTGTTCGTGCCCTGCCACCGGGTGCTCGGGTCCGACGGCGGGCTCGGCGGCTTCCGGTGGGGGACGCCGGTGAAGCGCTGGCTGCTCGACCACGAGGCCGCCGCCACCTCCGCCGTCGCGTAGGCCCCGCCTGCCGGGAATTGTCGGCGGCGTCGGGCACCCTGCCCCACCATGGACGCCGCTTCCCTGCTGCTCGGGCTGCTCCTCGGTGCCCTGCTCGCCACCGCGGCCACCCTCGGCGTGGTCGCGCTCCTGGCCCGCCGGCGCCCGTCGGACACCGGGCTCGAGCCGCTGCACGAGTCGCTGGACCACATGCACCGGCTGCTCACCGGCATGGAGCGGGCCCGGGCGACCGCCCACGGCGAGCTGCGCGAGCAGATGGGCACCGTCGGGCAGGCCTCGGCCCAGCTGAAGCAGGAGACCCAGGCCCTCGTCACCGCGCTGCGCACGCCGCACGTGCGCGGCCGGTGGGGTGAGGTGCAGCTGCGCCGGGTGGTCGAGGTCGCCGGGCTGCTCGAGCACTGCGACTTCGTCGAGCAGCCCGCCGGCACCAGCGACGCCGACGCCGGCGTCCGCCCCGACCTGGTGGTCACGCTGGCCGACGGCCGCCAGGTCGTGGTCGACGCCAAGGTGCCGTTCACCGGCTACATCGAGGCGGTGCAGGCGCCCGACGAGGCGGTCCGCCGGCAGCGGGTCGCCGCGCACGCCCGCCAGCTGCGCGCGCACGTCGACGCGCTGGCCGCCCGCCGCTACCCCACCGCCTTCCGGCCGGCCGCCCCGTTCACCGTGCTGTTCGTCCCCTCCGACGGCTTCCTCACCACGGCGCTCGAGGCCGAGCCCGGCCTGCTCGAGTACGGGTTCGGCCGCGACGTCGTGCTGGCCACGCCGAGCACGCTGCTCGCCCTGCTGCGCACCGTGGCCTACTCGTGGCGGCAGGAGCGGCTGGCCCGCGACGCCGACCAGGTGCTCGAGGTGGGCCGCCGGCTGCACGCCCGGCTGACCACGCTGTCGGGCCACCTCACCCGGCTCGGCTCGGCGCTGGGCGCCACCATGAGCCGCTACAACGAGACGGTCGGCTCCTACGAGACGTCGGTGCTCACGGCCGCACGGCGCTTCGACGCCCTCGGTGTCGGCGAGCAGCCGGTGCCGCAGCCCGAGCAGCTCGAGGCCACGATCCGCACGCTGCGGCCCGCCGACCCCGGGCCCGAGCCCCTCGCCGCTCCCGCCGACGCTCGCGACGGCACGCACGGCTGAACCGTCCACCGGGACGAGTCCGCCCCCCGCCGACGGGCCGACGCGACCCCGAGGTGCCACCACCGGCCCGGCTTCCTGGCTACCGTTGCGGGCGACGACGGGCGGCCGCGACGGCAGCCCGCGGACCCACGGGAGGCGCGATGGCGGCCGACGCCTGGCGACAGGGCGACGTCCGCGCCGACCGGCGCTCGCGTCCGGTGCGCGCCGACCGCGCCGCCGTGGCCGACCGCTACGCCTACGACGAGCCGGAGTACGCCCGCCCGCAGCGCCGGCCGGCCGAGGCCGACCGCGGCCCCGGGCGACCCGCGCGCCGCCCCGCACCGGAGACCGGGCGCCGGACCCGCGGCATCGTCGCCGTCCTCGGCGTCTTCCTGGTCACCGTGGCCGTCGCCGCCGCCGAGTCCCTGCTCTGGACCGGGCTGGGGCTGATCACCGCCACGGGGCTGGTCGTCGCCACCGCGGCCGGTGCCTTCCTCGTCCGCCGGCGCGACCTGCTCACCGTGGTGGTCAGCCCGCCGCTGGTGTTCGCCGCCGTCGTGGCGGTCAACCTGCTCGCGGCCTCCTCGGTGCAGCTGTCCGGCGTCAAGGCGTTCGTGCTGGTCATGGGCACCCAGCTGGTGCAGAACTTCCCGGCGATGGTCGCGGCGACCATCGCCGGCATCGTGGTCGCGCTCATCCGCCTGGCCGCCGGCCGCTGAGCGCCCTTCGCCGACGAGAGAGGGACGTCAGACCCGGTCAGCCGGCGGTGCGGCGGGGGCGGAGCTCCGGCGGCAGGGCGAAGACGAGCCGCTCCTCGGCGGCCTTGACCGTCTCGACGTCGGGGTAGCCGCGCTCGGACAGCCAGTCGAGGACCTCGCTGACCAGCACCTCCGGCACCGAGGCGCCGCTGGTCAGGCCGACGGTGCCGACGCCGTCGAGCCAGGCGGGGTCGATCTCGGCGGCGAAGTCGACCAGGTGCGCGTCCCGCGCACCGGCCTCCAGCGCCACCTCGACCAGCCGCACGGAGTTCGACGAGTTGGTGGAGCCGACGACGATCACCAGGTCGCACTCGGCGGCCATCTGCTTGACGGCCTGCTGCCGGTTCTGCGTGGCGTAGCAGATGTCGTCGCTCGGCGGGGACTGCAGCGTGGGGAACCGCTCCCGCAGCTTGTCGACCGTCGACAGCGTCTCGTCGACCGACAGCGTGGTCTGCGACAGCCACACGACCTTGTCGGGGTCGCGCACCTGGACGTTGGCGACGTCGTGGTCGCCGTCGACGAGCTGGATGCGCTCGGGCGCCTCGCCGGAGGTGCCCTCGACCTCCTCGTGGCCGCGGTGGCCGATGAGCAGGATGTCGTAGTCGTCCTTGGCGAACCGCTTGGCCTCCGAGTGCACCTTGGTGACCAGCGGGCAGGTGGCGTCGATGGTCCGCAGCGACCGCGCCGCGGCCTCGGCGTGCACCGCTGGGGAGACGCCGTGCGCGCTGAAGACGACGACCGACCCCTCGGGCACCTCGTCGGTCTCGTCGACGAAGACCGCGCCGCGCCGCTCGAGGGTGGCGACGACGTGCTTGTTGTGGACGATCTGCTTGCGCACGTACACCGGTGCGCCGTGCAGCTCCAGCGCCTTCTCCACGGCGACGACCGCCCGGTCCACCCCGGCGCAGTACCCGCGCGGGTCGGCCAGCAGGACGCGTCCGCGCTGATCAGCCATGCCTCCCAGGGTACGTGGGCGGCCGCCGCGCGCCCGGGACTGAGAGGAGCACCACCGTCGGGTGCATCTGCGCTGACCGGGTGTGTCGTCCGCGGGGTTCTGGGGCAGGCTGTGCGCATGTCCCGTGAGATCCCCCAGGTCGTCCGCGCCGCCGCCGGACTGGCCGCCACCGTGCTGGACGAGGCGCGCAAGCTGCCCGAGACCCTCCCCGGCCTCCCGGTGCGGGTCGTCGGCCTGACCATGCAGACCGCGATGTGGCTGCAGCAGCAGTACACCGGCCTCGTGGCCCGCGGCGACGAGGTGTTCACGGGCATCCGCGGCGAGGACGAGCCGGGTCTGGCCACCTTCGACGAGGACCTGCCGGCCGCCGAGGCGCCGGCCCCGGCCGGCTTCCGCGACTCGGCCTTCGACCGGGTCGAGGAGCCCGTCGCCGAGGAGGACCTCCTCTCCGGGCTGCCCGAGGACGAGGTCGCGCTGCCCGACGCGTCCGCGGCCGGTGCCGCCGACGCCGCGGTCGCCGGGGACGTCCCGGCCCCGGGCCTCTCGGCGGAGGACACCCTCGAGGAGCTGGCCATCGAGGAGCTCGTCGACGACGAGCTCGCGGGCCTGCCCGCCGAGCCGGCGCCCGCGGAGGTCGTCGCCGCCGTCCAGGACATCACCGAGCAGGTCCGCGAGGCCGACCTGCCGGCCGGGCCCGGGCCCGGCGACGCCGCCACCGAGGACGCCACGGCCGTCGAGAACGCGCTGCTCGAGGCCGACGCCGCCGGCACCACCGGCGAGCCGGGTGGGGCCCCGGACACGGTGTCCGAGCAGGTCGACGTACTCACCCCCGACGGCGGGATCGCCACCGTCGAGGCCACCGTCACCGACGAGGGCGTCGCCGCGCCGGCGGAGGCCACCGACGAGGGCGGCACCCCGGTGGCCGCGGCGACCGGCGTGAGCACCGAGGTGCCGGAGGGCACCGGCCCGGCCGACGACGAGGGCACCGCCGGCGCGCAGGCCGCGGGGACCGCGCCGATCGAGGGCTACGACGGCTGGTCGATCGCCCAGCTGCGCGGCCGGCTGCGCGGCTACGCGCCCTCGACGGTGCAGCAGCTCCTCGACTACGAGGAGGCGACCCGCAACCGCGCGCCGTACCTGCGGATGCTGCGCAACCGGCTGGAGAAGACGCCGACCGCCTCCGCCTAGCCGCCCCGGGCGGCGGCCGTGTCGGCGGCGCCTGGCAGTCTCGGGAGCGTGACCGCCCCTTCCTCCCCCGAGGCGCCGTGGCCGGTCCGGACCGTCGCGCGCAAGGTCGCCGAGTGGATCGGCCGGCTCGGTGAGGTGTGGGTCGAGGGCCAGGTGGCGCAGCTGTCGCGGCGGGGCATGTCGAGCACGGTCTTCCTCACGCTGCGCGACCCGGCCGCCGACCTGTCCATCCCGGTCACCTGCGGCCGCGACGTCGCCGACCGCCCCGGCCTGGAGCTGACCGAGGGCGCCCGGGTGATCGTCCGCGCGCGGCCCGACTACTACATCGCCCGCGGCTCGTTCTCGCTGCGCGCCACCGAGATCCGCGCGGTCGGCCTCGGCGAGCTCCTCGCCCGCATCGAGCGCATCCGCCGGCTGCTGGCCGCCGAGGGGCTCTTCGACGCCGTCCGCAAGCGGCCGCTGCCGTTCGCGCCGGCGGTCGTCGGGGTGGTCACCGGCCGGGAGAGCGCCGCCGAGCGCGACGTCCTCGTGACCGCCCGGCGCCGGTGGCCGGCGGTCCGGTTCGCCGTCGAGCACTGCCTCGTGCAGGGCCCCATGGCCGCGGCGTCGGTCATCGACGGCCTGCAGCGCCTCGACCGCGACCCCGAGGTCGAGGTCATCGTCATCGCCCGCGGTGGCGGCTCGGTCGAGGACCTGCTGCCGTTCTCCGACGAGGGGCTGGTGCGGGCGATCGCCGCCTGCCGCACCCCGGTGGTCACCGCCGTCGGGCACGAGACCGACACGACGCTGGTCGACCACGTCGCCGACGTCCGCGCCGCGACCCCCACCGACGCCGCGCACCGGATCGTGCCCGAGATCGGCGAGCAGCGGCGCCTGGTGGACGGCCTGCGCGCCCGCGCCCGGCACCTGCTCTCGACCCGCCTCGAGCAGCAGGAGCGCTGGCTGGAGTCGGTGCGCAGCCGCCCGGTGCTGGCCGCGCCCGAGCGGCTGCTGCACGGCCGGGCCGACGACGTCGCCGCGCTGCGCGGCCGCGCCCTGCGCACGGTCAGCCACCGGGTCGAGGGCGCCGAGCGCGACCTCGAGCACGCCCGCGCCCGGGTGGCCGCCCTCTCCCCCGCCGCCACGCTGCAGCGCGGCTACGCCGTCGTGCAGCGCGCCGACGGCGCCCTCGTGCGCGAGCCCGGTGCGGTGCAGGACGGCGAACTGCTCAGCGTGCGGGTGGCCGGCGGCCGGCTGCCGGTGCGCGTGGACCGCAGCACCGATCAGGAGGAACCGGCGTGAGCACCCCCGAGCCGACCCAGACCTACGAGCAGGCCCGCGAGGAGCTCGCCGAGGTCGTGCGCAAGCTGGAGGCCGGCGGGCTCACGCTGGAGGAGTCGCTCGCGCTCTGGGAGCGCGGCGAGGCGCTGGCCGAGCTGTGCCAGCACTGGCTGGACCGCGCCCGCGAGCGGCTGGCCGCGGCGCAGCCGAAAGAGGCTCAATCGGAGTAGGGCGCCACCGCCGCGGCCACCGTCTCCAGCTCGTCCTCCGACGCCGAGCCGGTGACGACCACGGTCACCCCGTCGGCCTGGCGGCTGAGCACGGTCTCGACGTCGCGGTTCTGCGGCCGCGTCGAGCGGGTCCAGGTCTCGCCGCCGATCTGCACGCTGCCCTGCTCCTCGGCGTCGGCGAGCACGGCGGTCAGCGCGTCGGCGCGCGGGTCGCCGCTCACCACGAACCCGGCGAACTCGTCGGACGGGGTCACGTAGCCGAGCTCCAGGGTGACCGCGTCGCCCTCCCCCGCCTCCCCGGCGTCGGTGCGCGCGCTGGTGGGCCGGTACTCCGCGGGCAGCCCGGTGGGCACGACCAGCGGGTAGCCGGCCCGGTTGGCCGCGAGGGCGATCGTGCTCGACGGGTCGATCGGCTTGACCGGGTTCTCGTCGGGGCCCTGCCGGAACGACTGCCAGGCGACGAGCGCCAGCACGATCACCACCAGCGGCGCCAGCGAGCGGAGCATGTTGGCGAACGACTGCCGCCGCGCGCGCTCCAGCCGCGGGTCGGGCGCCGCGGGCAGCTCGTCGGCGGATCGCTGGTCGGTCGGGCCTGCAGGCATGCACCTAGGATCGCAGCACCCGGTGGTCGATCCCTGGAGGTCCCGTGTCGCTGCCCGACTCACTGACGCCGCGCGCCGGAGCGGGCTTCCGCACCGACCGCCCCGCGCCCGACCGCAACCTGGCCCTCGAGCTGGTCCGCGTCACCGAGGCGGCCGCGATGGCCGCCGGCCGGTGGGTCGGCCGGGGCGACAAGAACGGCGGGGACGGCGCCGCGGTCGACGCGATGCGGGCGCTGATCGGCACGGTGAGCATGAACGGCACCGTGGTCATCGGCGAGGGCGAGAAGGACCAGGCGCCCATGCTCTACAACGGCGAGCAGGTCGGCGACGGCCAGGGCCCGGAGTGCGACGTCGCGGTCGACCCGATCGACGGCACCACGCTCATGGCCAAGGGCATGCCCAACGCCATCGCCGTCATGGCCGTGGCCGAGCGGGGCGCGATGTACGACCCGTCGGCGGTCTTCTACATGGAGAAGATCGCCACCGGTCCCCAGGCCGCCGACGTCGTCGACATCACCGCGCCGGTCGCCGAGAACATCCGCCGCGTCGCCAAGGCCAAGCACTGCTCCACCGGCGACGTCACCGTCTGCATCCTCGACCGCCCCCGCCACGAGAAGCTCGTGCAGGAGGTCCGCGAGGCCGGCGCCCGCATCAAGTTCATCACCGACGGCGACGTCGCCGGGGCGATCGCCGCCGCCCGCGAGGGCACCGGCGTCGACCTGCTCATGGGCATCGGCGGCACCCCGGAGGGGATCATCGCCGCCTGCGCGCTCAAGTGCATGGGCGGCTCGCTGCAGGGCAGGCTCTGGCCCAAGGACGACGACGAGCGGCAGAAGGCCCTCGACGCCGGCCACGACCTCGACCGCGTGCTGCACATCGACGACCTGGTCCGCGGCGACGTCTTCTTCGTGGCCACCGGCATCACCGACGGCGAGCTGCTGCGCGGCGTGCAGTACCGGGCCGGCGGGTGCACCACGCAGTCGCTGGTCATGCGCTCGCGGTCGGGCACCATCCGGCAGATCGACAGCCTGCACTCGCTGGCGAAGCTGCGCGCCTACTCGGCGGTGCAGTTCGACGCGGCGCCGGCGGAGGGCTGACCCCCCTCAGAGCACCGCGAACACGACCACCGCGGCCGCGGCGAGCAGCACGAGCACCAGCACGAGCAGCAGCACCGGCGCCCGGCTGCGCGTGCGCGGCGCCGGGGCGGACGCCTGCCCGCGGGCCGGGGGCGGCGGCGGGAGACCGACCGGCAGGGGCCCGCTCGGGTGCGGCTCGGCGGCCCGCGTCCCGACCGGGCCCGGCGCGGACACCGCCCGGGCATCGGGCCTGCTGACCGGGCCCAGCGGCGGGGCCGACGGGGACCGGGGCGGCGGCGCGGAGAAGTCGATCCTCGACCCCCGGGGAGCGTCGCGCGCGGCCGGCGGCGCCGGCGTCCGCGCGGCCGGGGGCGCCGGTTTCCGCGCGGCCGGGGGGCGCTGCTGCGGCAGCGCCGACGTCGGCGGCTCGTCCGGCAGGCCGGGGTCGGAGAAGCCGAGCGTCCGGCCCACGACGGGGCGGGGCTGGATCGACGTCGGCGGCGCCTGCGGAACGACCGGCTGCGGCCGCGACCCGAGCGCCTTGCGCGCCGCGCTCGCGAACTGGCCGGCGGACTCCCAGCGCTGCTCCGGGTCCTTCGCCAGCCCCCGCCGGACGACGTCGTCCAGGGCGCGCGGCACCCCCGGGCGCAGCGACGACGGCGCCGGCGGCTCGGTGTAGAGGTGGGCGTACATGAGGGTGGCCAGGCCGTCGCCGACCATGGGGACCCGGCCGGTGAGGCACTCGAAGAGCACGCAGGCCAGCGAGTAGACGTCGATGCGGGCGTCGATCGGCTGCTCGAGGAACCGCTCCGGCGCCATGTACTCCAGCGAGCCCAGGGCGGCGCCCGCCGTGGTCAGCCGGGGCCCGGCGCTGTCGTCGAGGGCGCGGGCGATGCCGAAGTCGACGAGGTAGACGAAGTCGTCCTCGCCCTCCTCGGTCAGCAGGATGTTCGACGGCTTCACGTCGCGGTGCACCAGGCCGTCGGCGTGCGCGGCGTCGAGGGCGTGCGCGACCTGGCTGATGATCCGCACCGCCCGGTGGGCCGGCATCGGGCCCTCCCGCGTGAGCACCTCCTGCACGTCGCGCCCCGGCACCAGGCGCATGTCCAGGAACAGCCGACCGTCGATCTCGCCGTAGCGGTGGATGGGCACGATGTGCGGCTCGTTGAGGCGCGCGGCGAGGTGGGCCTCGCGGCGGAACCGCTCGCGGTAGCCGCGGTCGGCGGCCAGCGCGCGGGAGAGGACCTTGAGGGCGACGACGCGGTCGTGCTCGGTGTCGTAGGCGCGGTAGACCTCGCCCATGCCGCCCCGGCCCAGCAGGGCCTCGAGGCGGTAGACGCCGAACTGTTCGCTGTCCACGGGCGACCCCCAACGTGCCGCCGGCGGGCGCTCCGCGGAGCCGTCACCCGGTGCGGTCGGCGCGGAGTCTAGGCACGCCGCGACGGGCGGACTAGCGGCTCGCGCACCGCACCCCGCCCGTTCCGACACGGAGCGACCCGCCGCCTGCTGCGCGTGACGACGGACCGTCCGGACGACCGACGGCCCGGCTCCTCGGGCGAGGAACCGGGCCGTCGGACGGGCGCGGGAGGGTCAACCCGGGAAGGCGTCCGTGCAGTACTGGCCGGTGCCCTCGGGCTGCCGGCCGGCGCAGGTGTCGGCGTAGCGCGCGTAGGCCTCCAGGCTCGGGT
Organism: Geodermatophilus sp. SYSU D00691; assembly: GCF_054050275.1. NCBI lineage: Bacteria > Bacillati > Actinomycetota > Actinomycetes > Geodermatophilales > Geodermatophilaceae > Geodermatophilus > Geodermatophilus sp. SYSU D00691. The sequence continues at coordinate 26,374 of NZ_JBJGYZ010000036.1, forward strand.
CTTGCGACGTGCCCGCGTAGAGCAGGTCACAGGAGGGCATGCTGCCGTCGTAGCAGTCTTGGGCCAGCGTGTTCCAGGTCGGGTCGGTGCCAAGACCAGTGGGCTCGACCGTGGGCGACGGGATGTCGCCGCTGGGAGCGTCGGAGGTCGTCGTCTCCTCCGACGTCGTCTCCTCGCTAGTGGTTGATTCTTCGCTGGAGGACGTCGTCGGGGTGGCGTCCTCGCTCGACGAGCTCGTGGTCGTGGCGGTGCTGGAGCTCGCCGTCGTGCTCGGGTCGTCGTCGTCCCCACCGAGGAAGAGGATCAGCGCCACCACGATGCCGGCGACCACGAGGACGCCGGCCACGATGAGGGCGATGAGGCCGCCCTTGCCCTTCTGCGGCTGCTGGCCGTAGCCGGGCTGGCCGTACGGCTGCTGCCCGTACTGCGGCTGCTGGCCGTACGGCTGCTGTCCGTAGCCCTGCTGGCCGTAGGGCTGCTGCTGGCCGTACTCGGGCTGCTGCCCGTACTGCGGCTGCTGGCCGTACTGCTGGCCCGGCTGCCCGTACTGCGGCTGCTGCCCGTAGCCCTGCTGGCCGGGCTGGCCCGGCGGCGGGTACTGCCCGGCCGGCGGGAACTGCGTGGTCTCGTCGCGCTGACCACCGGGCGTCTGGCCGGCGCCGGTGGACCCGAACTGCTGGGTCGGCTCGTCCTGGGGCGACGACCCGCCCCAGCCCTGCTGCCCCGGCTGCCGACCCGAGGGGTCGTTGCCGCCCGGCGGCGGGTACGGCGGCTGTGACATGGTCTTTCGCTCCTCGAGTTGCGGTGGTGGCGGGGCTGAGCGTAGCCGCGCCTCAGTCCAGTTCCGTGCAGGAGACGACGGTGTACTCCTTCACCCGTCCCCCGCAGGTGGTGGCGTACGACTCGTAGTCCGACAGGGGCGGCGACTCGTGGTACAGGTCGTCGCAGGCCTGCAGCTCCCCGGCGAAGCAGTCCGCCGCGTAGGCGTTCAGCACCGGGTCGGGGCCCGGCTCCGGCGGGACCGGGGGCGACTGCTCGACCGGGCCGACGGCGCCGTAGTCCTCCATCGGCAGCCCGCCGAACGCCCACTCGTCCAGCGAGCGCGTCATGCCCTCGCCGACGGACTCGCCGATCTCCTCGCCGAGGCCCTGGGCCATCTCGCGGCCGATGTCCTCGGCGGCGGAGAGGAAGACGGCGCTGACGAGGACCGCGGCGCCCACCGCCCCGGCGACGGCGCACCCGACGCCGAGCAGCACCGGGGTGGGCTTCCAGCGGTACGACGTGGCCGGCGGGAGCACCGGCTGTCCGGCCGGCGGGGTCCAGGACGGCTGCGCCGTCCAGTACGGCGTGCCCGGCGGGGCCCACGCCGGCGTCGTCCCCAGGCCCGGGTCGACGACGTCCCAGGCGGGCTGCGGGTGCTGCGGGTCGGACATCGGGGGCCTCTCGTGCGGGCTCGGGTCCGGCGGAGCGTAGGTCGGCGGGGCGCCGGAACCCGGCAGCGCCGCACGACCCGGCCGGACCCGACGTCACCGCCGACCGCGGGGCCGCTCGCACCCCACCGGCCCCAGGCGTCAGTCGTCCTCGAGCTGCGTGCAGTACGGCACGGCGTAGGGCGCCACCCGCCCGCCGCAGGTGATCCCGTACCGCTCGTAGTCCGACATCGGGTCGGACAGCTGGTACAGGTCGTCGCACGCGTCGAGCAGGCCGTCGTGGCAGCGCTGCGCGTACCCGTCGAGCCCGGGGTCGTCGCCCAGCCCCGCGGGGGAGGACGGCGGGGACGTCGACACCGCCGTCCCGCCCAGGTCGGAGCACGCGTACACCTCGTAGGCCTTCACCCGGCCACCGCAGGTCAGTCCGTACTGCTCGTAGGCCGACCCCGACGGCGAGCGCGCGTAGAGCTCGTCGCAGGCGTGCATGGTCCCGTCGTGGCAGGCCTGCGCCCGCTCGTCGAGGTACGGGTCGTCGCCCAGGCCGGTCGGCGCGGCCGGCTCCCCCGTCGCCACCGCGCCCGGGGAGAAGAGCTCGTCGCCCTGCGCGGCACCGAGCTGGCGGGCGCCCACCACCACGGCGACGAGGACGGCGACCGCGAGCACCGAGCCGACGACCACCCACACGACGGTCGCGCGGCTGCGCCGCGGCGGCGGGCCCGGCACCCCGCCGGACCAGGGGTCCCAGGGGGGCGGCCCGTGGCCGTAGGGGGACGGCGGCGGCCAGGGTCCCGGCTGCGGCGGGTACGGCGGCTGGGACATGGCTCCTCCGGGGGCGGGCGGTCCGGCGGAGGGTAGGCGCTCGCCCGCGGCGGCCGGGCGGAGCCGGGCCGGAGCGAGACCGAACGGGGATCTAGGGTCGCTCCCGGAGCACAGTCCCCACCGACACCATCCGGGAGCGAGCGTGTCCGCAGAGCAGGACGGCACGGAGTACCGCATCGAGCACGACTCCATGGGCGAGGTCCGGGTCCCGGCCTGGGCCAAGTGGCGGGCGCAGACCCAGCGGGCCGTCGAGAACTTCCCGATCTCGGGCACCCGCATCGAGCGCGAGCTGATCGGTGCGCTGGCCGCCATCAAGGGCGCCGCGGCCACCGTCAACGCCGAGCTCGGGGTCCTCGACAAGGACGTCGCCGGGGCCATCCGCGACGCGGCGGCCGAGGTGGCGAGCGGGAGCTGGGACGACCACTTCCCCATCGACGTCTTCCAGACCGGCTCGGGGACGTCGAGCAACATGAACACCAACGAGGTCATCGCCACGCTGGCGACCGAGGCGCTGGGCCGGTCGGTGCACCCGAACGACCACGTCAACGCCTCGCAGTCGTCCAACGACGTGTTCCCGTCGGCGATCCACGTCGCCACCACGCGCGCCATCGTGCGCGACCTGGTGCCGGCGCTGCGGCACCTGGAGGCCTCGCTGTCGCGCAAGGCCACCGAGTTCGCCGAGGTGGTCAAGAGCGGCCGCACCCATCTCATGGACGCCACCCCGGTGACGCTGGGCCAGGAGTTCGGCGGCTACGCGGCGGCGGTCCGCTACGGCGTCGAGCGGCTGGAGGCCTCGCTGCCCCGCATCGGCGAGCTGCCGCTGGGCGGGACCGCCGTCGGCACCGGGATCAACACCCCGCCCGGGTTCGCCGCGGCGATCATCGACTCGCTGGCCGCCGACCTCGACCTGCCGCTGACCGAGGCGCGCGACCACTTCGAGGCGCAGAGCTCGCGCGACGGGCTGGTGGAGGCCTCCGGCCAGCTGCGGACCATCGCCGTCGGGCTGACCAAGATCGCCAACGACCTGCGGTGGATGGGCTCGGGCCCGCGCACCGGCCTGGGCGAGATCTTCCTGCCCGACCTGCAGCCGGGCAGCTCGATCATGCCGGGCAAGGTGAACCCGGTGATCCCCGAGGCGACGATCCAGGTGGCCGCCCAGGTGATCGGCAACGACGCCGCCGTCGCCTTCGCCGGCACGACCGGCAACTTCGAGCTCAACGTGACGCTGCCGCTGATGGCCCGCAACGTGCTGGAGTCGATCCGGCTGCTGGCCAACGTCAGCCGGCTGCTGGCCGACCGGTGCGTCGACGGCATCACCGCCAACGTGGAGCGCTGCCGCGAGCTGGCCGAGTCCTCCCCCTCGATCGTCACGCCGCTGAACAAGTACATCGGCTACGAGGAGGCGGCCAAGGTCGCCAAGCAGTCGCTGGCCGAGCGCAAGACGATCCGCCAGGTCGTGCTCGAGCGCGGCTACGTCGAGCAGGGCAAGCTCAGCGAGCAGCAGCTCGACGAGGCCCTCGACGTCCTGTCGATGACCCATCCGTGACGCGCACGGGGTGCGCGGCGCGCGTCGCGCACCCCGCTGCCGGGCCCGGGGCGGGCGGGGCGGATGTGGTGCCGGACGGCGCGTCCCCCGTCGAGCACGATGACGGTCGGCAACCGGGTTGGCACACTTCGTGATGTGAGCGTGACGAATCAGCAGGAGCTGGAACGGCTCGAGTTCATCGCCACGGACGGTCTGTACAACACCGGCCCGATGCCGACCAGCCTGCGCTACTTCGCCGGCATCCTCCGCCGGCACTGGCGGGGCTCCCGCTGCCTGGAGCTCGGCCCGGCGGAGGGGATCGTCACGGAAGAACTGGCCGAGGCGTTCGCCGAGCTCACCGTCGTGGACGGGTCGAGCACGTTCTGCCGGGAGCTGTCGGCGCGGTTCCCCGGCGTTACGGTGGTCAACGCGCTGTTCGAGGAGTTCACCCCGGCGCACCGGTTCGACACGGTGGTCCTCGGGCACGTGCTGGAGCACGTGCTGGACCCGGTCGGCCTGCTGGTGCGGATCCGGGACTGGGTCGCTCCAGGCGGCGTCGTGCTCGCCACGGTGCCGAACGCGCACAGCCTGCACCGCCAGGCCGCCGTGCTCATGGGGCTGCTGCCGGTGGAGCACGCCCTGAACGAGACCGACCACCGCTTCGGGCACCGCCGGGTGTACGACCCGGCCGGCCTGCGTGCCGACTTCGCGGCGGCGGGCTGGACCGTCGCGCACACCGGCGGGTACTGGCTCAAGCCGGTGTCCAACGCGCAGATCGCCGAGCAGTGGAGCCCCGAGATGCTCGACGCCTTCCTGCGGCTGGGCGAGCGCTACCCCGACTCGGCAGCGGAGATCTATGTCGTCGCCGAGCCGTGACGCCGTGCTGGAGCAGTCGCTCCAGCGCCTGGACTGGCAGCCGGTCGTGCTCGCCGAGTCCCCTCGCCGGCTGGACCTGCTCCCGTTGACGCCCTCCTGGCCGACCCGGGAGCTGCGCGTCCGCGTCCACCGCAACACCGCGTTCGAGTACGTCGCCTCGCTGCTGCCCCCGTTCCTCGCGTACGCCGGCCTCTGCGCCACGTTCGAGCACAGCGACTACGACGACTCGCTCAGCGGCGCCGCCCTCGACGGCTCGGCCGCCGACGTCGAGCTGGTCTGGCTCGACTTCGACCGCTACCGCGAGACCGACCCGGCGGCGCTGGCCGACTGGCTCGTCGAGCGCCTCCGGGCGCTGCGCGCGCGGACCCTCGCCCCGCTCCTGGTCGCGGACCGGCCGGGCTCCGACGAGGCCGCGGCGGCGTTCAACCGACGGCTCGAGCAGCGCCGCCACGAGATGCCCGGCCTGGCCGTCGCGGACCTGTCCGCTGTCGCCCGGCGGGTGGGTGACGCCTTCGTCGACCCGCGGACGCGGGCCGTCGCCGGCACCGGCATGAGCGCGCGCGCCGCCGTCCTTGTGGCGCAGCGGATGGGGCTGCGCTGGCTGCCCGCGCTCGTCGCTCCGCGGATCAAGGCGCTCGCCGTGGACCTGGACATGACGCTGTACGAGGGCGTGCTCGGCGAGGACGGGCCGGACGGCGTCGTGCTCACCCCGGGGCACCGCGACCTCCAGCGCTCGTTGCGCGATCTCCGGGAGGAGGGCGTCCTCCTCGCCCTCGTGTCCCGCAACGAGCCCCGCGACGTCGAGGCCCTCTTCGCCACGCGCACCGACTTCCCCCTCCGGCTGGAGGACTTCTCGGCACGGGCGATCGGTTGGGGGGCCAAGAGCGAGGGCGTGGCTGCGGCGGCGACCGAGCTGCGGATCTCGCCCGAGGCGGTCGTGTTCGTCGACGACAACGCCGGTGAGCTCGCCGAGGTCTCCGCCGGCACGCGCATCGGCGGGCTGGTCCACGCCGCGGACCCCGAGCGGACGGCCACCGCGCTGTCCCTGTTCCCCGGCCTGCACGGTCACCCGCGCACCGAGGAGGACGCGTTGCGCGCCGCCGACCTGGCGGCGGACGCCGAGCGGGTCCAGCTCGCCGACGGCGATCCCGCCGCGTACCTGCGCTCCCTGCGGGTCCGCCTGGACCTGTCGTTGGACCGCGCCGACCACCTGCCCCGGATGGCGGCGCTCGCGGCCAAGACCAACCAGTTCAACGCGGCACTGCGGCGCACCGGTGAGGCCGAGCTGGCGAGCTGGCTGGAGGGCGGGGACGTCCACGTGGTCACGGCCGCGCTCGGCGACCGGTTGTCCGGCAGCGGCGTCGTCGCCCTGGTGGCCGGCCGGCGGGGAGCCGACGGCGGGGTCCTGGTCGAGGAGCTGTGCGTGAGCTGCCGCGCACTCGGGCGCGGCATCGAGGACGTGCTGCTGGCCGCCGCCGTCGGCCGGCTGATGGAGGAGTTCGACGCCGTCACCGCGGCCGTGGCCTACCGGCCGGGTCCGCGCAACGAGCCCGCCCGCGCGTGGCTGGCCGCGCACAGCGGCGCGCCGGTCGCGACGCCGGGTGAGGTCCTCCTCCCGTGGGACCCGACGGCGTGCAGGAAGATGGTCGACGACGCTCCGGTCACCGTGAGCTGGGAGGAAGAGGGATGACCCGCCAGGACGTCGAGCAGCAGGTGCACGAGGTGCTCGCGCTGGTGCTCAAGCTGCCGAGCCCCCCGGACGCGCCCGTCGCCCGGGCCGAGGTGCCCGAGTGGGACTCGCTGGCGCACATCGAGATCATCTACGCCGTCGAGGAGAGCCTCGGCATCACCTTCACCGAGCAGGAGATGGCCGCGCTGGACGGCTCGGCCGCGATCACCGAGGCGGCGGAGCGGCACCTTGCTGCATGACCTCCACCTGGAGGGCATCGCATTCCGCCTGCGCCCGGTCGCGGTGACCGACGCCGCGACGATCGTGGACCTGCGGCGCGACCCGAGCCGCTCCCGGTACCTGCACGCGACCGACCCCTCGGTGGCGGCGCAGGTCAGCTGGCTGGAGGACTACTTCCGGCGCGAGGGCGACTACTACTGGGCGGTCGACCGGCTCGCCGACGGCTCCACCGAGGGCTTCGTGGGCATCTACGACGTCGCCGGCGGCGAGGCGGAGTGGGGCCGCTGGGTGCTGCGGCCGGGGTCCCTGGCGGCGCCGGAGAGCGCCTGGCTGCTCCACGAGGCCGGCTTCACGCTGCTGGGCCTGGACTCGCTGATCTCCCGCACCCTGGCCGAGAACCGGGCGGTCGTCGCCTTCCACGCCCGGTCCGGCGCCGAGACCGTGCGCACCATCCCGGCCCACACGGAGGTCGACGGCGTGCCGCAGGACGCGGTGGAGGCCCGCATGACGCGGGCGCGCTGGGCGACCGCCGGTCCGGCCCTGCGCGCGTCGGCCGAGCGGACGGCGGCGCTGCTGGGCCGCACGGGCGCGCGCTAACGCCTCCGGGCGGCCGGGGCGCCGCGGGTGGTTCCCGAACGTGTCCCCTCGACGGCGAGGCCCGCGAGGGCGACTACGGGGTCGCGGCGGGGCACGCCGAGGCCCTCGCCCCCACGCGCGTGCCTGGAAGTCCTCGACCCCTACATCACCCAGGGCGCGGTGGTCGCCTTCGACGAGGTGGCGCACCCGGGCTGGCCCGGGGAGACCGTGGCCCTGCGGGAGGTCCAGGGGCTCCACCGCGTGCGCCTGCAGCGGACCTTGTACGCCGGCGCACCGTCGTTCTCCGTCGCGGAGTGACCGGGCGCCCCCTGGTCAGCGCTGGAGCAGCTCCACCAGGCTCCGCGTCCGGAGCATGGCGAACGCGACCGGCCGGCCGTCGAACGCCACGGCCGCCGCGGGCGGCGAGACCACCCGGTGCCCGGCCCGCCCGAGCTGCGCGAGCGCGCCGTCGAGGTCGTCGGTCTCGTAGCAGACGTGGTACATCCGCACCCCGCGCTGCAGCCAGTCCAGCAGCGGCGACCGCTCGTCCAGGGGCTCGAGCAGCTCGACCCGGAACGGCCCGAGGGTCCGGAACGCCCCGCGCACGCGCTGGTGGGGGTCCTCGAAGACCGCGCCCTCGGGCCGGAACCCCAGGAGGGCGTGCGCCGCCGTCTCTGCGGCGAGGTCGCGGCAGGCCAGTCCGACGTGGTGGAAGGTCAGCCCAGGGAGCGGCGGGACGGCGGGGGCGGTCACCGGACCGCCTCGCCGCCGACGGCGGCCGACGCCTCCTCCCACAGCGGCGAGGTCAGGATGAGCTCCAGCTCGTCGAGCACCTCGGGCTGCGGCGGCAGCTCGGCCTCGATCGCCGGCCCGTCCGACGAGGGACGCCGGAGGTCGATGTTGAGGTCCCCGCAGTCCTCGGTGGTGAGGCCGTTCACCGCCAGGACGGGCTGCAGGGCGGCGACGCTCCGCGCCCCGGACCCGTCGTCCTCCGCGGCGAGGGGCAGGCTCACCGTGAGCTCGGGGTGCTCCTGGGCGAGCTGTACGAGCCGCGCCGTCCAGGCGGGGTGGTCCTCCCAGCCGGGCGCCACGCGCACCGACATCCGGCGCTGCCCGCGGTCCTGGCCGGCCACGAAGAGGTCGCCGCGCATGCGGCCGTCCATCTGCGGCCCGAGGGCCGCGCCGAACGCGGCAGGCTCCGGCGCCGACCGCCCCCCGAGGGTGAAGGGCAGCAGGGTGCTGCCGTACGCCGTGTCGACCACCGGCCGCGGGTACTCCGCCAGGTCGGCGACCGGGACCTCGCGCACCTGCCGGTACACCCGCTCCAGGGCCTCGTCCCAGCCGGCTCCGGCGTGCGCCGCCAGCACGTCGGACCGCACCTGCTCGCCGCGCTTGCGGCGCAGCTCCGGGTCCTCGACGAGCGCGCGGAGGGCCGCCACGTACTCGTCCTGCGCGGTGTGGGCGTACCCGGTGTCCGCGAGTCCCGGCGCATCGGTGCAGAAGAGCTGGGCGTACCCCTGGTGCAGCTGCAGGCTGAGAGGAGGCAGACCCGCGGCGGCGGCTTCGAGGGTCGAGGTGATGCTGCCGCACGGGAAGGAGTCGAGGTAGACGTCCATGCCGGGGTACAGGGTCTCCACGCCCTCCACCAGGCCCAGGGGGAACACCCGTCCCGGGAAGGTGGACGCCAGGCGCCCCCAGGCGCCGTCCGCCGTCGGTCCGGCCAGGACCACCACCAGCTCCGGGATCCGGATCAGCAGGCGGCCGACGAGCGAGTCGAACCCCTGCCCCCAGATCGGCGCCATCTTCATCGCGCTGGCGACCGACACCGCGGCGACCTGGTCGGGTCGCAGCCGGAACTGCTCCCGGACGGCGCTGCGCGTCGAGCCCCCCGCGGCCGGTTCGACGGGCAGGGGGAGCACGGCGAGCCGCTCGTCCGGCACCCCACGCAGCTCTCGGCTGACGCGGCGCCCGATCGCCCGGTTGTCGACCACGATGTCGGCCGCCCCGAGCCCGAGCCAGAACGTGTGGTCGGCGTGGTTCTCGAGGACGATCGGCGGGCGTGCCCCCGGCAGGCTCGCGGCCGCCAGCGCCACGGCGTCGTACGGGTGGACGTGGAGCACCACGGTGCCGACGCCGTCCATCAGCGCCCGCAGCACGCGCGCCCGGGCCGTGAGATCGGGGTACCCCTCGCGCAGGTGATAGACGCGGCCTCCCGAGCGCGCGACCGCCTCCTGCAGGTTCGCCGGCACGGGGCCGTGCTGCATCGTCAGCGCGACGTCGGCCGGGCGCGGGTCGCGCTCGATCCACCGCCAGGCCAGCCGGGTGTGGCCGCCGACGGCGTACCCCTCGGTCAGGACGTGCAGGACCCGGCCGTCCTCCCGCTGCCGGTCGACCCGGACGGCGCCGTCATCCCGCACCGCGTCCCGGACCAGCCGCTCGAGCTCCGGATCGGCCAGCGCACCGGTCGGCGCGTTGTAGGCGAAGTTGGCCGCCACGGTGGCGGTGCGCAGGACGCGTTCCACGTCCCCGCGGCGCGCGTGGCTGCGGACCGCGGCCACGATCTGCTCGTAGGTCTGCCGGTTGTCCTGCAAGCGGTGGTCGGAACCGGTCGCTGCCTGCATCAGGTCGAGCTCCATCGTCGTCGCGGGCGCAGCACGTCGTCCCCGCAGCCGGACGGGGCGGCGGTACGCGCTGGGTGGTGCCCTCCCGGCGGACCCCCGTGGGGAAGCCACCGGACACGAGGGGTGCGGCGGCGAGAGTAGTGGAGCAGCCGCGCCGCACCGGGCAGGTCCGACGGGTCGGCGGAGCGGCCGGCGCAGCAGCCGCACCAGCCACACGCGGGTCTCCACGTAGCGTCGGACCGGGCCGTCGCGCCCACCATCCCCTCCCCCCGGTGAGGTCCCAGGAGCCATGCCCGTCCCCTTCAACGAGACCGCGCGCGAGTACCGCGACCTCCAGCCGCAGCTCGAGGAGGCGGCGCTGGCCGTCCTGCGCGGCGGGCACTACGTGCACGGCGACCAGCACGCCGCCTTCGAGCGCGACCTCGCCGGCTTCCTGGGCGCGCCGCACGCCGTCGGCGTGGCCAACGGCACGGACGCGCTCGAGATCTCGCTGCGCGCGGTGGGCGTCGGCGCGGGCCGCGAGGTGGTGACCGCCGGCAACGCCGGCGGCTACGCCGCGGCGGCCGCCCGCGCCACTGGCGCCGACGTGGTCGTCGCCGACGTCGACCGCGGCAGTCTGCTGCTCGACGCCGCCAGCGCCGCGGCGGCGTGCACGGAGCGCACGGCAGCCGTGGTCGTCACCCACCTCTACGGGCGCGCGGCCGACGTCGCGGCGCTGCGCGCGGTGCTGCCGGACCACGTCGCGATCGTCGAGGACTGCGCGCAGGCCGTCGGGGCCGCGACCCCGGCCGGGCGGTGCGGGACGCTCGGGGACGTCGGCACCTTCAGCTTCTACCCCACCAAGAACCTCGGGGCCCTCGGTGACGGCGGCGCGGTGACCTGCCGCGACGCCGGCACGGCCGAGCGGGTCCGGGCGCTGCGTCAGTACGGGTGGTCGCAGCGCTACGTCGTCGGCACGCCCGGCGGCCGCAACTCCCGGCTCGACGAGCTGCAGGCGGCTCTGCTGCGCGTCAAGCTGCCGCACGTGGACCGGTGGAACGCTCGCCGGCGCGCGATCGTGGCCGCCTACGCCGAGGCCGCGGCGGGCACCGCTCTCGAAGTGCCCGCCTCGGCGCCGGGCGACGTGGGCCACCTGGCGGTCGGACGGCACCCGCGGCGCGACGAGCTCGCCGCCCGGCTGGCGGAGCTCGGCGTCGCGACCGCCGTCCACTACCCCGTGGCCGACCACCTGCAGCCGGCGCTGGGCGCCCGGGTGGGCCCGACGGGGGCCGCGGAGGTCGAGCGCGCCTGCGCCGACGTCGTCTCGCTGCCCTGCTTCGCCTACCTCACCGACGCCGAGGTGGAGCAGGTCTGCGACGCCGTCCGGCGTGCGGCCTGACCGGTGCCCGCGCTGGAGAGCTTCCACAAGAACCCGCGCCACCGTCGGCAACCCCTGCGCCCCGTCCTGCCCGGAGAAACGGGATCCGTCCGGTTCCATGGAGGGATGTCGGTCGACACCCTCCCGGTCCACGCCCGTACCGAACGGCGGACACTGCCCTGGGGACGCCGGGCGTCGGACCGGAACTGGCCCGAGGGCGGCGCCGCGCTCGGCTGCCGCATCATCGAGCTGCCGCGCATCACCGACCCCCGCGGGAACCTCACCTTCGTCGAGGGCGCCCGGCACGTCCCCTTCGACGTGCGGCGGGTGTTCTACCTCTACGACGTCCCCGGCGGTGAGGCCCGCGGGGCCCACGCGCACCGTGAGCTCGAGCAGCTCGTCATCGCCGTCTCGGGCAGCTTCGACGTGGTCGTCGACGACGGGACCGACTGCGAGCGGTTCACGCTCAACCGCTCCTACTACGGCCTCTACCTGCCGACGATGGTCTGGGCCCACCTGGAGAACTTCTCCAGCGGCAGCGTCAGCCTGGTTCTCGCCTCGCAGGAGTACGACGAGGCCGACTACTACCGCGACTACGACGAGTTCCTCCGGGCCAAGACCGCCCTGCGGGGGCGGACGACGGCGGGCTGAGCGTCACTACTTCCGCCGAGCGGGAGGGCGAGGCCGCGCGACGGCCGCCGGAGCAGTAGCGTCCGGTGCTGATGAGCGAGACAGATGTAGCCCTGCGCTACCCCGGTGGAGAACTGCCCCTGCCCGTCGTGCCCTCCACCGAGGGCTCGGACGGCATCGACACGAGCAAGCTGCTGTCGACGACCGGCCAGGTCGCGCTCGACATCGGCTTCGTCAACACGGCGTCGTGCACGTCGGCGATCACCTACATCGACGGTGACGCCGGCATCCTGCGCTACCGCGGCTACCCGATCGACCAGCTCGCGGAGAAGTCGAACTTCCTCGAGGTCAGCTACCTGCTGATCTACGGCGAGCTGCCCACGGCCGACCAGCTCGCGGAGTTCGACCAGCGGATCCGGCGGCACACGCTGCTGCACGAGGACCTGAAGATGTTCTTCAACGGGTTCCCGCGCGACGCGCACCCCATGCCGGTCCTCTCCTCGGCGGTCAGCGCGCTGTCGACCTTCTACCAGGACTCGCACGACCCGTTCAACGCCGAGCAGGTCGAGCTGTCGACGATCCGGCTGCTGGCCAAGCTGCCCACGATCGCCGCCTACGCCTACAAGAAGTCGGTGGGGCAGCCGTTCCTGTACCCCGACAACTCCTGCGGGCTGGTCGAGAACTTCCTGCGCATGACGTTCGGCTTTCCCGCCGAGCCGTACGAGCAGGACCCGGAGCTGGTCAAGGCGCTGGACATGCTCTTCGTGCTGCACGCCGACCACGAGCAGAACTGCTCCACCTCGACGGTGCGGCTGGTGGGCTCCTCGCAGGCCAACCTGTTCGCCTCCGTCTCCGCCGGCATCAACGCGCTGTTCGGCCCGCTGCACGGCGGGGCCAACCAGTCGGTGCTGGAGATGCTCGAGGCGATCCAGAAGGACGGCGGCAACATCCCGCGCTTCGTCGAGCGGGTGAAGAACAAGGAGCCCGGCGTCAAGCTCATGGGCTTCGGCCACCGGGTCTACAAGAACTACGACCCGCGCGCGGCGATCGTGAAGAAGACCGCCGACTCGGTGCTCGACAAGCTGGGCGGCAACAACGAGCTGCTCGACCTGGCCCGGCAGCTGGAGGAGATCGCCCTCAACGACGACTACTTCATCCAGCGCAAGCTCTACCCGAACGTCGACTTCTACACCGGGCTGATCTACCGGGCGATGGGCTTCCCCACCCGGATGTTCACCGTGCTCTTCGCGCTCGGCCGGCTGCCCGGCTGGATCGCCCAGTGGCGGGAGATGATCAACGACCCGGCGACGAAGATCGGCCGGCCGCGGCAGGTCTACACCGGCGCGACCGAGCGCGACTACGTCGCCGTCGACGGCCGCTAGACGCACCACCTCCGCGGGGGGGGGGGGGGGGGGGGGGGGGGCGCCCGCCGCGCGCCCCGCCCCCGCCCCCCCCCCCCCCCCCCCCCCGCCCCCCCCCCCCCCCCCCCCCCCCCCCGCGGTGCGTCCACCCGGCGGTCCGCCGCTGGTCGGGGCCCTACGGTGGGGACGCACGCGCTTTCCTGGAGGACCGACCATGGCCGAGCAGCCCGCCGAGGACGTCCTCATGCTGCCTCCGATCCCGCTCGCCACCGGCAGCGTCGTCGAACCCGAGGACGACGGTCGCCCGGTCCGGATCACCAAGCTCGAGTTCGTCGTCTCCACCGAGGACGGCGGCGAGCTGCGCATCCCCCTCGTCCACCGGCACGGCGCCTGGTGGGCCCCCTGACGGTCACCTGATCGGGCGAACCGGCACCGGATTCACCCACCCCCCATGGGGTGAGCGCCCCTCCCCCACCCCTCGGGCGGCCCCCGCACCCCGTCGATGGACGGGCTGAGGCTCCGCTGCGCGCCGCAGCCGGGGCCGGCCAGTCCGGACGAGACCGCGGGGGGACGACGCAGTGCCTGGCACGCGCACGGCTCCGCCGTCCCGGACCCGCCCGGCCGCTCCCGCCGCCCGGCCGCCGCTGTCGGCCCGCGAGGCGGCGCTGCTGCGGCAGCTGCTCGACGAGCGCACCACGGCCGGGCAGCCCGTCGTCCGCCGGCCGGCGGTCCGCGGTCCCCAGGCCCGCGGCGCCCACGCCCGTGCCCGCGCCGCCCGCGCGGCGCGCAGGGAGCGGCGGCGGCTGGCCCGCCGGCGCTGGTCGCAGCGGATCTCCCTGACCGTCGGCGCGCTGACCGTGCCCGCCGTCCTCGCCCTCCTGCTGCCGACGACGCCCACCCCTGGTGCCGCCGGCACCTCCACCGACGCCACCTCGCTCGCGCTCGCCGCCCAGGCCACGCTGGTCGACGCCGCCGGCCGCTACCGGCAGCTGGAGCAGCAGGTCGCCCAGCGGCGCGACGAGCTGGCCGCCGCCGCGTCCGCGGCCGCCACCGCCCGTGCCGCCGCCGCCTCGGAGCAGGACGTCGTCGGCGCCGCGTCGGCCGACCTCTACCGCGCCTCGGCGACCGCCCGGTACCCCCTGCTGGGCCTCGACGTCGCGCACCCCGACGCCACCGCCGGCGTCCTCTACCGGCAGGCGCTCGCCGACCGCGCCGACGAGGACCTGCAGGGTTCGGTCGTGCGCGCCGAGCGGGCCGCCACCGCGGTCGCGGCCGCCGAGGAGGTCGTCGCGGGCGCCCGGGCCGGGCTGCGCGCCGCCGAGCGGACCGCCGCGGAGGCGCTGGCCGAGGTCCGCGAGACCACCGACGACCTGGCGCCGGAGGTCGCGCTCGGCCTGGCCGGCCTGACCACCGGCGGCGTGCAGCAGGACCGCGACGCCGCCGCGCTGCGCCGCTGGCAGGACTACCTCGCCGCGCTGGCGGCCGCCGGCATCGACCCTCCGTCGGCGCGCGAGCTGACCGACGGGGACGCGCTGCCCGCGGGCATGTCCCCCGCGCTCGACGCCGCCGGGCAGCCGATCCCCGGTGTGGCGTGGGCGGTCATCGGGAGCAGCCCGGTCACCGTGCTGCCGGCCGAGACCGTCGCCGCGGTCAGCTCCGCGCTGGCGCAGCTCGGCAAGCCCTACGTCCCCGGTGGCACCGGCCCCGACGCCTACGACTGCGGCGGCTTCACCGCCGCGACGTGGCTGCTCGCCGGCTACGCGCTGCCGTTGACGCCGGCCGCCCAGTGGGCGACCGGCGCCGCCGTGCCCGTGTCGGCCGTGCAGGTGGGCGACCTGGTGATCGGCGACGGCGGCCAGGACGTCGGCATCTACCTGGGCGCCGGCGAGGTCGTCGGCGCCTCCGCCGCCGGGCACACCGTCGCCGTCCGCTCCCTCGGCACCGCCGACACGGCCGTGCGCGTGACGCTGCCCGCGCCGGACTCGGCGAACCCGGCGCTGACGCCCGCCGCCGGCATGGGTGCCTGCGGTGCCCCGCTCCCCCCGCCGGGCGTGGTGGACCCCGCCTGGGGCGGCTTCGCGAACGGCCGCATCCCGCCGTCGTCGCTGTGCCGGCTGGGGATGGGCGGGCACGCGCTGCGCTGCGACGCCGCGGCGTCGTACGCCGCGCTGAGCGATGCCTTCCGGGCCGCGTTCGGCAGCCCGCTGTGCATCACCGACTCGTACCGGTCGTACGCCTCGCAGGTGGCGGCGTACCGCGCCAAGCCCCGGCTGGCGGCCTGGCCCGGCACGTCGAACCACGGCTGGGCGCTGGCGGTGGACCTCTGCGGCGGCATCAACGTCGCCGGGAGCCCGCAGTGGACGTGGATGCAGGCCAACGCCGGCCGGTTCGGCTTCGTCAACCCGCCGTGGGCGCAGCCGGGCGGCGAGAAGCCCGAGCCCTGGCACTGGGAGTACGGCAACCTCGGGTAGAGCACTCCCCGCTTTCGGCGCCGAAAGCGGTCATGACCAGGAGAGGTCGGGTAGGCGGCGCCAGGGCAGGATCACGCAGGCCTCGCCGGTCTCGCCGGCCAGGCGCGCGGCCACCCCGGGCTCGGCGCAGGCGACCGGCCGCCGCGGCGTCACGACCACGGTCATCTCGGTCAGCTCGAGACCGCCCGCGGCGGTGCGCGCCCGCAGCCGCTCCGGCTCCACGAGCCCGGCGGTGGCCAGCAGCGGTGCCGAGGCGTGCGACCACAGGCCGACCGGCCCCTCGGTGCGCAGGTCCAGCGCCACCTCGCCGGCCCGGCCGGCGGCGGCCGCGCGAGCGCGGCGCACCAGGCGGGCGTCGGCCGACGGCGACGGCGTCCACGGCACGAGCAGGTCCCCGCGGCGGACGGCGACCCGCCACGCGACGGCGGTCTCGGTCGCGTCGGTCCAGTCGAGGACGGCGATCCCGGTGGCGGTGGCGGCGGCATCGGGCACCGGCCGGTGCGCCACCCAGGTGGCGAGCGCCGCGGAGACGGCCTCGGGGGTGGCGCGCACCCCGGCGTCGGTCATGTCGGCGGCCAGGTCGGCGAGGTGCACGTGCAGGCGGCGCTCGTCCTCCTCGAGGACGACGGCGGAGCGTTCGACGGCCAGCCGCAGGCGGGCGGTGCGCAGGTGCGGCAGCACGGCCTCGGCGGCGTCGCGGAGGACGTCGACGCGCACGGGCTCCGGCCGCAACCGCTGCAGCAGGCCGAGCGACGAGCGTCCGAAGGGGCTCTCCCCCATCAGGCGGGGACTCCGGAGAGCACCGCCCGCAGCTCGTCGGAGAGCGCCGGCACGGCGAGCACCCCGGCCAGCTCCTCGGCCGACAGCCGCACCGGCAGCACGTCGGCCTCCCAGCCGGTCGCCCGCCGCACGCGGTCGGCCGAGGCCGGCCACACCGCGTCGCGCGCCGCGGCCACGTGCAGCTCGGTCAGCACGTCCTGCAGCCGGATCGCGGCCACCGGGTGCAGCTGGGCACCGGCGATCTCCTCGTGCAGCACGGCGGCCAGCTGGTCGCGGTGCCGCGCCGTCAGCCAGTGCGGAACCAGGACCTGCGGCAGCGGGTCCCCGTGGATCGCGGTCACCGCTGTCCCTCCCCGTGTCGGCCCGGCGCCCCGGCCGCTGTGCGGCGGCTGGGAGTCGGGCGCGGTGTCACACGTTGGATATCGGCAGCGCGGAGGCTGGATGGACCCTAGTCACGGGCTGTTTCCCACAGAGTCGACCGGCACGGTTCGGCGGAACCGCTCAGGCCCGGGGAACGCGTCGACCCACCTGGCCGGACGGCGAGGTGGGTCGACGGCGGCGGCGGACCGTCAGTCGGCGAGCTCCGCGAGGCGCCGCTTGAGCGCCTTCTCCACCCGGTCGGCGTAGACGTTCATGTTGCGCACCGAGGTGTTGAGGTCGTTCGACAGCTGCGTCTTCGTCTGGCCGCCCCACGTGGTGAGGTACCAGGTGGCCCAGCCGAGGACGTTGGGCTGGCCGGCGCGCTGGTCGCGGCGGGCCTCCGGGTCGGGCGCGCAGGCGGCGGTGAGCGCGTGCGAGAGCAGGGTCTGCTCCGCCTCGCCCATGATCTCGTCCGGCGCCTCGGAGGAGTCCGGCAGCAGCACCTCCGTGGTGTCCGGCCCGCCGTCGAGCGACTGCAGGTTGCGCAGCCCGTTGAGGGTGGCCACGGTCTGCGAGTTGCGGCGCAGGGTCTCCACGCTCTGGCCCATGTGGGCGGCGAGCTCCCGCTCGCTCGGCCGGCGCTGGTGCTCGGCGATGAACGCCGCGATCGCCTTCTGCTGCTTGTGCTCGGTGTCGGCGGCGGTCCGGCCGTGGGCGTTGCGGCCCAGGTCGTGCACCCACTTGGACAGCTGGGTGGCCAGGAAGGCGCCGAACGGGACGCCCTTGGACTCGTCGTACTGGCTGACCGCCTTGAGCACCCACTCGTAGACCTGCTGGCCGAGGTCGTCGGGGTCGGGCAGGTGCAGCCGGATGGTGCTCATGTTCCGCTGCAGCCGCTTGAGGCTGACCGGCCCGTAGTGCCGGCACAGGTCGGCGAGGAACGCCGGCGGCAGGTCGCGCGGCGCGCGGCGGCGGACGTCGGTCTCGGCGCGCAGGCCGACGGTGGTGGCGCCGTGCCGGGCGCACCACGCCTTGACCCAGTCGGCCAGCACCGACGCCGACCCGGGGGCGCCGTCCACGCGGTAGAGGCCGTCGCCCTGGTCGTAGCTGACCGTCACGCCGTCGGGCGCATCGGCCCGGAACTGGTCGAGGGGCAGCTCCCGGTCCACGCGGAAGTGCACCCGGTCGAGCGGGGAGATCGGCGCGAGCTCCCACCCCTCGGCCTCGGGGATGCCACCGAACACCAGGGGCGCGCGGGACGCGGCCGCACCGGATCGGGACTCGGACAGCGCACGGTCGGACACCGGGACTCCTCGAACTGCGGGGAAGACAGGAGAGGGGGAGGTCAGGCGGGGACGCGCTCGACGAGCGCGGCCTCGCGGGGCGCGGGCACGGCCGCGCCGGCGCCGCGGGCGGCGGTCTCGATCAGCGTCGCGGCCGCGGCGCGCTCCTCGGCGCCGGGCTCGGCGGTGTAGACCGGCATGTGGTCGTACAGCGACGTGAAGATCCCGCTGACGAAGGCGTAGGCCGCCTGCGCCTGCGGGGAGAACTTCGCGATGGCGGTGCGCGGGCCCAGCTCGACGCCGACGGTCAGCCGGACGACGCGGTCGTCCTTGCTGACGCCGGTGACGGCGAACGAGACCGACTCGTGCTCGGCCGCGAGCGCCGCGAGCGCCGCCAGGCACTTGCGGGTCGCTCCGCGGCGCGGGCGCAGCTGCACGTGCACCACCACGGTCTCGTTGTCGACCGTGGCTGCGTTGTTCGATGCAGTGCGTTGCATGGTGATCGCCCCCTGTTACGTGCCTGGGGGAAATCTGCCTCATGCCAGCCCGCAACACGGCACAAGACCTGCCGTGTCCCTCCCAGTTGTGAGGGGCCCGGTTCGGCAGGTCTTGCCCGTGTCGTGGGTGCCCGCGTCACCGACCGCGAACTCGCGGGCGAGGCCTGACAAATCTGCCGGGCCCCACCTGCGAGATCTGTCAGGCGGTCGGTGCCTTCGGCGCCGGTGCGGTCCCGTCGGCCGCCGGCTCGGCCGCGACGGCGGGCACGAACGCGGCCAGCGCCCCGAGGCTGTCGGCGGTCACCTGCGCGGCGAGGAGGTTGGCCTCGGCGATCTGCCGGTAGACCTCCTCGCGGTGGATCGGCACCTCGCGGGGGGCCTTGAAGCCCAGCCGGACCGTGCCGCCGCGGACCTCGACGACGTGCACCTCGATGTCGTCGCCGATGCGGATCGTCTCGCCGACGCTGCGCGTGAGAGTGAGCATCTGTTACCCCTCCATGGGTTGTGGTGGCCTCCTGGCGCGGGCGGTCCGGCAGGTGCGCACCGGCCGCCCAGCATCGTTATCGGCGCAGGGGACGCCGGATCGGATGCGTCGCGTCGGCGAGCACGACCTGGCGGGCGCGCCCGGCGACGGGGTTGACCACGACGGGAGCCCGGAGGTTCGCCGTGGCCGAGCCGACGTCCCCGCGGGGGACGGTCAGCAGGCAGTACAGCTGCGCGTCGGCCGGGTCCTCCAGGTCCAGCTCGGCGCGGACGGTCCGGGTCAGGACCGGGGCGTAGTCGGGGAAGAAGCGGGCCGCCGACGCGGCCAGGAACCGGGGGCCGTCGGGGGCGACGGACTGCAGCCAGAACAGCAGCCCGTCGGTGTCGGCACCGACGAGCACGTAGTCCCGGTAGCGCGGGAACCCGGGCATCGGCTCGGCCAGCGCGAGCACCGCGAGGGACGCCGGCCTGGTGGCAGCGGGCGACAACGTCATCGGGTCGGCCGTCCGCTCAGTGCAGGAAGTCGAGCAGGGTGGGCTGGATCGACTGCGCGGTGGCCTGCAGCGCGGCCTGGTAGTTGTTCTGCTGCATCTTGAGCTCCATGATCGTCTTCGGCAGGTCGACGTCCTCGGTGTCGGACAGCCGGCTCTTGAGGTTCAGCGCGGTGTCGACGTTCACCGCCGCCGCCGTCTCCATGCGGGTCGACCGCGTGCCGACGTCGGCGGCCGCCTCCAGCAGGCGGTCGAGCACCGCGTCGAGGTCGGCGACGTGGCCCTCCAGCGCCGTCTGGTCCCCGACGTCCGCCGCGATGTCCTCGACCACGGAGAACAGGTCCTTGCCCGTCGCGGGGTCGCCGAAGGCCTCCACGCCCGTGATGTCGACCCGGATCCTCTCGACGGCGGAGACCCGCCGCTCCAGCGGCTGCACCGGGATCCCGCCCGCGCCGCCGACCCCGACGTAGGCGCCGGTGGTGGTGTCGTAGGCCCTGTCCCCGCTGGTCACCCCGCCGAAGAGGGGCCGGCCCTGCACGACCTGGTTGGCCTGCTGCAGCATGCTCTGCCGGATGCCGCCGACCTCGGTCGAGATGGCCTCCAGCGACTGGTCGGTGCTCCCGCCCTCGTTGAGGGCCTGGACCGCGAGGTCCCGGACGCGACGGAGCTGGGTGAGCATGCTCTGCATCGCCGAGTCGGTGGCGTCGAGGAACGTCTTGCCGTCGGTGATGTTGCGGGTGAACTGGTCGTTGGCGCTGATCGCCTTGCGGGTGATCAGCGAGGTGTTCGTCCCGGTGGGCGAGTCCGACGGGCGGCTGATCGTCCGGCCGGACGTCAGCTGCTGGTTGAGCTTGTCGACGGCCAGCTGGTTGCTCGTCAGCCCCTGCAGGCTGGTCAGCACCATCGCGCGCTGGGTGATGCGCATCGTCATCGCCGGGTCACCGCACCATGTTGATCAGCGTGTCGAGCATGGAGTTGATCGCCGAGACGAGCTGGCCGGCGGCGGCGTACCCGTGCTGGTACTGCAGCATGTTGGTGACCTCCTCGTCGAGGTTCACCCCGGCCACCGACTCGCGGGACGCGTCCACCTGCGTGCTGATCACCGACTGGGTGGTCAGCCGGTTCGACGCCGTCTGCGCGTCGACGCCGAGGCCGACGATCATCTGCCGGTAGTTCGCGTCCACCCCGCCGGTCTTGAGGCTGAGCTCGTAGATCTTGTCGGCGTTGGCGTTGTCGGCCGACGGGGCGCCGCCGACGGCCGTCGGGGACAGCGAGGCCGCGGCGAGCTTCGCCGGGTCGGAGACCCGCAGCCGCAGGTTGGCCGCCGTGATCGTCGCGGGGTCGACCGGCAGGGTGCCCGTGCCGTCGTCGAGCAGCGGCTCCCCCGCGGCCCCGGCCAGGTCGTAGCCGGCGGTGTGCGCGGCGTTGAGGTCGGTCGCCAGCTGGCGGGCCAGGTCGTCGATCGCCTCGCGGTACTTCGGGATCGTCGAGGTCAGCGCGGTGAGCTGGCCCTCCGCGGTGCCCCCTGCCCGCACCACGACGCCGGCCGGCGAGGTCACGATCCGCGGCGGGTCGCTGCCGAGGAGGTCGGGGTCGTCGGCGCCCTGCAGGGCGAGCGTGATGGTCTTGTCCCCGTTGACGAGGGTCACGCCGCCGACGGAGACGGTCAGCGAGCCGTCGCCGGCCGGGCTGGAGGTCGCGCCGACCTTGTCAGCGAGCTCCATGATCAGCATGTCGCGCTTGTCGGCCAGCTCGTTGCTCGCCAGGCCCGCCTGCGTGCTCCGGCGGATCTGCGCGTTCAGGTCGGCGATCGAGGCGGCGGTGGCGTTGACGTCGTCGACCAGCGTGCCGAGGCTGGCGTAGTTCCCGGCCCACTGCTGGTCGAGGGCGGCCCGCGTGGTCCGCATGCCGGAGACCAGCGTCTCGGTGCGCTGCAGGACCTGGGTGCGCGCACCCGGCTCGGTGGAGTTGCTGTGGACGTCGCCCCACGCCGACCACATGTCGGCCAGCTGCGACTGGATGCCATGGGCCCCGGGCTCGCGGAAGGCGTCCTCGATCTCGGCGAGCGTGTCGTCGGCGACGGTGAGGCTGGCGGTGGTGGCGTGCTCGAGCTGGCCCCGCGACTCGAGGAAGACGTCGCGGATGCGGGCGATCTTCTCGGCGCTGACGCCCTCACCGACGTTGTTGCTGACGGCGTGGACGGCCGGGACGGCGGCGCCGCCGAGCGACTGCAGCTCGGCGCGCTGGCGCGAGTACCCGACGGTGTTCATGTTGGCCAGGTTCTGGCCGGTGACGTCCATGCCGCGCTGGTTCGCCCACAGGGCGGTGCGGGCCGTGTTCAGCCCGCCGAAGGTGCCGGTCACAGCGCCCCGTCCAGGGTGACCGCCCGCGAGTCGCCGTTCTGCGCCCGCCCGCTGGCGCCGTAGGTGCCGGCGCTGGGGGTGCGCACCGACAGCAGCGTCTCGCCGATGAGCGCCATCCCGCCCTCGATGAGCTCGCGGTTGGCGTCCGACAGGCTGCGCAGGTCGGTCACCAGCACCAGCAGCGCCTCGTGGTGCTTGGCGAACAGGTCGTTCCACGGGGTGGGCGCCTTCTCCGCCAGCTGCCGCAGCGACGGGCTGGCGCCGATGCCCAGGTGCACGGCGAGCACCTCGGTGGCGGCCGCGCGCTCGACCTCGAGGGTGCGCAGCTGGTCCAGCACCACCTCGATCTCGTGCGCGATGCGGGCCAGCCAGCGGGTCTTGCCGGTGAGGATGAGGTACTGCTTCTCCTCGGCCTTGAACAGCAGGAGGTCGAGCAGCTCCTGCTCGCGCCAGAGCAGCGTCGACAGGTGCTGGTAGTCCACGTCCCCACCGCCTTCCTCGTATCGCTTCGTCGACACAGGGCATCGGCACCCGGCGGGAGCCCCTCAAGCCGAAACGGCGACACGAACGGATGAACCGTCCGGGGCGTGAGGAAAGTCGGCGGCGACGGTGCCGGGGGCCGCGGAACCCGCCGAGAAGAGACGGCGTGAGACCTGCCCGAGCCTTCGCGCCCGATCGCCAGCGCGTCGAGGCCGGCCCCAGGCCGCCGGCGGACCGGCGGTCGGCGGCCGACGTCGATGCGCTGGTGACCGAGCACCTCCCCCTGGCGCACTTCGCGGTCAACGCCGTCGCCTCCAGGATCTCGCTACCGGGGCACGTCAGCCGGGAAGACCTCGTCTCCTGCGCGCAGGTCGCCCTGGTCGAGGTCGCCCGCCGGTTCGACCCGTCGGCCGGCGCCTCCTTCGCCACCTACGCCCTCGCCCGCCTGCAGGGCGCCGTCCTGGACGAGCTGCGCAGCGGCGACTGGGCCAGCCGCTCGGTGCGCGCCGCCGCGCGGCGCACCGAGGCGGCCACCGACGCCCTCGCCATCGAGCTCGGCCGGCCGCCCACCAAGGCGGAGCTGGCGGCCCGCCTGGGCGTGGCCACCAGCGAGATCGACGCGTTGCACGTCGACGTCCACCGGGCGGTGATGGTCAGCATCGACGCCGACCACGGCGGCGACGGCGGGTCCTTCGACCTGCCCGACACCGGCGAGTCGCCCGAGCGCGCCCTGCTGCGCAGCGAGCGCACCCGGCACCTCCAGGACGCCATCCGCGCCCTGCCCGACCGGCTGGACGAGGTCATCGAGCGCAATTTCTTCGGTGATGAATCCCTGACCGAGATAGCCGATGACCTCGGGGTGACCCTGTCGCGGGTCTCGCAGATGCGCGCCCGGGCCCTCACCCTGCTGCACGCGGCGATGAGCGAGGTGTGGGAGGGCCGCCAGGTGGCCGCCGAGGGCGGGGTGCGGGCCCGCAACCAGCAGCGTCTCTACGTCGACCGGGTGGCCGGCCGCTCGCCGCTCCCCCCGTCGGCGCCCCCGCTCCCCCGGCCGCGGACGCCCTGGCAGGTGCCCGGCCGCGGAACGGCGGTGCAGCCGGCCTGAGCGGCCCCGGGTGGGGGGAGGAGAGCAAAACTTTCGTCCCGTTCGCCTCAAGTCGGGACGCTCCCGCGCCGTAATGACCACTGCAAGCAATCCGCAGCACGGATGCAGCGGACAACCCCCGAGACCCGATTCCAAGGAGGAAAACCGTGGGTCTGAGTGTCAACACCAACGTCGCAGCTCTGAACTCGTACCGGAACCTGTCGGTCACCCAGGGCGCGATGCAGAAGTCGCTGGAGAAGCTGTCCAGCGGCTTCCGGATCAACCGTGCTGCCGACGACGCCGCGGGTCTGGCGATCTCGGAGGGCCTCCGGTCGCAGATCGGTGGCCTGAAGGTCGCCGTCCGCAACTCGCAGGACGGCATCTCGGTGGTCCAGACCGCTGAGGGTGCCCTCACCGAGACGCACTCCATCCTGCAGCGCATGCGCGACCTCGCGGTGCAGGCGGCCAACGACGGTGCCCTGAGCGACACCGACAAGGCCAAGGCGGACAAGGAGTTCCAGGAGCTCATCAAGGAGCTCGACGACATCGCCTCGAAGACGACGTTCAACGGGACCAACCTGCTGAACGGCTCCTTCTCCGGCAAGAACTTCCAGGTCGGCTCCAACGCGGGTGAGACCCTGTCGGTCACCATCAGCGGCATGGGCTCGGCCTCCGGCACCAGCGGCCTGGCCGTCACGGGCCTGGCCATCGGCACCGCCTCCGGCGCCTCCGGCGCCATCAGCGCGGTCAACGCGGCCATCGGCACCGTGTCGAACCAGCGTGCCAGCCTCGGTGCCATCCAGAACCGGCTCGAGCACAAGATCAACAACCTGAACGCGACGATCGAGAACCTCACCGCGTCGGAGAGCCGGATCCGCGACACCGACATGGCCCAGGAGATGACCAACTTCTCCCGGACCCAGATCCTGAGCCAGGCCGGTACCGCGATGCTGGCCCAGGCGAACCAGTCGTCGCAGGGCATCCTGCAGCTGCTGGGCTGATCGCCGTCTAGCACCACCTAGCACCACCCCGGTGAGGGGGGAGGCCCCGGCCTCCCCCCTCACCCACATCCGCCGGGCGACCGGCCGTGACGATCGGAGCAGCGATGGCGACGGCCAGCATCAGTGGCCTGGTCTCGGGCCTGGACACCTCGACCCTGATCAGCCAGCTCATGTCGCTCGAGGCCCGACCGCAGAACCTGCTGAAGACCAAGCTCTCCGACACCAAGGCCGACGCCACGGCCTACCGCGACATCAACACCACGTTCGACGCCCTCCGCACCGCCGCCGAGGCCCTCGGCAAGGCGACCACCTGGGGCGCGGCCAAGGCGAGCAGCAGCTCCACCGGGATCGTCGCGACCTCGGCCGCCGGCGCCACGCCGGGCGCCCTGTCCTTCGACGTCACCGCCGTCGCGACCAGCCACTCCGTGCTGAGCGACCGGACGTGGACCACCGCCACCGACCCGGTCGGGCTGGCCTCACCGCTCACCATCACCAAGGGCGGCACGGCCAAGACCGTCACCCTCGGCTCGAGCGCCACCCTCAGCGACGCGGTGACGGCCATCAACAACGCCGGCGCCGGGGTGACCGCCGCCGCCGTGAAGACGACCACCGGGTACCGGCTGCAGCTCACCTCCACGACCTCCGGCGCCGCGGGCTCGTTCACGTTCAACGCCGCCGGCGGCCCCACCACCGACTTCCCCACGCTGACCCAGGGCGCCGACGCGACGATCCACGTCGGCCCGGTCGGCGGTGGCTACGACGTCACCTCGGCCACCAACACCTTCTCCGACCTGATGCCCGGCACCGCGGTGACCGTGAACCAGACGGGCAAGGCCGGCGTCACCGTCACCAGCGACCCCGACGCCGTGGCGACCGCCGTCCAGAACCTCGTGACGGCGGCCAACAACGTGCTCTCGGAGATCGCGAAGCACACCGACAGCAGCACCGACAGCAAGGCCGTGCTCAAGGGCGACACCGTGCTGCAGGGGCTGACCGGCAAGGTGCTCGACGCCGTCGCCTTCGCGATCGGTGCCGACGGCTCCTCCGCGCGCGCCGGCATCCAGCTGACCCGGGACGGGCAGATCGCGTTCGACAAGACGGCCTTCGTCGACAAGCTGAAGGCCGACCCCGCGCTGGTGCAGCGCCTGGTCGACGGGCAGGCCGCGGCCGACCCCGACGGCGTCCCGGGCAACGGCGACGAGCTGACCGCCGTCCCCGGTGTCGCGCAGCGGCTGCTCGCCGTCGCCACGGCGGCGACCGACTCGACCACCGGCACGCTCACCCTGATGGCCAGGAGCGAGGACTCGCTCGCCGAGGACATCCAGGACCAGATCGACGCCTGGGACCTCCGGCTGGAGCAGCGCCAGGCCACCCTCACCGCGCAGTTCACCGCCATGGAGACCGTGCTGAGCAAGCTGAACAGCCAGTCGTCGTGGCTCGCGGCGCAGCTCAGCACGCTGCCGACCACGTCGAAGTAGCCCTGATCCACCGCACCCGCCCCACAGCACGGAGGAATTCCCATGAGCACGGCCGCCCTGCGCGCCCGCTACCTCGGTGACTCCATCACCACCGCCTCCCCGCAGCAGCTGCTGGTGATGCTGTACGACCGGCTGGCGCTCGACCTCGAGCGGGGCCACGTCGCCCTCACCGAGGGCAACCGGGCGGAGGCCAACACCCAGCTGCAGCACGCGCAGGACATCCTGATCGAGCTCCAGTCGAGCCTCGACGTCGACGCCTGGGAGGGCGGTCCTCGCCTGTCGGCGCTCTACAGCTGGCTGATCACCGAGCTGATCAAGGCCAACGTGAAGGGCGACGTCCGACGGGTCGCCGACTGCCGCAAGGTCGTCGAGCCGCTCCGCGACGCGTGGAGGGAGGCGGCGGCCTCCCTCGCGTCGTACCCGGCATGAACGACGGCGGGACGGCGCGGCCGGTCACCTGGAACACCGTCCTCGACGACCTCGAGGGGCAGGTGCTCGAGGCCGAGGCGACCCTGGCGCGCGACCGCGCCGACGAGATCGCGGCGTGGGGACGGCGCTCCGAGGACTGGGTGCACCCCTCCTCCCTGGGGCCGCTCCCCGAGGAGCTGCGCGAGCGGGCCGCCCGGCTGCTCCAGCACCAGCTCGCCGTCGCCGAGCGACTGGTCGAGCGCATCACCCAGAGCCAGCGGCAGCGGGACGTCGCCGCGCGGATGTCGTACGGCCCCAGCCGGCCGGTGCCGGCCTACATCGACCGGGCCCTCTGAGCCCGGGGCGCCCGTCGCGCCCCTGCCCTGCCCCGCGGCGTCCCGCCCGGGCCGCGCGGTGCCGGATCGGCGCCGGACTGCCGAGAACAGGACATGGCCCCCTGGTGCGGGCCGCCTCTCGACCTGCCCCCGGCCACCGCCGCCGGAGCGCCCTGGAAGGGCCACCCCCGGAAGGACCCGCCTCATGAAGGTGCTCATCTCCAAGACCCGCTACGACGGCTCCGAGTACTACCGGGCCGACGAACCCGCGCGGGCGGTGAACGAGGCGGACCTCGGCATATCGGTCGAGTCCCGCCTCGGGCTCGCCACCACGATGTACCCGAACCCCGACGGCGAGGGTCGCGTGATCGGCGAGGTCGACGCGCGGGATGCCGACGTCGTGGTGTTCCAGCTGCCGAAGACCGTCGAGAGCCTGCACATGATGCGGATCCTCAAGGGCCGCGGCATCGCCGTCGTCGTGGAGATGGACGACCTCGCCACCGCGGTGCCCTACGGTCACCAGGGCCACGACGTCCTGGTCCGCCGCGGCATCGGCAAGCTCCCCCGGCAGTGCGCCCTCGAGGCCGACTTCGTCACGGTGTCGACGCCGCACCTGCTGGAGGAGTACGCCCCGCACGGCCGCGGCATGGTGGTGCCCAACGCCATCCCCCGCCGCAACGCCGAGCTGCCGCCGGCCTACGAGCGCGAGCCCGAGGTCGTGACGATCGGCTGGACCGGCAACGTCCTCGTGCACCCCTACGACCTGCAGGAGATGGGGTCGGGGATGCAGCAGGCGCTGGACCGGACCCGCGGCCGCAGCCGGTTCGTCGTCCTGGGCCAGAAGTTCGACGCCCGCGACCGGCTCCGCCTGCCCGAGGAGCCGGACGAGATGGGCTGGATCACCGGCGTCGACCAGTACGTCAGGACCATCGGCGAGGTCTTCGACGTCGGCGTCGCGCCGCTGCGGATCGACGCCTTCAACACCGCGAAGAGCTGGCTCAAGCCGCTGGAGTACTCCGCCCGCGGGGTCGCCTGCGTCCGGGCCACGACCGACGAGTACCAGCGGCTCGGGCTCGGCTGGGCGGCCCGCGCGCCCAAGGACTGGGCCAAGGGCATCGCCACCCTCGCCGGTGACGCCGACCGCCGGCGCGAGCAGGCCGCCGCCGCGCACCAGAAAGTCCTCGCCGGTCACCTGACCGAGCACACGGCCGAGTTGTGGGCGACCGCCTGGCGCAAGGCCCGGGACTTCCGCACCCGCGACCAGCGCAAGCTCGCCTGACCTCCGCGCTCCCGCTCCCCCGACGCCCCGCCGGCCCCCGAGGCCGGCGGGGCGTCGCGCGTTCCCGGGGCTCGGCGGCGACCCCGTGGTCACAGCCGCACCGCGCGCACCGGGCGGAACTCCCACCCGTCGTGTGACCCCGCGCCGGTCAGCTCCGGACCCGCCGGTGCCGATGAAGCAGGAGCACGGAAAGCACATGTCACGCCACGGATCGGCGGACCCTGCGCTCGCGCCTGCGCGCGAGCGCTCCTGCCGCACATCCGGAGGTCCCTCGTGTCCTGCGCCCCCTGCCGGCGGTCCGGTCCATGCTGATCGAGGACCGCACCATGACGACGCTGCACAGCGCCCTCTCGGGTCTGGCCCAGCGTCAGCGGGTCACCGCCGACAACATCGCCAACGTCAACACCCCGGGCTTCCTCGCCGGCCGCACCGACTTCGAGTCGGCGCTGAAGAGCGCCGTCTCCGACGGGGGGACACCGACGATCTCCGGGGGCACCGTCCGGCGGTCGCTCGAGCCGACCAACACCAACGGCAACAACGTCAACCTCGACAGCGAGACGGTCATCGCGACCGAGACGGGGCTGCGCTACCAGCTGGCCCTGAACGCCCTCGGTGGCAAGTACTCGCTGCTGCGCAGCGCGCTGGCGACGGGCTGACATGGCGCTGTTCGACGCGATGAGCATCGCCGGCTCCGGCATGCTCGCGCACCGCAAGTGGCTCGACGCCGTCTCCGACAACATCTCCAACATCAACACGGTGTCGGCCACCAACGAGGAGGCCTTCAAGCAGCGCTTCGTCAACGTCCAGGCCGTGGAGTACGGCTCGGGCGAGGGCGGGGTGCGGGTGGCCGGGGTGGAGTTCGGCAGCGGCGAGGGCCGGCTGGTGCACGAGCCGGACAACCCGCTGGCCGACGCGAACGGGTACGTCCGGTACCCCGACATCGACCTCGGTGACCAGATGACCGAGCTGATGATCGCCCAGCGCGGCTACCAGGCCAACGCCACGGTGATCGAGCGGGCGACCGCCGCCTACCAGGCTGCCCTGCAGCTCGGGAAGGGCTGACCGTGAGCTCGCCCGTCTCCGCCATCGGCCTGCCCGGGATCACCGGGATCACCGGGATCGTCGGCACCCCCGGCGTCGAGCGCACCACGAGCGCGCCGGCGACCGACGGCCCGGACTTCGCCTCGCTGCTGGCCGACTCGCTGGAGCAGCTGCAGGGCACCCAGGCGACGGCCGACGAGCTCGCCACCCAGGCCGCCACCGGTGACCTGAAGGACGTCCACGACTACATGATCGCGAGCAACCAGGCGGCGCTCGCCACCCAGATGGTCGTGACGATCAAGAACCAGGCGGTCCACGCCTTCAACGAGATCATGAGGATGCCTGTCTGATGCCTGCTGCGCTCGCCGGGCCGTTGGCGCGGATCCGGTCCGTGCTCTCGACGATCAGCCTCGGGCAGAAGGTCGTCATCGGCCTGCTGACCCTGGGGCTGGTCCTCGGCGGGTTCTTCTTCTACAGCTGGGTGACCGCACCGACGCTGTCCCCGCTGTTCTCCAACCTGTCGTCGACCGACGCCTCGGCGATCGTCGACGAGCTCAACGCCCAGGGCGTCGCCTACGAGCTCGCCGACGGCGGTTCGACGATCATGGTCGCCAACGACGAGGTCTACGACCTGCGCCTGACCATGAGCGGCCTGGGGCTGCCGGCCGGCCAGGACACGGGGTACGCGCTGCTCGACGAGCAGGGCATCACCACCAGCGAGTTCCAGCAGCAGGTGACCTACCAGCGCGCCATCGAGGGCGAGCTGGCCAGCACGCTGGAGGCGATCGAGGGCGTCAACACCGCCGTCGTCCACATCGCGCTGCCCAAGGACGAGGTCTTCGTGACCGACCAGGGCAAGCCGACCGCCTCGGTGCTGCTCAAGCTCTCCCCGGGCACCACCCTCTCCGGCGAGCAGATCAACGCGGTGACCAACCTGGTCAGCTCGAGCATCGAAGGCATGGACCCCAACGACGTGACGGTCGCCGACTCCAGCGGCCGGGTGCTCTCGGCCGCCGGGACCGGGCTGACCGCCGCCGCAGGCGACCAGCGCTCGCAGATGGAGCAGGAGTACGAGAACCGGCTGGCCGCCAATGCCCAGCAGATCCTCGACCGGGTGGTCGGCCCCAACCGCGCCGTGGTCTCGGTGCGCGCCGACCTGGACCTGTCGCAGCGGCAGTCGGTGTCGGAGACGCACGCGTACAACGAGGGGACCCCGCCGACCTCGGAGAGCACGTCGACCGAGACCTACACCGGCGACGGCACCGGCGTCGGGGGCGTGCTGGGCCCCGAGAACACCGCCGACGCCACCGCCGGCGGCGGCAACTCCACCTACGAGTCGGAGCAGTCGACGGTCAACAACTCGGTCGACACCACCACCGAGACCGTCATCGAGGCCCCCGGCTCGATCAACCGGCTCACCGTCTCGGTGGTCATGGACGGCACCGTCGCCGGCAACCTCAACCAGCAGCAGGTGCAGGCGCTGATCGGCAACGCCGTCGGCCTGGACACCGGGCGCGGCGACGCGATCACCGTCGCGGCCATGCCCTTCGACACCACCGCCGCCGACCAGGCGGCCGCGGAGCTCGAGGCCGCCGAGGAGGCCGAGCGGCAGGAGCAGATGTGGTCGCTGATCAAGACCGGCGGCATCGGCCTGGGCATCCTGCTGGTGATCGTCCTGGTGTGGCTGCGCTCGCGCCGCCGCGGCGACGTCGAGGAGGACTACGAGGCCCTCGAGCTCGACGACGACATGCTCGCCGAGCTCGAGCGGCTGCGGGTGGCCAGCATCCGCGACGAGCCGATCCTGGACAACGCGGCGCTCGAGCTCGAGGCCGCCGAGCGCCAGCGGGTGCGCTCGGAGATCTCCTCGATGGTGGCCGAGAAGCCCGACGAGGTCGCGGCGATGCTGCGCGGCTGGCTCAGCGAGACGAGCGGAGCGAAGAAGTGAGCATCGCGTCGGTGGAGCAGCTCGTCGGGATCGGCTCGACCCCGAACCTCCCCGCCCCCACCGCGTCGGCGGTGCCGGCGCGGCCGGAGCTGCCGGGGCTGCGCAAGGCCGCGGTCTTCATCGCCCAGATGACCAAGGAGGAGGCCGGCATCCTGCTGGCCAAGCTGCGCCCGCGGGAGGTCGAGTCGATCACCCGCGAGCTCATGAGGCTCAACACGGTGGAGCCCGAGGACGTCGACGGCGTCCTGTCCGAGTTCCACCAGATGATGACCGCGCAGCGCTTCGTCGGCCGCGGCGGCGTCGACTTCGCGCGCGAGATCCTGGCCGCGGGCCTGGGCGAGGACAAGGCCGACGGCATCCTCCAGCGGCTCAACGTCGTCTACACCGAGGTGCCGTTCGCCTCGCTGCGCAACGCCGACGTCCGGCAGCTGGTCACCTTCCTCAAGGACGAGCACCCGCAGGTCATCGCGCTGGTGCTCGCCCACCTCACCGCCGCCCAGTCGGCCGAGGTGCTCTCCGGGTTCGCCCCGGAGCAGCAGGCCGAGGTGGCGCACCGCATCGCCACCATGGACCGCACCAGCCCCGAGATGGTCCGCTTGGTCGAGGAGGAGCTCGGCCGCCGGATGGGCTCGCTGCTGGCCCACCAGGACATGACGACGGTCGGCGGCGTGGAGACCCTGGTCGAGATCATCAACCGGTCGCCGCGGCCCACCGAGCGCTCGATCCTCGAGTGGCTGGACAACACCGACCCCGAGCTGGCCGAGCAGGTCCGGGCGCAGATGTTCGTCTTCGAGGACATCGTCACCATCGACGACCGCTCGCTGCAGCTGGTGCTGCGCGAGGTGGAGGCCAACGACCTGGCCACCGCGCTCAAGGGCGTGCGCCCCGACGTCCGGGACAAGGTCGTGCGCAACCTCTCCGAGCGCGCCGCCGAGAACCTGCTCGAGGAGATCGAGCTGCTCGGCCCGGTGCGCACGCGCACCGTCGAGGAGGCCCAGGGCAAGGTCGTCGCCGCCATCCGCACCCTCGAGGAGCAGGGCGTGCTGACCATCAGCCGAGGGGGCGAGGATGACTTCGTCTCCTGAGCCGGCCCGCGCCCCGCGCGCGGGGGCGCTGCTGCGCGGCGCGTCGGCGGCCCGGGCGGTGTCCTACCGGGACGCCGTCCCGGCCCCGCGCAGCGCCCCGGAGGCCCCCGTCGACGGGCCGCTCACCTACGCCGAGGTGGGGCCGTCGCCCACCGACCGGCGGACGACGATCCGCCGGGCCGCCGACCAGCCGGTGCCGGCGGAGGCCACGGCCGACGCGCGGCCCACCTTCCGGCTCGGCGACGTCTACGCCGAGGAGCTCGACCGGCTGCGCCGGCAGGCGCACGCCGAGGGCTTCGCCGCCGGCCACGCCGAGGGGCTGACCGCCGCCGGGGAGGCCGTCGCCCAGACCGAGCGGGCCGCCGCCGAGCGGCTGGCCGAGGTGCAGGCCCGGTGGGAGCGCCGGCTGGTGTCGGCGACCGCCGCGCTCGGCGCCGCGGTGACCGCGCTGGAGCAGGCGTCGCTGCCGACCGCCGAGGACGTCCGCGACTCGATCCTCGGCGCCGTCGTCACGCTCGTGGAGGACCTGCTCGGGCGGGAGCTGGCGCTGGCCGAGTCGCCCGGGCTCGACGCCGTGCGCCGCGCCCTCACCCTCAGCCCGCTGGACGCGCCGGTCCTCGTCCGCGTGCACCCCGACGACCTCGCGGAGATCCCGGCCGAGGCGCTCGAGGCGCTGCCGGCGACCGTCACGGTGGCCGGCGACCCGGCGGTCGAGCGGGCCGGCGCGGTCGCCGAGACCGGGCTGCAGCGGATCGACGCCCAGCTCTCCGCCGCCCTCGAGCGGGTGCAGGCGGTGCTCGCGCTGTGAGTCTCGCCGCGCTGCTCCCCCGGGCGCGCGCCGCGGCCCTGCCGCAGGTCACCGGCCAGGTGGTCGGCGCCATGGGGCTGACCCTGTCGGTGGACGGCGTCGCCGCCGCGGTCGGCGACCTGGTCGAGGTGAACCCCGGCAGCGACCGGGCGATGCTCGCCGAGGTGGTCGCCGTCGGCCGCGACCGGCTCACCTGCATGCCGCTGGGCGACCTCTCCGGCGTGCACGCCGGCGCCCCGGTGCGGGCCACCGGCATGCCGCTGCAGGTGCCGGTGGGGGCGGGCCTGCTCGGCCGCGTGCTCGACGGCCTCGGCCGGCCGGTCGACGGTGGCCGCCCGCTGGGGCCCGGCGTCTCCTACGTGGACCTGTCCAGCGAGACCCCGCACGCGCTGTCGCGCAAGCGGGTCGACGAGCCGCTGACCTTCGGCGTCCGCGCCCTCGACACCCTGGTGCCGTGCGGCAAGGGCCAGCGGCTGGGCATCTTCGCCGGCTCCGGCGTCGGCAAGTCCACCCTGCTCTCCCAGATCACCCGCGGCACCGACGCCGACGTCCGCGTCATCGGGCTGATCGGCGAGCGCGGCCGCGAGGTGCGCGAGTTCCTCGAGGAGAACCTCGGCCCCGAGGGGATGGCCCGCACCGTCGTCGTCGTCGCGACGTCCGACGAGCCGCCGCTGGTGCGGCTCAAGGCCGCGTTCGTGGCCACCCGGATCGCCGAGGCGTTCCGCGACCAGGGCCGCGACGTGCTGCTGCTCATGGACTCGATCACCCGCACCGCGATGGCCCAGCGCGAGGTCGGCCTGTCCGCCGGCGAGCCGCCGGCCACCCGCGGCTACCCGCCGAGCGTCTTCGCGATGATGCCGAAGCTGCTCGAGAAGGCCGGCACGGGCGCCACCGGGTCGATCACCGGGCTCTACACCGTGCTGGTCGAGGGCGACGACCACAACGAGCCGATCGCCGACACGGCCCGGTCGATCCTCGACGGGCACATCGTGCTGACCCGCAAGCTGGCCACGGTCGGCCACTTCCCCGCCATCGACGTCCTGGAGTCGATCTCCCGGGTCGCCGGTGCGGTGGTGGCCCCGGACCGGATGGCCGACGCCCGCGAGGTGCGCCGGCTGATGGGCGCGCTGCGCGACGCCAAGGAGCTCATCGAGATCGGCGCCTACCAGCCCGGCAGCGACCCGCTGGTCGACCGGGCGCGGCAGCTGGCCCCCGTGATCGACGCCTTCCTCCAGCAGCCCACCGGCGACCTGACGCCAACCGACGACGCCTGGTCGATGCTGCACCGCATCGCCACGGCCGGCTGACCGGCCGATGGGCAAGCGCGCCGCCTTCCGGCTCCAGCCCGTCCTGGAGCTGCGCCGCAGCCAGGAGCAGGCCGCGGCCCTCGCCGCCGCGCGGGCCGCGCAGTCGGCCGACGACGCCGACCGCCGGGCCACCGAGTGCGAGGACGCCGTGGCGGCCGCGCGGCTGCCGGCGTCCGCGCCGGCCGGCGCGTTCCTCGCCGCGGTCGCCCTGCAGCGGCTCGCCGCCGAGGACGCCGCGGCGCAGCGGGCCGTGGCCACCGCCACCGCCGAGCAGGCCGAGCTCGTCCGCCGGCAGTGGACGGCGGCCGCGCAGCGCACCAAGGCGCTCGAGCGGCTGAAGGATCGGCACGCCGCGGCGATCCGGTCGGCCGACCAGGCTGCCGAGGAGAGAGCCGTGGACGACCTCGTCACCGGCCGCGCCGGCCGCCCCCGCACCGAGGAGGTGCCGTGGAGGGGCTAGGCGCGGTGCAGACCCGCATCGCCGAGATCCAGACCCGGTTCGTGCTCGGCACCCGGGCGACCACCAGCGGCGGCTGGGCGTCGGCCGCCGCCGCGGCCGGCCTGGGCGGCACCGGCACCGGCGCCGCGACCGGCACCGCCGGGACGGCGTCGGAGCAGGGCGCGGTCAGCGAGGCGATGAAGTACCTGGGCGTGCCCTACCTGTGGGGCGGCACCGACCCGTCGAAGGGCCTGGACTGCTCGGGGTTCACCCAGCTCGTGTTCGGCAACCTCGGCGTCGACCTGCCGCGGACCTCGTCGCAGCAGGCCACCGCCGGCCGGGCGGTCGCCTCGCTCGCCGACGCCCGCCCGGGCGACCTCGTCTTCTTCGACCACAGCTCCGCGCGACCCGGCATCGACCACGTCGGCGTCTACATCGGCGACGGCCAGATGATCGCCGCGCCGCAGGAGGGCGAGGTCGTCAAGGTGCAGCCGGTCGGCAACCCCACCGTGATCCGCCGCGTGCTGCCCGAGCAGGCCGCCGGCACCGCGGCCGCGGCGGCGTCCGCGTCGCTGACCGGCGTGCCCTACGCGAACCTGTTCACCTCCGCCGCCGCCCGGCACGGGGTCGACGCCTCCCTGCTGGCCGCCGTCGCCTCCCAGGAGTCGGGCTTCGACTCACGCGCGGTGTCCCCGGCCGGGGCGCAGGGCCTCATGCAGTTCATGCCGGCGACCGCCAAGGGCCTGGGGGTCGACGCCTTCGACCCGGCGTCGGCCGTCGACGGCGCCGCCCGGTACCTGGCGAGCCTGCAGCGGCAGTTCGGCTCCACCGAGCTCGCGCTCGCCGCGTACAACGCCGGGCCCGGCAACGTGCGCAAGTACGGCGGCGTCCCGCCGTTCAGCGAGACCCAGAACTACGTCCGCGCCGTGATGAGCAAGGCGGAGGCCTACCG
Source organism: Geodermatophilus sp. SYSU D00691 (assembly GCF_054050275.1). NCBI lineage: Bacteria > Bacillati > Actinomycetota > Actinomycetes > Geodermatophilales > Geodermatophilaceae > Geodermatophilus > Geodermatophilus sp. SYSU D00691. Next base: position 61,848 of record NZ_JBJGYZ010000036.1, read on the forward strand.
GTGACCACTCCTCTGATGCCGATCGCGCCGGCGCCCCGGCCGGCCTCCCCGTCGGGTGCCGCCCGCGGCTCCGGCGACGGCGCCGCCTTCGCGTCCGCGCTCGACGGCGCGCTGTCGGCCGGCCGGCCGGACCGCGCGCCGGCCTCGGAGCGCGGGGTGGGCCGCGAGGAGGCCCACGCGCGCAACGAGCGGCGGGCCGCCGAGCGGGAGGACGGCGACACCCCCGAGCCGCAGGGCCGCGCGGTCGGGCCGCGCGAGGACGCCGGCCGTCCGGAGGAGGCGCCGGCGACCCCTGCCGACACCGACGACGCCGAGGACACCGCGGCCGAGCCGGCGGCCGACCCCCTGCCGACGGCCGCCGCCTGGGCGCTGCAGATGCAGGGCGCGCTGCACTCCGCGACGCCGGCCACGGACGCCGCGCCGACCGCCCCGGTCCCCGGCGTCGCCGGTGTCGCGACCGCGCCGGTGGTGGGCGGCACCGCCGCCGCGGCGGGGCCCGCGCTCCCGCCGACCCCGGCGCCCGCCGTCGGGGCCCCGCTCCCCGCCTCCGTCCCGGCCGACCCCGCGGCGCTGCCCACCCCCGCCGTCCTGCCCTCGTCGACGGCGCTCCCCGCCCCGGCCGGCCCGACCACCGAGCCGGCGGCGGCCGCTGCCGCGCCGACGCCGGCGACGGGGACCGCGCTGCCGGCGGCCACCGCCGCGGCGCTCGACGGGGTGACCGTGCTGACCGCTCCGGCCGGAGCCGCCGCCCCGGCCGCGGCCGTCCCGGCGGTCGCCACTCCCGACGCGACGGCGGTGGCACCCGACGCCGCGCCGCTCGGGGCCCCGGTCGCGGGGGCCGACGGCGGCTCCCTGCCCGCCGGCACCGGCAGCGGGTCCGACCAGCCGGCCGGCGACGGCGGCGCCCCGCCGCAGCCGGCGTTCATCACCGGCCCGGCCGCCGCGCAGCCGACCGCACCCACCGCCCCGGCGACGTCGTCGGCCGCGGCCGCGGCGCCGGCCCCCCAGCTCCCGGTCAACGCGCAGCTGAGCCGACCGGTCGCCGTCCTGGCCAGCCGCCCGGACGGCGTGCACACCATGACCGTCGTCCTGACGCCGGAGAACCTCGGCCCGGTGCACGTGCAGGTGACCGTCCGCGGCGACAGCGTGGACCTGACCCTCGCCGGTGCGCACGAGCACGGCCGCGCCACCCTGCTCGAGGCGCTGCCGGACCTGCGCCGCGACCTGCAGAGCGCCGGCGTCAACACCGCCCGCCTGGACGTCTCCCGCGACACCGGCGGCGCGTGGACGGCGCAGCAGCAGGGCTCGGAGGGCGGCCAGCAGCAGCCGCAGCACCGCGGCGAGCCCCGGACGGGCTCCTGGCTGCGCTCCCCCGACCACGGCCCGGACCGCCCCGGCCCGGCCTCCCCCTCGTCGTCCGCGCTGCAGGGCGTGGACGTGCGCGTCTGAGACGGAGAGACGATGACCAGCCCCGTGGGCGGCACGACCGGCACGCAGGCGACCTACAGCGCCACGCCATCGATCGGCCGCGACGACCAGATGGACAAGGACACGTTCCTCAGGCTGCTGGTGGCGCAGATGCGCTACCAGGACCCCAGCAACCCGACGGACCCGACCCAGTTCATGTCCCAGACGGCGGCCTTCACCCAGGTGGAGAAGCTCGAGGAGCTGAGCACGCAGAACGCGTCGCTGCTGGCCATGCAGCGGTCGCTGTCCGCCGGCGCCATGGTCGGGCACACGGTCACCTACACCGACGACAACGGCGTGCAGCAGACCGGCGTCGTCACCTCCGTCGTCCTCGGCGACGAGGACACCGAGGCCACCGCCACCGTCGGCGGCAAGCCGGTCCCGATGGGCCGGATCACCGAGGTCTCCTGACCCCGACCCCCAGCCCTCTCCCCCCGCGAACCCGCCACCCACGAGGAGTTCCTCCCCATGCTCCGTTCGATGTTCTCGGCCATCTCCGGCCTGCGCGCCCACCAGACCAAGATGGACGTCGTCGGCAACAACATCGCCAACGTCAACACCGTCGGCTTCAAGAGCAGCTCGACCGTCTTCGAGGACACGCTCTCGCAGGTCCTGCGCAACGGGTCGGCGCCGACCCAGGACACCGCCGGCACCAACCCGGCCCAGGTCGGCCTCGGCGTCAAGGTCGCCGGCATCACGACCAACTTCGGCCAGGGCTCGACCCAGAACACCGGCCGCTCGACCGACTTCATGATCAGCGGCGACGGCTTCTTCATGACCCAGGTCGGCAACGAGACGCTCTACACCCGGGCGGGCTCGTTCGACTTCGACGGCGTCGGCAACCTGGTCACCCCGGACGGCGGCATCCTGCAGGGCTGGATGGCCGAGGCCGACGGCACGATCAACACCAACGGCCCGATCGGCAACCTCTCGATCCCCTACGGCCAGGTCGTGGCCCCGGTCGCGACGACCGGCGGCGCCGCCGCGGGCAACCTGCCCGCCGACGCCGTGACCGGCAACCAGTTCCAGACGCAGATCACCATGTACGACGACCTGGGCAACGCCCACGAGGTCAGCTACGTCTTCACCAAGACCGCCACGGCCGGCGAGTGGACCGTGAACGTGCTCGACGGCGCGACCTCGCTGGTCGCCTCGCCGCTGCCGACGGTCGACTTCGACGCCGCCACCGGCTACATCACGCCGGTCGCCGACCAGACGCTCGGCGCGACCGCCGGCTGGGGCGCGCTGTCGATCGACCTGTCGAAGGTCACCCAGTTCGGCGGCAAGGCCACGGTCACGGCCACCACCACGGTGAACAGCGGCTCGGCCCTCGGCACGCTCGAGTCCTTCGCGCTCGGCAACGACGGCACGATCACCGGCATCTTCTCCAACGGCCTGCGCAAGCCCATCGGCCAGCTGTCCCTCGCCACGTTCGCCAACCCGAGCGGCCTGACCAAGGCCGGCAACAGCTCCTACCGGGTGGGCGACAACTCGGGCAACGCGCTGGTCGGCACCGCCGGCACGGGCGGGCGCGGCACGCTCTCCGCCGGCGCGCTGGAGATGTCGAACGTCGACCTCTCCGAGGAGTTCACCGGCCTGATCGTCGCCCAGCGCGGCTTCCAGGCGAACAGCAAGGTGATCACCACGTCCGACGAGATCCTGCAGACCCTCGTGAACATGAAGTAGCAGAAGGGCCCCGCTGCCCCCCCACCGCTCGCACGCCCGCGGCGGGTCCCTGCAGCGGGGCCGCTCCAGCACGGCACCAGGCGCCGCCCCCCTCGGCGCCGCCTCAGGCGCGGTACTCCCCCGGCCGCGCGTGACCCGACGGCCCGGTCGTCCCCCCGGCGACCGGGCCGTCCGGCGTCCCCGGCGGGCCCGTGCGGCGCCGCCCCGGACGCTCACCCCCCAGGGGGTGAGCAGCCCGTTCGGCTCAAGACGGAGCGTCTGCAAGCCGATACGGAGAGTGCCATTCTTGCCCCGTCCGGGGGCTGTCCGGAGAGCAGAGGACCCACCGTGATCCGTGTGACGCGCCTCAACGGCGAGGGTTTCGCGCTCAACCCCGACCTGATCGAGCGGGTCGAGGCACACCCCGACACGGTGGCGTTCCTCGTCGACGGGACCAAGTACGTCGTGCGGGAGAGCGTGGAGGAAGTGCTGCGGGAGATCCGTGAGTTCCGGGCGAGCATCCTCGCCCTCTCCTACGAGATGGACCGCGGCGCCTACCGCTCCGTCGTCGAGGACGACGGGGACACCGGCTCGGTCGTGCCCTTCCCGTCCCGTGAGGAGCGCTGACCCGTGGATCCGGCCACTCTGATCGGGTTCGTCGTCTCGCTCGTCGCCCTCTTGGTCTTCATGGTCCTGGAGGGCGCCGACCCGACGTCGCTGCTGTTCCTCCCCGCGATCGTCCTCGTCATCGTGGCCACGTTCGGCGCGGCGATGTCCGGGTTCGCGATGGACGACATCAAGAAGATCGGCGCCTGGTTCAAGATGGCCGCCCTGCCGGCCAAGGTGCCGCCGCCGACCGGGCAGATCCAGATCCTCGTCACCCTCGCCGAGAAGGCCCGCAAGGAGGGCCTGCTCGCGCTCGAGGCCCAGGTCAAGGCGATCGAGGACCCGTTCCTCAAGCGCGGTCTGCAGATGGGCATCGACGGCACCGACCCCGAGGAGCTGCGCACGGTCCTCGAGGGCGAGATCGCGGCCAAGAAGGCCGAGGACAAGGTCGCCGCCAAGTTCTTCAACGCCATGGGCGGCTACGCCCCCACGATCGGCATCATCGGCTGCATCGTCGGCCTGATGAACGTCATGGGGAACCTCAGCAACCCCGAGGCGCTGGGCCCGATGATCGCCTCGGCGTTCGTCGCCACGCTGTGGGGCGTCATGGCCGCGAACTTCTGGTTCCTGCCCATGGGCGCCAAGGTGCTGCGGGTCAGCGAGCTGCAGGCCGCCCAGATGGAGCTGCTCGTCGAGGGCATCTGCGAGATCCAGGCCGGCACCAGCCCGCGCGCGGTCCGCCAGAAGCTCAACTCCCTGGTGCCGCCCAGCGCGGTCCAACGGGAGGCCGCATGAGTTCCGGTTCCGGCGGCGGCCGGCGCCGCGGCAAGAAGCACGAGGAGGAGGAGCACGAGAACCACGAGCGGTGGCTCGTGTCCTACGCGGACATGATGACCCTGCTCCTCGTCCTCTTCGTCGTCCTCTTCGCGATGAGCCAGGTGGACAAGGAGAAGTTCGCCGCGCTGGCAGCCGGCCTCTCCGACGCCTTCGGCGCCCCGGTGACCGTGATGACCACCCCCACCCCCGACGGCGCCGTGCTCGACGGGCTGCCCGGGGCGATCGACATCGCCTCCGACATCCCGCCCGACCCGACGGTCTCCGACGCCGAGGTGGACGCCGCGGCCGCGCAGGCCGCGCTGGAGCGCGCGGAGCAGGTGCGGGCCGAGGCGGCCGCGGCCTACGCCGAGCTGGCCGCCGCCCGCGACCGGATCGACGCCGCGCTCACCGCCGCCGGCTACGAGGGGGCCGCGCAGTACGAGATCGACGAGCGCGGCCTGGTCGTGCACGTCATCTCCGACGGCGTGCTCTACGACGCCGAGTCCGCGGCGCTGCGGGCCGACGGCATCCGGGTGCTCAACGCCGTGGCGCCCGAGCTGGCCGGCCTGCCCAACCAGGTCCGCGTCGAGGGGCACACCAACTCGGTCCCGGTCACCCCCGGCGGGCCCTACCCGTCCAACTGGGAGCTCTCCACCGACCGCGCCACCGCCGTGGTGCGCCACCTGATCAGCCGCGGGCTGCCCGCGAACGAGGTGTCGGCCACCGGGTACGCCGACACCCGGCCGCTGGTGCCGGACTCCGACCCGGCAGCGGTCACCGTCAACCGCCGCGTGGACATCGTCGTCGTGTCCACCGCCTCGGCCGAGGCCAACGCGCAGCTGGCCTCCCTCGACGCCGCGAACGGCAACTAGGAGCGAACGATGGCAGACAAGCCGAAGACCGACGGCGAGGAGACCGAGGAGAAGGGCGGCGGCAGGAAGAAGCTGCTGCTCATCGCCGTGGTCGCCCTCGTCGCCGCGGGCGCCGCGGCGTACTTCTTCCTGTTCGCGGGCGGCGGCGAGGCCGAGGCCGCCGAGCCCGTGCACGGCGGGTACACGGCGCTGGAGCCCATCGCGGTCAACCTGGCCGGGGGCGGCTACCTCAAGATCGGCATCACCCTCGAGTACACCGCGGACGCCGCGAGCGGCGGCCACGGCAGCGGCGGCGTCGACGGCTCCAAGGCCCTCGACCTGATCATCTCGACGTACTCGCAGGCCAGCCCGGCGGACGTCACCGGCGCCCGGGACGCCCTCAAGGAGGCGCTCGAGCAGAAGATCGTCGAGGCCTACACCGAGGACGGCGTCCCGATGGTCATGGGCATCTACTTCACCGAGTACGTCACCCAGTAACCGACCAGCCGGCTCCACCACGTGGGCGCAGGTGGGGGGGCCGGGGCCGGGGGGGGGGGCGGGGGGGGGGGCGCGGGGGCCGCGGCCCC
>NZ_JBJGYZ010000037.1:0-57004 GCF_054050275.1 Geodermatophilus sp. SYSU D00691
CCCCCCCCCCCCCCCCCCCCCCCCCCCCCCCCCCCCCCCCCCCCCCCCCCCCCCCCCCCCCCCCCCCCCCCCCCCCCCCCCCCCCCGTCACGCGTTCGGTGCATCCCTGCCGTCGGATGGCGGACGGCGGGTCGTGGCGCCTTGCCAGTTCCCCGACCGGGGGGTTCCCTTCGAGGACCACCCACGGGCCGATGGCGAGGAGAGCCATGGACTTCCTGCAACCGACGACGTGGGCCGGGGCCCTGGCGCTGCGGGCCGAGCGGCCCGATGCGCTGCCGATCGCCGGGGGCACCGACGTCATGGTCGAGCTGAACTTCGACCGGCGCCGGCCGGGAGCCCTGCTCGACCTCGGCCGGGTGGCCGAGCTGCGGGAGTGGTCGACCGACGGCGCGCGGGTGCGGCTCGGCGCAGGGGTGACCTACGCGCGGGTGATCTCCGAGCTCGGCGGGCAGCTGCCCGGGCTGGCCATGGCGTCGCGGACGGTGGGCTCGCCGCAGATCCGCATGCGCGGCACCGTCGGCGGCAACCTGGGCGCGGCCTCCCCGGCCGGCGACTCGCATCCGCCGCTGCTGGCCGCCGACGCCGTGGTCGAGGTGGCCTCGGCCGCGCGCGGCAACCGAGAGGTGCCGGCCGCGGAGTTCTACACCGGCGTGAAGCGCAACGCGCTCGAGGCCGACGAGCTGATCGCCGCGGTGCTGGTGCCCCTCGCCGCCGGTCCGCAGCAGTTCTCCAAGATCGGCACCCGCAACGCGATGGTCATCGCGGTGACGGCGTTCGCGCTGGCGCTGCACCCCGACCGGCGCGCCGTGGGCACCGGCATCGGCTCGGCCGCGCCGACCCCCCGGCGGGCGGCCGAGGCCGAGCAGTTCCTCGCCGGTGAGCTCGACGCCGCCGGCCTGTGGGAGTCGCGCGGGCCGCTGCCGGAGTCGCTGCCCCGCGCGTTCGGCGAGCGCGTCGCCGCGGCGGCCGCCCCCATCGACGACGTCCGCGGCAGCGCGGCCTACCGGCGGCACGCGCTGTCGGTGATGGCCCGGCGCACCGCCACCTGGGCGTGGGACCAGTACCGAGAGGCGGCCTGAGCATGCGCGTCACCACCACCGTCAACGGCACCGAGCAGACCGTCGACGACGTCTGGCCCGGCGAGAGCCTGCTCTACGTGCTGCGCGAGCGGCTCGGCCTGCCCGGCTCGAAGAACGCCTGCGAGCAGGGCGAGTGCGGCTCCTGCACCGTCTACCTCGACGGCGAGCCGGTGTGCTCGTGCCTGGTCGCGGCCGGCCAGGCCATCGGCCGGGACGTCGTCACCGTCGAGGGGCTGGCGTCGGAGGAGGGTCTGCACCCGGTCCAGGAGGCGTTCGTCGAGGCCGGCGCCGTCCAGTGCGGCTTCTGCACACCCGGGCTCGTCGTCGCCGCGCACGACCTGCTGGCGCGGGTGCCGCAGCCCGACGACCTGGAGATCCGCGAGGCCCTGGCCGGCAACCTGTGCCGTTGCACCGGCTACGAGAAGATCCTCGACGCCGTGCGGCTCGCCGCGCGGAAGCAGGTGCCGGGGTGACCGAGCTCGCGAGGTCACGAGGAGATGGAGCACCGCCGGGCATCTGGCCGACGAGCGCCAGCGAGGAGGACTGATGACCGAGACCCGCACCCGCCCCGCGCCGCCGACCACCACCACCGGCCGGATCGGCGACAGCCCGCTCCGCCCCGACGGCACGCTCAAGGTCACCGGGGAGTTCGCCTACGCCAGCGACCTGTGGCACGACGACATGGTCTGGGGCGTCACGCTGCGCAGCCCGCACCCGCACGCGCGGATCAAGGGCATCGACGTCACCGAGGCGCTGGCGGTGCCGGGGGTCTCCGCCGTCCTCACCGCCGACGACGTCCCGGGGGAGAACGCCTACGGCCTCGAGCACGCCGACTCCCCGGTGCTCGCCGCCGACGTCGTCCGCTACGAGGGCGAGCCGGTGGCGCTCGTCGCCGCCGACCACCCGGAGACCGCCCGCCGCGCGGCCCGCCGGATCCGGGTCGACTACGAGCCGCTGCCGGCGGTCACCGACCCCCGGCGGGCCCTGGACGACGACGCCCCGCTGGTCAACCCGGCCGGCAACCTGGTGCGGCACCTGACGCTGCGCCGCGGCGACCCGGAGGCCACCGCGCCGGTCGTGGTGTCGCTGGACTTCGAGGTCGGCATGCAGGACCAGGCCTTCCTCGGCCCGGAGTCGGGGCTGGCCGTGCCGGGGGAGGACGGCGGCGTCGACCTCTACGTCGCCACCCAGTGGCTGCACGTCGACCAGCGCCAGATGTGCACGGCGCTGGCGCTGCCGCCGGAGAAGGTGCGGCTGACCCTGGCTGGGGTCGGCGGCGCCTTCGGCGGCCGCGAGGACCTGTCGGTGCACATCCACGCCTGCATGCTGGCGCTGCGCACGGGCCGGCCGGTGAAGATGGTCTACGGCCGCGAGGAGTCCTTCTACGGCCACGTGCACCGCCACCCCGCCTGGCTGCACTACGAGTTCGGCGCCGAGCGCGACGGCACGCTGGTCTACGCCAAGTCCGACGTCCTGCTCGACGGCGGCGCCTACGCGTCCTCGACGCCGGCCGTGGTCGGCAACGCCGGCACGCTGGGGCTGGGGCCCTACCGCATCCCGAACGTGTCGGTCGACGCCCGCGGCGTCTTCACGCACAACCCGCCGTGCGGCGCGATGCGCGGGTTCGGCTGCGTGCAGGCGGCGTTCGCGCACGAGGCGCTGATGGACGAGCTCGCCGACGTCCTCGGCATGGACCCGGTCGAGATCCGGCAGAAGAACGGCATGCGCGAGGGCGACCGCAACATCACCGGCCAGCTCATCGACTCGGCCGCGCCGGTCGCCGAGCTGCTGCAGAAGGTGAAGGACATGCCGCTCCCGCCCGAGCCGGAGGGGGAGCGGGACCTGCTCACCCTGCCCGGCGCGGTCAGCAACACCACGCACGGCGAGGGGGTGCGGCGCGGCGTCGGCTACTCGGTGACCTACAAGAACATCGGCTTCTCCGAGGGCTTCGACGACTACTCGACCGCCCGGGTGCGGCTGCAGGTGACCGGCGGCGAGGCGGTGGCCACCGTGCACACCGCGGCCGCCGAGGTCGGCCAGGGGCTGGTCACCGTGCAGCAGCAGATCTGCCGCACCGAGCTGGGGGTGGAGCGGGTCGTCGTCGTCCCGGCCGACACCGGGGTGGGCTCGGCGGGCTCCACGTCGGCGTCACGGCAGACCTACGTGACCGGCGGCGCGGTCAAGGCCGCCTGCGAGGCGGTGCGGGCACGCGTGCTGCAGCGCGCGGCGACCGCGCTCGACCTGCCGGTCGGGTCGCTGGTGCTCGACGGCGAGAAGGTCGTCGGCGTCTCCGGCGAGGTGCTGACCGGGCTGGCCGAGGTCCTCGGCGCGGACGCGGTCGAGGAGACCGTCGAGTGGCGGCACCGGCCCACCCACGCGATCGACCCCAGGACGGGGCAGGGCGACGCGCACGTGCAGTTCGCGTTCTCCGCGCACCGGGCGGTGGTCGACGTCGACACCGAGCTCGGCCTGGTCAAGGTGGTGGCGCTGGACACCGCGCAGGACGTCGGCAAGGCGCTCAACCCCGACGCCGTGATCGGCCAGATCCAGGGCGGCAGCACCCAGGGCATGGGGCTGGCGCTCATGGAGGAGGTCGTCGTCGCCGACGGGCACGTGCGCAACCCGTCGTTCACCGACTACCTGATCCCGACCATCCTCGACACCCCGCCGATGCGCATCGAGGTGCTCGAGTACGCCGACCCGCACGCGCCCTACGGCGTGCGCGGGGTGGGCGAGCCGCCCACCATCTCGTCGGGCCCGGCGGTGGCGGCGGCCGTGCGGGCGGCGACGGGGAAGAAGCTGCGCCGGGTGCCGATCCGCCCGGAGCACATCACGGAGACCTGAGTTCCACCGATGATCATCGTCATGTGGTTGCCCCCGCCGGTGTGTCGACCAGCCACGCGCCGATGATCAACGCCGACGTGCCCGTGCCGACGCTGGTCGGGCAGAGCGTGGTGGTGGAGGCGGACGCCGTCCGCATCCTCGACCGACGCGTGTTCCCGTTCGAGCGGGTGTGGGTGACCTGCCGCAGCGTCGAGGACGTGGCGAAGGCGATCGAGGACATGGTCACGCAGAGCCTCGGCCCGCCGTTCGCCGCCGCCGGCGGGATGGTGCTGGCCGCCCGCAGCGGCCGGCTCGAGGCCGTCCGCGAGGCCGCGCGGCGGCTGGTCGCCACCCGGCCGACGAACAACGGCATCCGGGACGTCGTCGCCGAGCTGCTCGCGGTCGCCGAGGCCGGTGGGGACGTCGAGCGCGCGGCCGCCGCGCTGGCCGACCGCGCCCGCGCCGGCTACCGGGCGCTCGGCGAGCACGCCGCGGCGCTGGTCCCCGACGGCGCCACCGTGCTCACCCACTGCTGGGCCGACGCCTACCTGACCGAGACGGTCGCCGCGGTGCTGCGCGCCGGGAAGCGGATCGACGCGGTGTGCACCGAGACGCGCCCCTACCTGCAGGGCGCCCGCCTGACCGCGGAGAGCCTGGCCGAGATGGGGGTGCCCACCCGCCTGGTCACCGACGGCATGCCCGCCCACCTCATGAGCCGCGGGGAGGTCACCGTGTTCATCAGCGGCGCCGACCGGGTGACGATGGACGGCGCCGTCGTCAACAAGATCGGCACCCTGTCCATCGCGGTCGCGGCGCAGGCCTTCGGGGTGCCGTTCGTCGCGCTGGTGCAGGCGCCGGACCGGCAGGCGCCCACCGCCGCCGACGTCGAGCTGGAGGACCGCGGCGGCGACGAGGTGCTGCACACCCTCGGCCGCCGCACCGCCTCGCACCGGGTGACCGGCGTCTACCCGGCCTTCGACGTCACGCCGCCGCGGTTCGTCAGCGCCGTCGTCACCGACCGCGGGCGGTTCGCGCCGATCGACGTCGCCTCCTACTGGTCGGCATGAGGACGGCGACCACCCGCGCCGAGGCGGTCGAGCAGCTGGTCGAGGTCGGCCGCCTCGCCGTGGAAGGCGGCCTGGTGCTGGCCAGCGGCGGCAACCTCTCGGCGCGGCTGCCGGGGGAGACCGGGTTCGTGGTGACCGCGGCCGGCACGTGGCTGGACCGGCTGACCCCCGGCGACTTCAGCGTGGTCGCCCTGGACGGCGAGGTCGTCGGCGGGGCGGCTCGGCCGTCGAGCGAGTGGAAGCTGCACCAGCGCACCTACCTCGCCCGCCCGGACGCCGGCGCCGTCGTCCACCTGCACCCGCAGCACACCGTGCTGGTCGACGCCCTCGGCCACCCCATCCGGCTGCTCACCCTCGACCACGCCGTGTACGTCCGCTCGGTCGGCACCGTGCCGTTCCACCCCAACGGCTCCGACGCGCTGGCCGACGCCGCCGCCGAACAGGCCCGGACCCACGACTGCGTCGTGCTCTCGCACCACGGCTGCTCGGCGCTCGGCCCGGACGTCGGCATGGCGTTCCGGAGGGCGGCGAACCTGGAGGAGGCGGCGACCGCCACCTACCGGATGCTGCTCCTCGGCGACACCACCACCGCCTTCCCCGCCGGGGTTGCCCACCACGCCGACGATTCACCGTGACGCTCCGAGAGACTTGACCGCGAGCGGGCGTCGGCCCCGGCGGAACGGAGTGCGCTCCGGCCGGGATCTCGCGATCAGAACCCCGCTCGAGCGCACTCCGACGCGGTTCCGGGAGCGATGTGCGCATCAGGTGCATCCGATCGCCTGAACTGCGCCGCGGGTGCACATCACCGGCCGTTGCCAGACGCCACCGGCGGCGCGATCCTGCGGGTGCTCCAGCGGGACGTCCCGGCCCCCAGCAGGTGGAGTTGAAGATGAACGAGAACAGGACTACCCCGACGCGAATGGGCAAGCTCGTCGCCGGCGACCTCCTCGTCCGGCAGGACATCGGAACCGTCAGGGTCATCCGGACCAGCAAGGTCGGCGAGGGGCGCCTGCTGCTCGAGTACGAGGACGTCGACGGTCGCGTCGGCAGGTACGAGACATGGCCGGCGACTCACGCGCGCGTCGTTCCGCGGCCCGAAGGTTGGGTGTTCTGCCGGGGTTGACCCGATATCACCCCCAACGACGGCCCCCGCGCTCTACCGCCCCCCGGGAGACCGCTCACCGCCCCAACTCCCGCACGGTCGACCACCGCGCGACCGATGACTTCACCCCCGTCCGGCGGTCCGGTAGGCAGGGACCCACCCGCGGAGGAGGAGCGATGGACTGGAAGCTGGAAGTGCTGGTCGTGCCGGTGAGCGACGTCGACCGGGCCAAGGAGTTCTACGGCGGGAAGCTGGGGTTCGCCGTCGACACGGACTTCGCGCCGAACGAGCACTTCCGGGTGGTGCAGGTGACTCCGCCCGGGTCGGCGTGCTCGATCGTGTTCGGCACGGGCATCCCGCAGAGCGCCGCCGGCTCGATGAAGGGGAACCAGTTCGTGGTCGGTGACATCACCGCCGCCGCCGAGCAGCTGGACGCGGCCGGGGTGGCGCACAGCGGCGTCGTCCACTTCGAGGACGGAGAGCAGAAGCCGGGCCGCGACCCGCAGGACGCCGACTTCAACTCCTTCCTCTTCTTCGACGACCCCGACGGCAACACCTGGGCGGTGCAGCAGGGCAAGCGCTGACCGCTCGCGCGGAACGGCGGGGTCGGCCAAGCTCGAGCCATGACCGACCGATCCGGCCCCCCGTTCCGCGCCGACCACGTCGGCAGCCTGCTGCGCCCGCAGGGCCTGCTCGAGGCCCGGGCACGGCACGCCGCGGGGGAGATCGACGACGCCGAGCTGCGCGGGATCGAGGACGAGGCGATCACCGACGTCGTCCGCATGCAGCGCGACGTCGGCCTGCAGACGGCGACCGACGGCGAGTTCCGCCGCGCGTCGTGGCACATGGACTTCATCTACCGGATCGACGGGATCACCAAGGTCACCGACCAGAACATCGTCGTCCACTTCAAGAACGCCGACGGCACGATCGACTTCACCCCGGCCGGGCTGCACGTCGACGGCCCGCTGGCGATCCCCGAGCCGATCTTCGGCGAGGACTTCGCCTACCTGCAGGGCGTGGTCTCGCCGGAGCAGACGGCGAAGCTGACCATCCCCTCGCCGTCGATGGTCCACTACCGCGGCGGCGCCGCGGCGATCGACCCGGCGGTCTACCCCGACGAGGACTCGTTCTGGGAGGCGCTGTCGGCGGCCTACGCCGCGCAGGTCCGGGGCATCGCCGCGCAGGGCTGCACCTACCTGCAGTTCGACGACACCAGCCTGGCCTACCTCAACGACCCGGCGCAGCGCGCGGAGATCGCCGCGCAGGGCCGCGACGCCGAGCACCTGCACGAGCGCTACATCCGGCAGATCAACGCCGCGCTGGCCGGCCGGCCCGAAGGGCTCACGGTCACCACGCACATGTGCCGGGGCAACTTCCGCTCCTCGTGGGTCGCCGAGGGCGGCTACGACTTCGTCGCCGAGGCGCTGTTCGGCGGGCTGGAGGTCGACGGGTTCTTCCTGGAGTACGACGACGCCCGCTCCGGGGGGTTCGAGCCGCTGCGGTTCGTGCCGCCGGGGAAGCGCGTCGTACTGGGCCTGGTGACGACGAAGCGGCCCGAGCTGGAGAGCAAGGACCACCTCAAACGGCGGATCGACGAGGCGGCGAAGTACGTCCCCCTCGACCAGCTCGCCCTCTCGGGTCAGTGCGGCTTCTCCTCGACGGTCGAGGGCAACGCGCTCACCCGCGACGAGCAGATCGCCAAGCTCGCGCTCATCGTCGAGACCGCCGAGGAGGTTTGGGGCTGATCTGTTCCGCTAGGTAGTGCATTCCGGCGCGCGGAGGAGCACTCTCCCCCGGGGGAACCTTGCTCAGCCCGGGGGACGTCATGCTCCACCAGCACGGTCGGCACCGACGCCGGTCCAGGCACATCGGTCTCGTGCTGCTCGTCGTCGTACTCGTGGCGTTGGTGGCGACCGGCGTCGCGGTGGGACTGGCACGGGGCGGGGACCCGGCCCCGGCCGCGGACCCGACCGCCGCCTCCGCCTCCACTTCCGCCCACCGGCACGGTGCGGACGACGACGGTCGACGATCGGCCAGGAGCACCAGCGCCCCACCCCCGGAGACCAGCGTCGCCACACCGGTGGTCGCCGCATCGCTCCCGCTCGGGGGCGCACCGCACCACGTCCAGGTCGCCCCCGACGGCTCCTACGCGTACGTCGCCGATCCCGCGGCGAGCCGCCTCGTCCGCATCGACAACGTCACCGGGCGGGTCACCGCGACCATCCCCGTACCGGACGCACCCCCTGAGCTGGTCACGTTCTCCCGGGACGGCGAGCGCGCCTACGTCAGCGCCTACACCGAGGACTTCACCACCAACGTCGTCGTGGTCGTGGACACCGCGACCGACCTGGTGGTCGGCCGGGTCCCGGTCGGCCGCGGGCCGTACGCGGTCGCCGAGGGCCCGGACGGCCGGGTCTACGTGCCGCTGTACGACGACGACCACCTCGAGGTCGTCGACCCGGACGCGATGGCGGTGGTCGCGCGTGTCCCCATGGCGGCGAGCCCGCACTGGATCGCGTTCAGCGCCGACGGGCGCACCGGCTACGTGACCAACCACTTCTCCGACCTGGTCTCCGTGCTCGACCTGGCGACCCAGCAGGTCACCGCGACGATCCCGGTCGGGGACGGTCCGCACGCCATCGCGATGTCGCCCGACGGCACGCGCGCAGCCCTCGTCAACTACATCAGCGGCGACGTCACGATCCTGGACCCGGCCACGAACACCGTGGTCGCGACGGTGCCCACCGTCGGGGTGGAGCCGCAGGACATCGTGTTCGCGCCCGACGGCCGCCACCTCTACACGGCCAACTCCGGCGACGGCACCGTGTCCGCCGTCGACGTGGCCGCCGGCACGGTGACGGCGCGGGTGCCGACGGGGACCACCCCGACCGGCCTCGCGGTCCTGCCCAGCGGCAACTCGGTCCTCGTCACCGACTTCGGGGCGGGCACGCTCACCATGCTGCGGACGTCCGCGTGACGGGTTCCGCTCAACCGCGGGCGGCGCGCGCCGAAAACCCAGGGGACACCGACCAGACCTGGAGTCCCCATGTACGTCGACGTTCCCGTCCCGGAGCAACTGCGCACCGCCATCGCCCTCCTCGGCAGCGCGGCATCCGACCTCGGCTGGGGCAACGGAGAGGTCATCCGGGTGCGCTCCGGCGGTCTGCAGATCGGCGACGAGCCGGCGCTGGTCGACGCGGCGACGGTCTACATGGCCGCGCGCGGGCTGGTCGCGGCGCTCGTCGACGACCTGGTGGCGGCCAGCGGCCGGGACATGGACGACGTCGTCGCGCCGTGGCTGCTCTCCCTCGAGCTGCGGTCCGCGCTGGCCGGGGTCGAGGAGGACGACGCCGCCTGAGCACGCCGGTGCGCCGACCTGCCGCGCGGGCGAGCGGAGCGGTTACGGTCCGCTGGTGACCAGCAAGCGGACCGCGCTGCCCGCCGTCGTCCTCGCGGCGGGGGTGCTCACCGGGTGCGGCCAGTCCGAGTGGATCGACCAGGTCGGCGGCGGGGCGCCGCCGACCGACGCCGCCGGCCTCGCCGAGCACCTGCGCGAGGGCGCGGCGGACATCGAGTCGGCGCACATCGAGCTGGAGGTCTCGGCGGCCGGCACGGAGATCACCGGCAGCGGCGACCAGCTGCTCGAGGACGGGCGCGCCGAGGCGTTCGACCTCACCCAGACCGTGCCCGGCGTCGGGGACATCCGCGTCGTCCAGGTCGACGAGCAGACCTACGTGCAGCTGCCCGAGGGCATCAACCCCTCCGACCGGCCGTGGCTGCTCGTCAGCGCCGACAGCAGCAACCCGCTGATCCGCGAGCTGGCCGCGTCGCTGGAGTCGACGCGGTCGAGCAGCGACCTCGCGCAGTACACCGCGTTCGCCGAGTCCTCGACCGTGGAGGTGGTCGGCGAGGAGGAGGTGGCCGGCGCGCCGGCGACGCACTACCGGCTCACCGTCGACGTCCTCCGGCTGCCCAACGACACCCCCGGGCGGGCGGACCTGCTCAGCTCCGGCCTGACGCGGCTGCCGGTGGACCTGTGGGTGGACGCCGAGGGCCGGCCGGTGCGGGTGCTCCAGGAGTTCACCGTGCAGGGCCAGGACGTCCGCACCCTCGTCGAGCTGAGCGACTTCGACGAGCCGGTCGAGATCAGCGCACCGCCGGCCGACGAGGTCGCCACCGAGTAGCGCGCCGGTTCCGGTCGGCGACCGTTCGGGTGAACTTCGCCGGAGCGTTCCCCCAGGTCTGGCCCGTGGACCGGTGGGGTCGCTCTACTCGACCCGTGACTTCCCCGCACGAGCCGCCCGAGCGCACCCAGCCGCCGGTTCCCCGTCCCTGGACGACCCGGCGCCGGGTCGTCGTCGTGCGCGAGGTCCGCTCCTAGGCCCTGCGGAACTGGCCCACCGGCACGTCGTCCTCGCGGGCCTCGAGCCCCGTCGCCGTCTCGACGACGTAGCTCACGGCGGCGCGCCAGCCGGAGCCGTCGTCGTACATCCGCCAGCCGCGCTGCACGCCGGGCCACCACCGGCCGTCGACCAGGATCTCAACCTGCCGCTGCGGGTCCACGAGGCGCTCGACCAGGTAGGGGGACGCGGTCACGTCTGCGCAGCGTAGGACGTGCGGGCGGTCGCCGTGCCGGGGAGTGGTCGGCCGGCTGCGTGTGGACCGGACACGCGGTGCGGCCGTCCGCCCGTCCCCGGCACCCGGCGTGGCGGGGCCGGCGTCCGGGGGCCGCTGCGCACGATCGGTCCGCCAGCCGGGCGCCAGGCTGCACTCCCGTGACGGACCGAGACGATCGGACGGTGCTCCATGCGACAGCCGCTCCCCACCCGTTCCCAGCCGGAACCGCGTCTGCGGCCGCTGACGAGGGACCTGCCCACCCCCCGCCGGGTGCCGCGGGACGGTTCGCGCGCCGAGCAGTACAGCCGCTGAACCGGACGGGCCGTGGCTCTCGACCTCGACCTGAGGTCGAGGGCCACGGTCAGCCCACGGAGGCGACGACGCGCGCGGCGGCATCCGCCGGGATCCGCCGGCCGACGAGCACCAGCTCGCGGGACACCGGCGAGGCCGGGCGGAGGGCGCGGACCGGCGCCCGCTGGTCGGCGGGGACCAGCTCGATCCCGCAGAGGGCGAGCGCGTCGGCGACCTGGCGGAGGGTGAGCGCGTCCGTGGTGGGTGCCGCGAGCCCGTGGATCCGCCAGCCCGGCGTCTGCGTGGCGAGCAGCTGCGCCCCGGCAGCGCCGGTGCGGAACGACCGGCGGGCACCCCGCGGGACGAACACGGCGGCACCGGGGCCGAGGTCGCGGTAGTCCTCGCACCCCGCCACGCTGAACGTCACCGTGCCGCTGAGCACGACGAACGCCTCGTCGGCCGCGTGGTGGACCCAGTCGGGCCGCCCGTCGCCCGGGGATGCGTCGACCAGGAAGGTCGAGAACGCGCCCGTGGTGAGGTTGGCCGGCACCACCTCGCGGAAGCGGTCGCCCCACGGCGTGACGGCACCGGTCGCCGGGTCGTCGGGGATGCACACCGGCTGCCTGCTCGTCGGCGTCACCGGAACTCCTTCCACTGCGGTGGCGGTACGACGTCGACTCTCCGGTGCGCACCCCGCGCGCGGAACGGTCAGCACCCACACACCACCCACACACCTGCTGGTGCGGGCGCCCGCGGCCGCCCCGCCGAGCGGCCTAGCATCGGGCCGTGTCGGGAACGGGGGCGGCAGAACCGGGAGATCCTCCCTTCGGGGAGCGGTTGCGGGCGCTGCGCGAGGCGGCCCGCATGACCCAGGCCGAGCTGGCCGCCCGGGCGGAGCTGAGCGTCAACGGGATCAGCGCGCTCGAGCGCGGCGTGCGGCGGCGGCCCTACCCGCACACGGTGCGCACGCTGGCCACCGCCCTCGGCCTCTCCGACGCCGACCGGGAGTGGCTGTTCGACGGGGAGCCCGCCGCGCACGAGGCCGCCGCGCCGCCGGCGCCCGCGGCACGCGGCCTGCCGACCCCGGCGACGTCCCTCGTCGGCCGCGGCGGCGACCTGACCGAGATCCTCACCCTGCTGACCGCACCGTGGCCGCGGCTGCTCACGCTCACCGGCCCCGGCGGTGTCGGCAAGACCCGGCTGGCCGTCGAGGCGGCGCGGCAGGCCGCGGCCGCCTTCCGGGACGGCGTCGCGTTCGTCCCGCTGGCCCCGGTGGCCGAGGCCGGCGCCGTCCCGGCGGCGGTGGCGCGGGCGCTGGGCGTGCGCGAGCTGCGGACGGGGGAGCCCGGCGACGGCAGCGCCGTGCCGGCGCTCATCGACGTCCTGCGCCCGCTCCAGCTGCTGCTCGTCCTCGACAACTTCGAGCACCTCACCGAGGCGGCCGGCACGGTCGCCGAGATCCTCGCGGGCTGTCCCGACGTGACCGTGCTGGTCACCAGCCGTGCCGCGCTCCGGGTGCGCGGCGAGCAGGAGCGCGTGGTGGAGCCGCTGCGGCTGCCGGCGTCCACCCAGGGGCCGGCCCCGGACGAGGTGACGTCGTCGGCCGCCGGCGAGCTGTTCGTCTCCCGCGCCCGTGCGGTGGTGCCGTCCTTCGCGGTCACGCCGGCCACCGCCGGCGACGTCGCGGCCATCTGCTGGCGGCTGTCGGGCCTGCCCCTGGCCCTGGAGCTCGCGGCCGCGAACGTCAAGCTGCTGTCCCCGTCGGCCCTGCTGCAGCGGCTGGACCAGGCGCTCGCGACCGGCTGGACGCTGGACCTGCCGGCCCGCCAGCGCGGCCTGCGCACCACGCTCGACTGGAGCTTCGACCTCCTGACGCCGGCCGCGCGGGCGCTGCTGCCCCGGCTGGCCGTGTTCGCCGGCGGCTTCGACCTCGAGGGCGCGGAGGCGGTCGCGCCGCCGTCCATTCCGCCCGCCGAGGTGCTGCCGGCCCTGGGCACCCTGGTGGACCACTCCCTCGTCGTCACGTCGCACGGCGCCGGGGGCGAGGTCCGCTACGGCATGCTCGAGCCGATCCGGCAGTACGCCGACTCCCTGCTCCCCGCCGGGGAGCGGCCGGCGGTGACGGCCGCCCACGCCGCCCGGTACCTGCGGCTGGTCGAGGAGGCGGAGCCGGCGCTGCAGACGGCGGCCGCCGTCGAGTGGCTGGACCGGCTCGCGACCGAGGACGGCAACGTCCGGCACGCGATCGCCGAGTCGCTGCGCGCGGGGGACGGCGAGACCGCGGCCCGCATGTGCTGGGCGGTGTGGCTGGCCTGGTGGCTGCGCGGTGGCGACCGCCAGGGACGGGAGTGGGTCGAGGCCGCGCTGGGCCTCGAGCTCTCCGACGCGGTGCGCGCCCGCGCCGCGACGACGGCGGCCTGCCTCGCCTACGTCGAGAGCGACTACGCCGCCGCCGCGGCCCGGTGGGCCGAGGGGCTCGCCCTCTCGCAGCGGACCGGCGACATCCAGATGCAGGCCAACGGTCACGGCGGCCTCGGCCTGGTGGCCATGGCGACCGGGGAGCTCGGCGAGGCCGAGGGGCACCTGCAGCGGGCGCTCGACCTCGCCGAGGAGGCCGACGCCGACTGGCTGCGCTCGCTCGGGCTCGTCTGGCTCGGCACCGTCCGCCTGGTCACCGGCGACACGGCCGCGGCGAGCGCCCTGTTCGAGCGGGGGCTCGCCGCGGCCCGGCGGCGCGGGGACCGGCTGGTCACCTACGTCGCCCTCTACAACCTGGCCCAGGCCGCCACCAGCGAGGGGCGGTTCGACGCCGCCCGCGACCTGCTGCACGAGGGCGTCGTCCTGTCCGGCGAGACCGGCGACCGGGCGAACACCGCCTACTTCCTCGACGCCCTCGCCGTCCTGGAGGGGCAGGACGGCCGGTGGGAACGGGCGGCGGTGCTGCTGGGCGCCGCCGAGGCCGCGCTCGGCAGCTCGTGGGGCAGTGGCTACAACTACTACCTGCCCGACCCGGAGCTGAAGGCCCGGACGCAGGACGGCGCCCGTGCGGCGCTCGGGTCGGCGTTCGACGACGCCGTCCGGCGCGGGCGGGAGCTCCCGGCCGATCTCGTGACCGACCTGGCGCTCGCCGGGGTCCTCGACGAGGTGCCCGCCGGGGACGTGCGGCCGTCGTAGCTCACCAGGCGCCGTCCAGCAGCCCGAGCCGCTCCAGGACCCCGACCAGGTAGAGCCGGCGCGGCCGGATCAGACCCGGCACGTTGCACCACCCGGCGCCGGCCACCTGCGCCATCCGGCCCAGGGCGGAGTCGACCGCTCCCCGCGCGTCCTCCGACAACCCGGCGTACACCGCGACGAGATCCTCGCCGGTCAGCTCTGGGAGGCTCGGGCCGGCCGGGGCCTGGACCGCCGCGGGACGGGCGGCCTCCGGCTCCGGCACGGCGGGCCGGACGACCGGGCGAGCCGCCGGGACCGACGGAGCCGGCGGGGCGGGCAGCGGGGGAGGGACGGCGGCGGCGCGGTCGCGCGGCGGGGTCGGCCCGCCGGTGGCCAGCAGCCGGCGCAGGTAGGCACCGGGGTTCTTGATCTCGCCGAAGCGCCCGGAGATCTCGCGCAGGGCCGCGTCGAGCGCCGCGGGGTCGGCGGTGCGGACGACGGACTCGGCGTCGAACACGCCCCACTGCTCGAGCAGGGCGACGACGTCGGCCACCGGCAGCCCGGCGACGACCGACGGCGGCGTCAGCCGCGCGTCGGGTGCCGGGGGAGATGGATGGTCTTCATCCATCCCATCTCCATGACGGTGACTGCGCACCCCGCCGTCGGAGAACCTGCCACCGGTGCGACCTGCGGGTCCGTCGCCGGTGTCAGGTCGGCTGACAGCGGTCGGCGTGGTGTCAGCTTCCGTGACACCGGTTCCCCGCGAACCGGTGTCAGCTCCCGTGACACCGGCGGGCGAGCCACCGAGCGGGCGCTCACTGTGCGTGAGGGACTGGCGGCGCTCCACCGCGCGGTACAGGTCGGGGCAGAGGACGTACCGGCCGCGGCCGAACCGGTCGGCACGGCCGCCGATGCCGCGGGCCTGCTGGCGGTCGAGGAACCCGGCCTGCTCCAGCTGGGTGACCATCTCGCCGGCCTTCTGGCGGCTGCAGCCGAGCTGCTCGGCGAGCTTCGAGGCGTTGGTGTCGACCACCAGGCGGGAGCCGTCGTCGCCGGCCATGCAGATCAGCGTGAACAGCGCCGAGAACAGCTTGACGCCGAGGGCCCGCTGCAGCTGCAGGGCGGCCTCGGGCACCACCGTCACCTTCAGCCCACCGCCGGGCGCGATGCCGTCGGTGGTGTAGGCGGCGATGGTCTTGGTGACCTCGAAGACGAGCGCCGGCCGGGCGGTGGTCGGCGTACCGGCCCCGACGGGCGGGGGAGGGGAAGCGGTCATGGTTCGGCAGCTCTCCGGGCGCAGGACGCGGACACCGGTGTCGCGAAACCTGACACCGGCGCCGAGGGAACAGCACGACAACCCGGCGGACCGCTGCTAGCCTTGTGGCGTCCATTCCGGAGGCTTTCGCAGGCCGTCGGGCGTGTACGTGGCATCGGCTGGCAGGCCGGTGCCACGTTGCGTTTCTGGGGTCGGTCAGCGCACGGCGCGCCTCCCCGGGGCGACGGGCCCGCTCACGCGGCAGCGTCCGTGACGATTTCCGGCACGCTCAGGGCGGTCACCAGCAGCGAGGCCACCGGCACGGGGTAGCGGCGGAGGTAGTCGCCGAGGCCGCCGGCGTCGTCGAGCAGCTCCACGTCCCCGTCGCCGTCGACGACGACCAGGCCGCTCCAGCCCGGCTGCAGCCGTTTGCGCTTGAGCCGCAGCGCGTCGCTGAGCCGGCGCAGCTGCTCGCCGCGGACACCGAGGCGGTGCGCGGCCATCGCGAAGCGGGCGACGGCGAGGTCGCTGGTCGAGTAGAGGACCGGGCGGGTGTCCCCGCGGCGGCGGCGCTGCTCGGCCCCCAGCACGCCGGCGCGCTCGAAGGTGTCCAGCTCGGTCGCCGTCAGCCCGAGGTCCTCCTCGACCTGCGCCCGGGTGTAGAAGCCGGGCTCTCGCGAGGTGCGGCGGGCGCGGGTGGGCGCCGCGGAGCTGGTCGGCACGTGGTCCTCCTCGAGTTGCACGCTGGTCATTTCGACGCCTGGATCCTGTCACGGCGCCGACGCCCGCCCGACGCGACTCGCGGGGTGCGTCCCGGGAGTCCTGGGCCCGCCGTCCCACTCGTCCCACTCGGGGGGTTCGCCCCGGGAGCGGGGCGACCGCGCGTGCGCAACTACGGGTGGGGTCACCGCAAGCCAGCCGATGCTCCACGTTTGCGCAACGACTCCCGTACTGCGGTACCCGAGTTGCGCAAACACGCCCAGCATCCATGTGCCCGGACGCTGAACCCGCCGGGAGGCGGCGATGTCGCTGCGAAACGCATTGCGCAAGCAGTCGGGGACGTAAGGTTGCGCAACATGACCGGTCCGCCGTTCGACGAGCTCGAGGACGACTTCCTCACCGTCGAGCAGCTGGCCCAGCTGCGCCAGGTCACCCCGGCGGCGATCCGGGCGCAGCTGCGCGCCGGCAACCTGGCGGGGGAGCAGGTCCTCCAGGGGCAGCGGACGGTGTGGCGGATCCCCGTCGAGGTGGCCCGGCGGTACCTGGAGCGCTCGGGCAATCCGTCACCGGCGGCAACGGGTGGCCGGGTCGTCCCGCCCGACGACGCCCGCCCGCCCGCCGCGGGACCCGCACCGGCACCCGAGCCCGTGCGGGCGCTCGCCGTCGGGCCGTCGGCCGCCGCGCCGCCCGGGCGGGTGGAGGCGCTCGAGGAGGAGGTGCGACGGCTGCGCCGGCAGCTGGCGGCCCTGGCCGATGCCCACCGCCGGTTGCTCGACGCGCTGACCGCGGACGGGGTCGACGACCGGGCGCCGTGACGGCGCCCGGTCGTCGGTGGGGTCAGGCCGGCAGCGGGACGGCGGTCCCGGTGACGCGGATGCCCGTGGCTCCCGCGGGGACGTCGACCTCGAGGACGCCGGGGCGGCCCATGTCGGCGCCCTGGTGGACGGTGAGCGTGACCGGCGCCGGGACGTGCCCGCCCTCGCGCAGGTAGCCGCCCAGGGCGGCCGCGGCCGCGCCGGTGGCCGGGTCCTCGACCACCCCGCCCGGTGGGAAGGGGTTGCGCGCGTGGAAGGTCGTGGCGTCCTCGCGCCACACGAGGTCGACGGTGGTCCAGTCGCGGGCGGCCATCAGGGCGCCGAGCGCGTCGAAGTCGTAGTCGAGGTCCCGCAGCCGGTCCCGGCCGGTCACCGCGAGAACCGGGTGCCAGGCGCCCGCGTACGCCACGCGGGGCGGCAGCGAGGCGTCGAGGTCGTCCTCCGACCAGCGCAGCGCGGCCAGCAGGGCCCGCCGGTCGGCGTCGGCGAGCGGCGCCGTCCTCGGCGGGACGCTGGTCAGGGTGGCCCGGACGGTCCCGTCGTCCGCGCGCCGGGTGACGACCTCCACCTCGCCGGCGGGCGTGTCGAACAGCAGCCGGCCGGGGCCGTGCCGCTCGGCCCACGCCACCGCCGAGGCGATGGTCGCGTGCCCGCAGAAGGAGACCTCGGCGCGGGGGCTGAAGTACCGGACGTCGAAGCGGCCGTCCCGCGGGGCGAGGAAGGCGGTCTCGGAGAAGCCGACCTGCGCCGCGGTGGCCAGCATCTCCTCCGCGGACATGCCACCGGCGTCGAGCACCACCCCCGCGGGGTTGCCGCCGTCCGGGGACGTGCTGAACGCGGTGTACCGGAGTACCTCGCGGTCGGTCGTCGGCACTGCTGCTGCTCCTCCCGCGCCGGGGGCGCCGTCCTGGTGGGACTCGATCCAGTACTCGGTGATCCGGCCGTGCCGGACGCGGTAGCCGGCCCGGCCGTGCTCGACCACGCGGCCGGTCTGCCGCCAGGTGGCCTCGACCAGCCCCGCCCGCCGCGTCAAGCCCAGCACCTCGAAGGTCCAGGGCCCGACGGCGGACAGCATCTCGCGCACGTGCTCGGCGTACTGCTCGGGGTCGCGGGTCACGACCGCGCGCGCCGTGCCGGGCCGGCCCTGGTGCGCGCGCACGCGCGGGGCCAGGTAGGTCCCCGCGCGGTGCGGGCGGTGCCCCGAGCGGACGTCGAGCAGGAAGCCGAGCACGACCTCCTCGGGCGAGCGCGCCATCAGAACTTCGCCGCCAGCCGGCGGGCCTCCTCGTGCGCCCGCTCGCGTCCGGCCGCGGCGTCGGCCGTGGCGAGGTTGGGGCGGAACGTGACCTCCTCGACGTCGAGCACGCCGGCCCAGTTCAGCCAGTCGCGCAGGTACGGCGACTGGAAGTCCGAGCCGAAGGTGGCCGGCCTCCCCACGCCGTAGACCGCGCTGGTGAGCAGCAGGACCGCCTTCTTGCCCCGCAGCAGGCCGGTGTACCCGGCGACCGGGTCGAACCCGAAGACCATGCCGGGCTGGCTGACCACGTCGATGAACTGCTTGAGGACGTACGGGATGCCGGCGTTCCACATCGGGACGCTGAACACGTAGCGGTCGTAGGCGTCGAACCGCTCGAACGTGGCGCGGGCGGCGGCCCACGCCTGCGCCTCGGCGCCCTCGGGCTGCCCGCCGCCGAAGATCGTCATCTTCGCCCCGGCGGCGGCCGGCCCGAACTCGGGCAGCGTGCCGTCCCAGAGGTCGTAGGTGTCGACGGTGTCGAGCGGGTTCAGCTCGCGGTAGGTGGCGAGGAACGTCGCCGCGAGGGCCAGCGACTCGGAGCGGGCGCCGCGCGGGGAGGCGGAGACGTGCAGCAGGCGGGACATCGGGGACTCCTGGGGATCGGCCGCGGCCCTTCGCCGCGTCTGGCCCCACCGTCGGCCGCGGTCGTGTCGCCGCCCTGTCGCGCGGCTGTCACCAGCCGCGGCGGCGCCACTCCGCCAGCGACGGGCGCTCCCGGCCGACCGTGGTGCCGGGCCCGTGCCCCGGGTGGACGCGGACCGCGTCGGGGAGCGCGAACAGCCGGCTCTCGATCGACGCCAGGATCGTGCCGAAGTCCGACAGCGGCCAGCCCGTGAGGCCGGGACCCCCGGGGAACAGCGTGTCGCCGGTGAGCAGGTCGGCGCCGAGCCGCAGGCAGACCGAGCCCAGGGTGTGGCCCGGGGTGTGCAGCACCTCGAGGTCCAGCTGCCCGATCCGCAGGTGGTCGGCGAGGCGGTGGTCGACCCGCCCGTCCCACCGCGGCACCGGTGCCGCCGCGCCGGCGGGCGGGTGCTCGAGCCCCCAGTCCCACTGCCCGTGAGCGCGCAGGTGGGCGAGCTCGTGCGCCCACACCGCGTCCTCCGCCGGGTGGGCGAGCACGGGGCACCCGTGCCGGGCGCGGACGGCGTCGGCGGCCTGCACGTGGTCCCAGTGCGCGTGGGTCAGCACCACGGCGACGGCCCGGCCGCCGCGCAGCGCGGCGGTGATCCGCGGCTCGTCGTCCCCGGGGTCGACGACGGCGGTGTCCCCGGTGCGCGCGCAGGTCACCAGGTAGGTGTTGGTCCGCAGCGGCCCGACCACGAGCCGGGAGAGGACGACGTCGTCGTCGCGCCGCAGGACCTCGACGGTCACCGCTCGACGTGCCGGGCCTGCGGCGGGTTGGTGTACACCCGCT
The DNA here is from genome assembly GCF_054050275.1 of Geodermatophilus sp. SYSU D00691. Lineage (NCBI taxonomy): Bacteria > Bacillati > Actinomycetota > Actinomycetes > Geodermatophilales > Geodermatophilaceae > Geodermatophilus > Geodermatophilus sp. SYSU D00691. The sequence continues at coordinate 19,637 of NZ_JBJGYZ010000037.1, forward strand.
GCGGCCGGACCAGCACCGCGGTGCGGCGCTCGGCCAGCATGACCCGGTCGTACTCGTCGAGGTCGTCGTGCGTGCCGCCCGCCGCGGCGAAGACCCGCCGGAGCAGCAGGCGGACCTCCTCCGCGCTCAGGCCGAGATCGGCGTCGTCGGGACCGGCGAGCTCGACGTCCCCCTCGACGGCGACCCACTCCCAGCCGGCGCGCAGCACCAGCGTCAGGTGGGGGCGCCGGCGCAGGTGGGCCAGCTTGCGGGTGCCGCCGCGGGCGGCGAAGGCGACCACCGGCTCGCCGCCGACCGGGTGGGGGAGGACCCCGGCGTTGACGACGGAGGCCTGGACGCCGCCGTCGGCCCGGGTGGTGGACACCACGGCGAGGCCGTGCTCGGCCGCGACGAGCCGTCGGACCAGCTCCAGATCAGCGTTCACGGGGGGTAGCTTCGCGCCCGTCGCTGTCATCCGTCTGTCGTCCGGGGGCCGGTCGGTGAACCTGCTGGTGCTGGGCCCGCTGGAGGTGTGGCACGAGGGCCGCCCGGTCGAGGTGCGCCGCGGGCGGCCGCGCCGGCTGCTGCTGTCGCTGCTGCTCCAGCGGGGTGACCCGGTGGCCCAGGCGACGCTGGTCGACCAGCTCTGGGGCGACGAGCCCCCGGTGAACGCCGACAACGCCCTGCACCTGCTGATCTCCTACCTGCGGCGGACGCTCCCCGGCGCCGGCGTGCGGGTCGAGCGCGGCCCCGCCGGCTACCGGCTGGCGGTCGCCCGGGACGAGGTGGACCTGTTCCGCTTCGAGGAGGCGGTCCGGACGGTGACGGCCGCCGGGACGGGCCCGGCCGAGCAGGTCCGCCTCGCCAGGGAGGCGCTGGCGCTCTGGCGCGGTCCGGCGCTGAGCGAGGCGGCCGATGACGCCTTCGCGCAGGGGGAGATCGCCCGGCTCGACGAGCTGCGGGTGCAGGCGTACGAGGTCCGGGCCGCCGGGCTGCTGGCCATGGGCCGGCACGACGAGGCGCTGCCCGACCTCGGCCCGCTGGTGCGCGAGCACCCGTTCCGCGAGCGGCTGCACGGCCTGCACGCCCTCGCGCTCTACCGGGCCGGGCGGCAGGCCGACGCGCTGCGCGCACTGGAGGCCACCCGGACCGCCCTTGTCGACGAGCTCGGCCTCGACCCGGGGCCGGCCCTGCAGCAGCTCGAGCAGCAGATCCTGCGCCAGGACCCCGCGCTCGACCCGGCGCCGCCCGGAGCGGTGGCCGCCGCTCCCGAGCCGGTCGCCGTCCACCCGACCCCGGCGCCGCCCGCACCGGCGGCGGCGCCCGAGCTCCCGGTGCCGCTGACCACGCTGGTCGGGCGCGAGGAGGCGATCCCCGCGGTGCGGCGGCTGCTCGCGGCGCACCGGCTGGTCACCCTGACCGGGCCGGGCGGTGCCGGTAAGACGCGGCTCGGCGTGGAGGCGGTGCGCGACCGGCAGGACGTCGTCCGGTGGGCCGACCTCGCCGCCGTCGGTCCGGGACCGGGCGTCGAGGTCGCGGTGGCGGCCGCGGTCGGCACGGGGCTGTCCACGGCCGACGCGGTTGCGGAGCTGCGGGCGTGGATCGGCGGCCGTGAGGTGGTGCTCGTGCTCGACACCTGCGAGCACGTCGTCGAGGAGGTCCACCGGCTCGTCGCCGGGTTGCTGCCGGCCTGCCCCGCGCTGCGGGTGCTGGCCACCAGCCGCCGGCCGCTGGGCCTGCCCGGCGAGGTGTCGTGGCCGGTGCCGCCGCTGCCGGTCGCCGATGCGGTGCGGTTGTTCGCCGACCGGGCGGCGGCCGTGCGGCCCGGCTTCGCGCTCACCGCGGCCAACGCCGACGACGTCGCGCGGGTGTGCCGGCTGCTCGACGGGCTGCCGCTCGCCGTGGAGCTCGCTGCCGGCCACGCCGCGGCGCTAAGCCCGGCGAAGATCGCCGAGGTGCTGGGCGACCGCCTGCGCCTGGTCGGGGAGGGCGACGGGGCCGCGGGCCGGCACGCCGGGCTGCGGGCGGCGGTCGAGTGGAGCTACGGGCTGCTCTCCGACGAGGAGGCGGCCTTCCTCGACCGGCTGTCGGTCTTCGCCGGCCCCTTCCTGCTGGAGGCCGCGGTCGAGGTCGCCGGCGCGGGGCTGCCGACCGACGGTCTGCGGCTGCTGCTGAGCCTGGTCCGCCAGTCGCTGGTGGCCCCGGCCGAGGACGACCACTTCCGGCTGCTCGACACGATCCGGGCCGCCGCCGGCGAGCGCCTGGCGGCCGACCCGGCCGAGCTCCGGGCCGCCCGCGACCGGCACGCCCGCTGGTACGCCGCGTTCGCCGAGGAGGCCGACCGCGGCATCCGCGGCGCCGACCAGCCCGGCTGGTTCGCCGAGCTGCGGACGGCGGCCGCCGACCTGCGCGCGGCGCTGCGCCACTGCCTGGGCGGGCCGGCGCCGCGCCCGGAGCTGGGCGCGCAGCTGGTCTGCTCGCTGTCCTGGTTCTGGTCCTACGAGGGCTCCTTCGCGGAGGCCCGGCGGTGGATCGCCGAGGCGCGGGCGGCCGGCCCGCACGGCCCGCGCCTCGACGCGGGCCTGCACCTCGCCTCCGGCATGCACGCCGAGTCGGTCGGTGACCTCCGTACGGCCGAGGCGGAGTGCCGGCGGGCGGCCGCCGGTTTCGCCGCCGTCGGCGACGTGCGGGGCGAGGCCTTCAGCTCGCTGCACCTGGGGACGGCGACCTGGGCGCTCGGCCGGCTCGACGAGGCGGCCGCGGCGCAGGACCGGGCCGTCGCGCTGTTCCGGGCGGACGCCTTCGACAGCGGTACGGGCCTGGCGCTGGTCCTGCGCGCCCGGACCGCGCTCGACCGGGGCGAGACCGGCCCGGCCCGGCAGCTGCTGCTCGACGCCCGGCACGTGCTGCGCCGGGCGGGGGACCGGCACCTCGTGGCGCTCTGCCTCGACCAGCACGCCCGCACCTGCCTCGCCGCGGGCGACCCGGCCGAGGCCGGTGCGCTGGCCCGCGAGGCCCTCGCGATCTACGAGTCGGTCGGCAACCCAGAGGGCCTCGCGGCGGCGCAGCAGACCCTGGGCCAGGTCGCGCTGGCCGAGGGCGACCGGGCCGCGGCCACCGAGCTGTTCCTGCGGGCGGCCGGCGGCGCGCGCGAGCTCGGCCAGACGGCCGCACTCGCCGAGAGCCTGGAGCTCCTCGCCGAGGCCCTCGCGCCCGACGACGCCGACGCCGCCGCGCGGCTGCTCGGGGGCGCGGAGCAGCTGCGCGACGACGTCGGCGTCCCCCGGACCGCGCTGCAGGGCCGCCGGCTGGCGAGCTGGTGGCCGGTGCTGCGCGAGGCTCTCGGCGACCGCTCCGACCCGGCCCTGCGGGCGGGGCGTCAGAGCTCGGCCGACGAGCTGCTGACCGGGATCGCCGCGGCACGTGTCGCGGGCGCGGCCTGCTGACCTGCCGCGACGACCCGGGGGAGCTGCACCGCCAGCGCCGCGGTGGCCAGGGCCAGGGCGAACCCCGTGGTGGCCTGGGCCGACGGGAGGACGAAGCCGGTCAGCGCGAACAGCGGGACCAGGACGGCGTAGGCGACGCCCGGCCACCGCAGCCGGGCGTCGGTGCGCGCGACCGCCGTCCCCAGCACCACTGCCGACACCATGAGCGAGAAGGTGGCCGTCAGGGCCGTGGCGACGAACGCCGGCCCGTAGGCGGTGTCGGCGTTGAGCTCCGCCATGCCCGGGACGCCGGCGAGGTGCGCCCGCCCGATGCCCGGCTGGACGAACGCCGCGCTGCCGAACGTCGCGGCGAGGAAGACGTTGGACACGGTGGTGAGCACCAGCCCGGCCACGGCGGTGCGCGCGGCCCGGCCGCGGACGAGGTGGGCGGTGACCGCCACCGCGCCGAGCACCGCCAGGGCGGCGCCGAGGATGCTCGCGCCCAGGTGGCTGACCAGGAACACGTCGGTGGTGACGTAGCGCGCGTAGGCGTCGAAGTCGTCCACGGACGGCTGGTGGGTGAGCGTGCTCAGGCCCAGGAGGACGCCGTAGGCCGGCAGGGCGAACAGGCCGAGCCGGGCGGCCCGGCCGGGGGACGGACGTGCAGCTGTGGAGGACATCAGGGGTCATCTCCGGATGCGGGTGGACGGCGGCGGGTCCGTCGCCGTGGCACACGCTCGGGCCGGCCGGTGTCGCGCCCCTGTCGGCCCGCTGTCACGGCGGCATCCGCGGGTCGTGGGAGGGATCGGCGTGGGGGAGTGGGCACCCCCGACCGATCGCGTGCCCACCCTGAGCCGGGGGTGAACGACGGCCGCTGGCCGGTTGATCGTCCCGTCGTCCCGCTGGGTCACCATGGGCCGACGCTGCGCGCGCAAGGTCAGCCGGCGCGGCGGTGAGCGAAGCCGCACCGCCGCGTGTGGCCGACCTGTTGTTCACATGGCTGACCTCGATCCGTCCCCCGTCGGGTGCTCCAGCACGGCAGCCCTCGGGAGGACGTCGCGCACGGCGTCGGCGACCGCGTCGGGGCGGTCGAGGGGCACGAACGTGAGCGCGTCGTCGAGCCAGGTGACGGTGGTGCCGAGAAGGGCCGCCAGCCGCTCGGCGTCCCGGGGCGGGAAGACCCGGTCGCGCCGTCCCCACACGACCGCAGCCTGGCCGGGGAGGTCGGCCAGCCGATCGCTTGCCTGGAGGAGGGTGCGCGGGCGGATCGTGCGCACGAAGGCGCGCAGGTCCTCCCGGACGGCAGGGTCGGTGCGTGCCGGACGGAGCAGGTCCGCGGTCCACCGCCGGCCGAATCCGCGCGCGGTGAAGAGGTTGAGCCGGCCGGGATCGGCGAGCAGCGGGGGGACGGCGAGCGCGCGCACGAACGCGCGGGTGACGCCGGGGAGCGCGACCAGTGCGGGCAGGGGTTTCAGGAGTGGTGGCGGGAAGTGCTCGAAGGCGTCACAGCCGGCGAGGACGAGTCCGGCCACGCGGTCCGGCCGTCGGCTGGCCGCGATCTGGGCCAGTGCCCCACCGGTGTCGTGCCCGAGCAGCACGGCGCCCCGGAGCGTCAGGTGGTCCAGGACGTCGAACAGCGCGTCGGCGATGTCGACGGGAGTGAGCCGAGACCGGTTCGGCACGGGCCGCCGGTGGGCGCCGAGCGGCAGGTCCGGCATGACCAGCTGCACGGTGTCGCGGAGGTGCTCGGCGACTCCGTCCCACAGGCGGCCGTCGACCAGCAGGCCGTGGACGGCGAGCACCGGCGGCCCCGTGCCGGCGATCCGTACGGGCACGGGTCCGACCCGGGTGGGGACCTGGAGCTGCTGGGTCATCTCATCCTCCTGGGTGTGTAGCGACTGCTACAAGCCATGGTCAATGTAGCGTCTGCTACATGGATCCGTCCAGAGGATCAGACGGGCTCGGCCGTGGCCGGCCCGAACAGCGAGCCGCCTTCCTCGCCGGCGCGGTGGAGCACGTCCTCGACCGCGGGGTGACGACGCTGTCGCTCCGCCCCCTGGCGGCGTCCCTCGGGACGAGCGATCGGATGCTGCTCTACTACTTCGGCAGCCGGGAGCAGCTCCTCGCGGCTGTCCTCGCCGAGGTGAGCACCCAGTTGCAGGACCATCTGTCGGAGATCCTTCCGGAACGAGCCCTGTCGCCCGCCGCGCTGCTGAGGGCAGCCGAGGCGGCGCTCCGTTCGGACCGGGTCGACCGCCACCTGCGGCTGTACGTCGAGATCAGCGGCCTCGCCGCACACGGCCAGGAGCCGTTCCGCACGGTGGCGGCCGCGGTCGCCGAGGGCTGGCGGACGTGGCTCGAGGAGCGCCTGGACGTGGCGGACGACGATCGGGCGGCGGCCGCGGCCGGTGTGCTCGCCACGATCGACGGTCTGCTGCTGCTGCGCTTCCTCGTGGCGCCCGACGTGGCCGACCGCGCGGTGGCGTGGTTGGCCGCGGAGATCGGACGCTGACCGCGCGGTTGCGGCGCAGCGCACCGACGATCGTCCCGGCGGATCAGGCCCGCGGTGATGGGCCGGCGCCACGGGCCTGGCTCGGGACGGCGTCCGGCTGCTGCTGTCAGGGCCGGTGCGGCCAGGTCGGCCGGCGGTGTCTCCTCCCGGGCGTGTCGTGCGTCGTCCGTCATGACGGCGACGGCTGGTGTCGGTGTCGGGGATCGCGAGGCTCGGGGAGGTGGGTCAGGTCCGCGGTGGCGGACCGTCCGCGTCTCCGTCGGGGGTCAACGCGGCCGTGACGTCGGCCAGCAGGCGTGCAGCCGTGGCGAGTTCGTCGTCGGTGTAGTCCGCGAGCGCCGCCCGGGTGCGGGCGAGGAAATCGCCCAGCACCGCATCGGCGGCGGTGTGCGCGGTCTCGGTGACCTGCAGGTGGATCTGCCGGCGGTCGCCCTCGCTCCGCACCCGCTGGACGTGCCCGGCCTGTTCCAGGCGGTCCACCAGGCTGGTCGTCGCGGCCCGCGACAGGCCCATCTCGCGGCTCAGCTCGCTGACGGTCAGTGGACGGTCGGCCCGTCGCGCGAGCACCGAGACGGCGGTGAGGTCGGTCGGATGGGTGCCGCTCTCCTCGGCCAGGCGCTGGGCGAGCCGGGTCATCGCCTCGCTGGTCTCGTGCAGCAGTGCCAGGACGCGCTTGACTCCGGGGTGGTCGGAGGTATGCTCGGTCATCGAATCATTCGATGATCGAATTATTTGATCGAGCGTCACACTGGCCCAGCCTAGCGGGGGATCCACACTCCGGAGGTCGTCATGCCGAACGCGTCATCCCGTTCCATCGGTCCCCGCCTGGCGGTCGCCGCCGCAGCCGTCGGCCAGGTCGCGCTCCCCTCCCTGCTGGCGCGACGGCTGGCCACCGTCACCGGGCCGGTGGTCCCCGACACGCGGGTGATGCCGGCGGCCGGGACCTTCGCGATCTGGGGGCCGGTCTTCGCGTCCTCGCTCGGCTTCGCCGCCTACCAGGCGGGCGGCTCCCGGCCACTGCCACCGCGACTGGGCTGGGCCCCGGTCGCTGCGTTTGGGAGCACCGCGGTGTGGGCGCCGCTGGTGGCGACCCGCCGGTTCTGGGCCGCCCAGCTGGCCCTGACCGGAATCGCTGGAGCGGCCGGGACCGCCTGGCGAAGGGTGAACGCGGTGGAGCGGACTCGGGGGCTCGACAGCGCCGAGCGCTGGCTGGTCGCCCCGCCGTTCAGCCTGCTCGCCGGTTGGGGGGCCGCAGCCACCGGCGTCAACCTGGTCGCGATGCTCAAGGCCCGCGGGATCGGCGCGACGGGCCGTGCCGAGCGGTCGACGGCGACGGCGGCGGTGACCGCCCTCGGCGCGCTCGGCGCTGCCGCGGTGCGCGCCGGGGATGCCCGCACGCTGACCGCCCGGCTGCTCGGTGCCATCGTCCTGTGGGCCCTCGGTGGCATCGCGGCCGGTCAGCGCCGGCGCCCGGTCGCCGCCGGGGTGGCGGCCGCAGCAGCGGTGCCGACGCTGGTCGCGCTCCGCTCCCGCCGTGGCTGACGGCCATCTCCGCCCGGCGTCCGGGACGCCGTCCGCCCGACCTTCCTGGAGTCCGTCATGTCCGTCTTCTCGACCGGCACCATCCAGCGCGGGTCCACCTCCTTCCTCCGGGGTCGTGGTCTTCCCGCCGTGACCGGCGCCGTCACCGCCAACCTTGGTGCCTATCTGCTGCTACGCGGGCCGTTCGACGTCGACCTGCGCGTGGCCCGGCCCGGCGAGGGCCTCCGGTCGCTGGAGGCAGGGCCGGTGGTCGCGGTCACCCTCGTCCCTGCCGTGGCCGCCACCGGCCTGGCGGCGCTGCTCCGGGACCGGCCGGGGCAACTCCGTCGGCTCTCGGTCGCGGGATGGGCGTTCGCCGTGCTGTCGCTGTGGGCGCCCCTCTCGCTGGACGTCGAGACCGAGACGAAGGCCGGGCTGGCTCTGCTGCACCTGCTGCCCGCCGCCGTGGTCCTCCCGGCCGTCACCGGCCGGCGCTCCCGCGGACGGGACGAGCAAGGCGGTGCCCCGCAGGGCCAGGTCGACCCGGCTGGCCCACGCCGCCAGCCCGGTCGGACCCGGCGGCGGCCTCGGCGTGCACAAGGCCCTGGGCCAGGTCGGCGCCTTCGCCGGTCCACTGTTGGTGGGGGGGCGTTGGCGTCACCGGCGCGCTGTGGCCGGCACTGCTGGCCCTCGCCCTGCCCGCCGCCGCCGCGATGGAGGTTCTGCTGCGGCTCCCGTCGCCTCAGTGGATCGTTGGAGCCGGGCCCGGCGGCGCGGGCATCAGACCGACCTGCATGAGGAAGCCGGCCATGTTCCAGTAGTCGCGCTGCTCGACCACCTTGCCGTCGCGCAGCCGTCCGATCGAGACACCGGGAACCCGGAAGCGGCGTCCAGTTGCGGGAACCCCGGCCTGTTCGTCCCCACGGTCTTTGGTGCCCGACATCGTCCAGACCAGCGCGAATGACTCCCCGTCGAGGAGGACCTGCTCGTTGTCGAAGCGGTAGTCGGTGGAGACGCTCGTCGCCATGCGGCCGAGGAACTCACCGGTCGCGGCGCGGCCCTCCATGCGCTCGCCGACGGCCATGTCCGTGTAGACGACGTCATCGGTCATGAACTCGAGCACGGCCGGGATGTCGTGCGCGTTCAGGGCGGCGAGGTAGGCGTCGAACCAGGCTGTGAGTTCCTCGCGTCCCCCCGTACTGCTCAACTCCACCACTCCCTCCCACGTCTGTCGTCGGGCCTGCGATCCCGTCGTCACCGCGCGTCCACCTCGCCCGTCGGGCTACAGCCAGGCCAGTGCCGCCACCACCAGGGCCTGCGTGCCGGTGTCCAGGGTCGGTTGGACGGCGGGTGCGAAGGCGGCGGAGTGGTTGACCGGGATGTCCTGGTTGACCCGGCCGGCCTGCTCGGCTGCGCCGAAAGCGCCCGGGTCGGTGCCGCCGATGGCCCAGTAGGTGTAGGGCGCGCCGAGCGCGGTGGGGATCTCGCCGAAGTCCTCGCTGGCGGGCAGTTGCGGGATGGGGACGGCCCTGTCGCCGAAGAAGGCGGTGAACGCCTCGGCCACCCGAGCGGTGGTGGCCGCGTCGTTGTCGGTGACCGGGAACCGGTCGTACAGCTGGAACTCGGGGTCCCGCGGGGAACCGGATGCGGCGCACTCGGCGGTGACGATGCGGCGGATGGCGTCCAGCGTCGCCGTGCGCGTCGACTCGCTGAAGTTGCGGATGTTGACCCGCAGTTCCGTGGAGTCGGGGATGACGTTGCTCTTGCTGCCGGCGTGGATGCTGCCGACGGTGAGGACGGCCGTCTCCCCGGGCTCGGTCTCGCCGCGACGATCGTCTGCAGCCGCAGCACGATGGCCGCGGCCTGCACCACCGGATCGACCGTCGTGTGGGGTGTGGAGCCGTGGCCGCCCCGACCGTGCACGGTGATGCGGAGGCTGCCGGCGGCGGCGAGCATCGGGCCGGCGTGGGTGCCGACCACGCCGGCGGGGAAGGGCAGCACGTGCTGGGCCAGGGCGACGTCCGGAGCGGGGATGAGGGCGGCCAGCCCGTCGTCGAGCATGCTTCGCGCGCCCTTGCCGGTCTCCTCGGCCGGCTGGAACAGCGTCACGAGAGTCCCCTGCCAGGCGTCCTGGGCGGCGGCGAGCAGGCAGCAGACGTGCAGGTCGTGGCCGCAGGCGTGCATCACCGGTACGTCGTTGCCGTCCGGGTCGGTGGCGGTGGCCGTGCAGGCGTAGGGCAGGCCGGTCGCCTCCGGCACCGGCAGGGCGTCCATGTCGGCTCGGAGCAGCACCGTGGGGCCGGCTCCGTTGCGGAGGACGCCGACCACGCCGGTGCCGCCGACCCGCTCGTGGACCTCGAACCCGGCCGTCCGCAGCCGCACGGCCACCTGCTGCGCGGTGCGTCGCTCCTGGTGCGACAGCTCCGGGTGCCGGTGCAGATCCCGGTAGAGCCCCTCCTGCCTGCCGCGCACGTCGTTCAGCCCGGCGAGCACCGTGGCGACGCGGGCGGTAGGGGTCTGCGTGGCGGTCATCGGTGCTCCGCGGGTTCCGGCTCCCTGCTTCCGCGCGGCTCAGTCCCCGGTACCACGGCGACCGTCTGGGACGCGTCCTGGGACCGGTGCACACCGCGGTGCCTGCTGCCGGCGACCGCCGCGGCGGGGCGGATCAGTGCGCCGGTGATCCACCGCCCGGGGTGGGTACGCGCGGGCTGCTTCTCCGCGGACACCGACTGCAGATCGACGTGGACGGTCACCGTCCCGCTGTCGGGATCGCGGCCGAACACCACCTGCATGGGAATGGTGGCCATGCCCAGCCCGCCGAACTCGATGCGGAACGCGTAGGGGTCGGTCTCGTCGTCCGGGTGCAGCGCGAAGCCCCTGTAGAGCGGCGGTATCGGGCTCAGGAACCGGAGGTGGAGCCGGCCGCCGCGGACCAACACCTCGAATCCCGCGCCGAGGAAGGCCTTGATCCGCACGTCGGAGAGCGGGACGGCGACGGGGTACCGGCCGCAGAGCTCGCCCCAGACCTCGGGATGCTGGGGAACGTCGCCTCGCACGGCTGCCGGGGGCGCGCCGATCAGCTCGCTGAGCAGCCGGCTCGTCTCGACCGGCAGCCATGTCTCGCCGCGGATGGTGCCGTTGCTGAACGCCATGACCCCGATCCGGTCGTCGGGGGCGAGGAAGATCTGCGACTTGAACCCGGGGAGGGTGCCCTGGTGCTCCACCGTCAGGTGGCCTCCGGCGTCGCCGCGGAGGAACGCCAGGCCCACACCCGCGAGCCGCGGATCGGGTCGGTACTGGGCCTCGAACATGCCGGCCAGCGTCGCCGGCTCGAGCACCGAGCCGTGCTCGTTGCCGCCGCCGCCGAGGAGGGCCTGCAGGTAGCGGGCCATGTCCCGGGGCGTGGAGTAGGCGGAGCCGGCGGCGGCGGTCAGGAACTGGCGCTCGGTCACCGCCCGGGGCCCGTGGGCGCGCAGCACGTAGCCGGTGGCGACCCGGGGCCGGACGATCTCGGACCGCAGCAGGTCGGTGGAGGTCATGCCGAGCGGCAGGAAGACGTGCTCGCGCAGGTACCGGTCCAGGGGCACCCCGGTCACGTCCTCGACGATCTGCCCCACCGTGGCCGGGCCGTGGTCGGTGTACCGGAACCGGGTGCCGGGCTCCGTGTCGAGCGGGACGTGTCCTCGGTAGTGCTCGGCCAGGGTGGGAACGGGGCGGCCCATCGGGACGGTCACGCCGAAGTCCCGCCGCAGGGCGGCGGCTCGGGGGACCTGCTCGCCGATGCCTGCGGTGTGGGTCAGCAGGTGCCGGACGGTGGCCGGTCGCCAGTCGGGATCGGCTGGGACCAGCCGGTAGGCGCGCAGGTACTCGTCGGCGGGTGCGTCGAGGTCGACGAGGCCCCGCTCCACCAGCTGCATCGCCGCGACGGCGGTGAAGGTCTTGGTGATCGAGCCGATCCGGAAGACCGTGTCCTCCGCGATCGGGGTCCGAGTCTCGATGTCGGCGAGGCCGTGCGCGGAGAAGAACTCCAGGGATCCGTCGCGCACGACGCCGAACGCGAGACCGACCGACGGCCAGCGGTTGAGGATCTCGCCGACCCAGGACTTCATCTCCGCCTGGCTGACCTGCGTCACGGTTCCTCCTCCACCCCAGCCGGGCCGACAGCCCGTGTCACCGGAGAGCCCGCACCCTCCCGGGCGCCCACCTTGCTCGGGCATGGCCGGGAGGGCAGGGGGCGAGCGACCCCGACCGGCAGGGCCGACGTGCCTGTTTCCCCCGCCGCGACCAGGGGAGCAGTTCACGGGCCCAGCCGGCGGGGTCCACGGTTCGGATCGGGTCTCGCACAGGCAGGACGGCGGCCCCGTGGGTCAGCCTGGCACGGGCGAGTGACCTTGGTCGTGCAGGCCGACGGCCGTGATCCCGGCGGATGGGACGACCACCTCGCGGTACACGTCGGGGCGTTGGACGGCGTTGAGCAGGCGCTGCGCCGTCGTCCGGGTCCCGGCACGGATTCCATCCGGAAGCATGACCCGTCGGCCCCGCGCCGGTGCCGACGAGGGTCCCCAGCACGTACGTCAGGGCGGCGCCGGAGCCACCGATCAGCAGCTGCCGCATCCCGGTCCACCACCACGAGCGCGTGGTCACGCGGGACACCAGCGCCCCGGCGGCGAACAAGCCGACCGCCGAGACGACCAGCGCGGGCAGGAGGCTCGCCGCACCGAGCAGGTACGGGACCAGCGGCATCAGCGCGCCGGCCGCGAAGGCCGGAAAGGACGCCACCGCAGCGAGGATCGGAGAGGGCAGGCCGCCTGGATCCCCGCCCAGCTCGTCCCGGGCGTGGACGACCCACGCCTCCTCCGGCTTCCTGGACAGCTGGCGGGCGAACTGCTCCGCCACCTCGACGTCGACGCCCAGGGCGACGTACCGCTGCGTCGGCTCTTCCTGCTCCGCCTACGGATTCGTGCTCAGTTCACGCCGTCCACGTCCAGCTCAGCTCGGGCGAGCTCCGCCCGCGCGGCGACAGAGGTGTACTCGCCCGCGGCCACCGAGAAGGCCAGCCCGGCCAGCCCGGCCAGCCCGGCCAGCCCGGCCAGCCCGGCCAGCCCGGCCAGCCCCGCCAGCCCCGCCAGCACCAGGTTCCGCTCTCCCCGCCCGCGCCGGCCACCCCGGCGATCAAGGCGAAGTTCGACAGTCACGGGGCGGGGACGGTCATCCGACCACGGCACCGGGGCGTAGGTCCCCTCTCGGCGCCATCAGCCAGACCCCGGTCGGTGGTCATCGCTCCCGTCCTGTCGCCGGTCGATCCGGGACCAACGGCGCACCGGGGTGGTGCCGTGAGCCACTGCCCGGGCCTCTCGACGGCGGCCACGCTGCTCCTGCCGAGGGGGAGGAGGGCGGAGGTGGCCGGAACGCGCACCGAGGTCGCCCGGTGGCGGCGCCGGTTGTACCGGGGGAAGCGGCCGCACCGGCTGGCCGGCCTGCTCAACCGGGCTCAGGCGGCACTGGCGGCGCGCGGTATCGGCCCGTCGCGCATCGTCGTGCTGGAGGTGGTCGGGCGGCGCAGCGGCCGGACCGTCTCGTTGCCGGTGGTGGTGGCCGACGTCGACGGCGAGCGCTACCTGGTCTCCATGCTGGGCGAGGACAGCAACTGGGTGCGCAACGTCCGCGCGGCGCACGGCCGCGCCGTGCTGCGCCACCGGGGCCGGCAGGAGGTCCTCCTCGACGAGGTCGAGCCCGACCGCCGAGCGCCGGTCCTGCGCCGGTACCTCGATCGCGCCCCGGGTGCCCGGGCGCACGTCCCGGTCGACCGCCGGGCGCCGCTGGAGCAGTTCGAGCGGATCGCCGCGGACTACCCCGTCTTCCGCATCGTCGCGCCACCGCCGGAGCGCACAGGGCCGGTCTGACCAGCACCTCGCGGGAGACGCAGCCATGACGTCCACGACCACCGAGCTGTGGCAGCTGGGAGCAGTGGAGGTGGCCGCGGCGGTCCGGTCCGGGCGGGCCTCCTGCCGCGAGGTCGTCGAGGCGCACCTGCGGCGGATCGAGGCGGTGAACCCGGCTGTCAACGCCGTCGTCGTCGTCCTGGGTGAACAGGCGCTCGACGCGGCGGACGCCGCCGACCGGGCGGTCGCCGCCGGCGACGAGCTGGGGCCGCTGCACGGTGTGCCGTTCACCGTCAAGGGGCTCGTCGACCTCGCGGGTACGCCGACCACCCAGGGTCTGCGGGCGCTGACCGGGGCGTACCCGGCCCGGGACGCGCCCGCCGTCGAGCGGCTGGAGGCCGCCGGCGCGATCCCGATCGGCCGCACCAACCTGGCCTCCTTCGGGGTGCGCTGGCACTGCGAGAGCGAGCTGTGGGGCGCCACGGTCAACCCGTGGGACCGCTCGCGCACCGCCGGCGCCTCCAGCGGCGGGGACGCCGCGGCGGTGGCGACCGGGATGACCCCGCTCGGCCTGGGCGGTGACGGCCTCGGGTCGCTGCGCTCCCCGGCGGAGTGCTGCGGGGTGAGCACGCTGAAGCCCACCCTGGGCCGCATCCCCGACGCGTCGAGCGTCCCGGGCCCCGGGTTCACACCGATCGGCGCCCAGCTGACGGTCGTGGTCGGCCCGATGGCCCGGCGGGTGGCGGACCTGCGGACCGCGCTGGAGGTGGTGGCCGGGGAAAGCTGGCGCGACCCGTGGTCGGTACCGGCACCTCTGCGCGGCCCGGAACCCGCACGACCGCTCCGGGTGGCCCTGGTGCTCGACCCGGCCGGACAGGGCACGGCCGAGCAGGTGCAGGACGGCGTGCGGACGGCGGGCCGGGTCCTCGAGGAGGCCGGCTACGTCGTCGAGGAGGTGGAGCCGCCCTCGATCGACCTGGCGGCGAGAACCGATCTGGACATGCTGAACACGCCGGAGGTGCGGGCGGCGCTGCCGGGGTTGGCGCCGTTGTGGCCTGCCGAGACCCGGCGGTTCCTGGCGGAGTTCTACGACGTCCTGGGGGAGCTGGACCCCGTGGCCGCGATGGACGCCTTCGCCACCCGGCACGCCCTGCTGCGCAGCTGGGGCGAGTTCCAGCAGACCCATCCCCTCGTCGTCGCCCCGGTGTCCACCGAGGTCCCCTTCCGGGTCGGCACCGATCTCGGCGACGGGGCCGTGGCCGACACCGTGCGCGGCATGCGCATGGCGATCGCCGTCAACGCGCTCGGCCTGCCTGCCGCGGCCGTCCCCGTCGGCGTCGCCGACGGCCTGCCGCAGGTGGTGCAGGTGATCGGCCCGCGCTACCGCGAGGACCTGTGCCTGGATGCCGCGGCAGCCCTGGAGGACCGGCTGGGGGTCCTCACGCCCATCGACCCGCGATAGGCCCGCCGGACCGGCGCCGCCGAGAGGAGCAGCAGCATGACCACCACCCTCGACCTGGACCGCAGCGGACCGGCCGTGGCGGAGCCCGACCTCCACCGCGCCGTCGCCCAGGCGCTGCGCCGCTGGCCCTCGGCCGGACTCGCGGTCGCCGTCGTCCGTGCCGGCTCCCCGCCGCTGTTCCTCGGTCACGGCGTGGCCGACGTCCCCTCGGGACGCCCGGCCGGCGAGCGGACCGTGTTCCGTGTCGGCTCCCTGACGAAGGTCCTCACCGCGGTCGCGGTGATGCAGCTGTGCGAGCAGGGGCTGGTCGACCTCGACGCCCCGGCCGCCGACCGCCTGCGGGCCTTCCGGCTCGTCCCTGCGGACGCCGGCTTCCGGCCGGCCACGGTGGCCCACCTGCTCACCCACACCGCCGGCGTCGGCTACTGGCGGCGGCGCTCCGACCTGCTTCTGCACCCCGGCGTCGGCTCGGGGAACCTCGCCCGCTCGATCGTGCCGATGGCCGAGTTCTACCGCGGCGGGCTGCCCGTCGACGTCGAGCCGGGGACGAGATGGGCGTACAGCAACCACGGCTTCGCCGCGCTCGGCCAGATCGTGGAGGACGTCTCCGGCGAACCGCTGGACCGGTACCTGCGTGCGCACGTCTTCGGCCCGCTGGGGATGGAGGACACCGACCTGGTGCTCTCCGAGCGGCTGCGGGCGCAGCTGGCCACCGGGTACACGCTCCGCCGCGGACGGCTCGCGGCGGTCCGGTACCGGGAGGTGCCCACACCCGGCAGTGGCGGCGTCCACTCGACCGCCCGGGACATGTCGCGCTTCGTGGCGGCGATGCTGCACGGTGGCGCCGGCGAGCACGGCCGCGTGCTCACCGCGGAGAGCGTGGCCTCGATGTTCCACGCTCACTTCCGGCCCGATCCGCGGGTGGCCGGCATGGGCCTGGGCTTCGACCGGCACGAGGAGCGGGGCCGGACGTTCATCGGCAAGACCGGCATCGTCTCGGGCTTCCTGTCGGCGATCGGGATGGCGCCGGACGAGGGGGTCGGCGTCGTCGTCCTGGGCAACACCGGCGGACTGGACGCCCGGGGCGCCCCCGCGCCGCTCGCCGACGCACTCGTGCGGCTCCTGGTCGGGCTGCCGGAGGACCCCGTCCGCGACGACGTCGCCCCTTCCCCGGAGGTGTGGCCGGCGCTGTGCGGCTGGTACGCCGCGGACGCCGGTCCGAACACCAACCTGTTCACCCGGCTGGCGATGGGGGCGGGCATCGAGGTGGGCGTCCGGCACCGTGAGCTCGTGCTGACCCCGCTGACGCCGGTCCCCGGGATGCGTGCCGGGATGGTGCTGCACCCCGACGACCCCTCCGACCCGCGGGTGTTCCACGTCGCGCACCCGCAGTACGGCTGGAACATGCGCGTCGTGTTCACCGAGGGCTCCCCGCCGCGGCTGTTCTACGACCTGATGTCGTTCGAGAAGCGACCCGCCCGGGAGAACCCCAGGAGGTGGGCCATGGGCACCGCGGCGGCCGCAGTAGCGGCCACCGCCGCCGTCCGCCGGTCCCGCGCCCCGTCCACGGGCGGGCGGTCCGGCCCGGTCCGCTCCAGCCGGCGGTAGGAGGCGGGGCTGCCCCGATGTGGGGTCCGGGGCGGTGCCGCCCATCGGTCGTGAGGTCGGCAGCGGGCGATGACGCCGGGGTGCCGCCTCCCGGACGCGGGTCTCGTGACCTGCCGCGCCCCTCACGGGCTTCGGTCCCGCAGACCCGGGTCACTGGTCCGCAGCGGCCGGCCCAGGGCGGCGGTTGGCTTCGTGGGGACGCCGGAATCACCGGCGGCGCTCGCCGAGAGGAACCGCCATGTCGACCCCAGCCACTCCAGATCCTCCGCCGTACGAGCGGCAGGCGCCGGGCACTCGGTACGGGCAGCAGCCGCACAGCGAGGCGCAGCCCGATGGATACCGACCGATGCCGGGTGTGCCGGATGTCGCCCAGCCCGCGCAGCCGACCGGGGAGCTGGGCCGGATGCGCCCGACCGGCATGACGATCCTGCTGGTCATCGTCACCTTCGGGATCTGGGCCTTCGTGTACTACTTCCAGGTCTTCGAGGAGATGCGCCGGCACAGCGGGCGAGGGCTCGGCGGTGTGTGGGCCCTCGTCATCTCCATCTTCTTCAGCGTGGTCACGCCGTTCTTGTTGAGCAACGAGGTCGGTCAGCTCCACGAGCGTCGCGGCCTCCAGAAGCCGGTCAGCGCGCTCACCGGGCTCTGGTTCTTCCCCGGCATGCTCATCCTGGTCGGCCCGTTCATCTGGTTCGTCCGGACGAACAACGCGCTCAACCAGTACTGGCAGGGGCTCGGCGTCCGCGAGACGACGCTCGTATGAGCCCCGCCGGGCGGGCGGGCCTCCTCGCGAGCACCGCAGTCGGCCTGATGGGGCTGGGCACGGTAGCGGTGGGCACGAGCCGCGTCGCCTTCGAGCGTCGGATGGCCGGGGAGATCGACGCGTTGCTCGCACAGGCGCGGCCTCCCGCCTCGGCGACGGTGACCGAGGGGGACCTCGCGCCGCTGCCGGAGCCGGTCCAGCGCTGGCTGCGCTACTCCGACGTCGTCGGGACGCAGCGGCCGACCACCGTGCGTCTGCGCCAGGAGGGCGACTTCCAGATGGACGGGCGGGGGTGGCGGCCGTACCGGGCGGAGCAGTACTTCACCACGGATCCCCCCGGGTTCCTCTGGAAGGCGGCCTTCCGGATGGCGCCGCTGGTCTCGGTCCTGGGGCGTGACCGGTACCAGGGCGGTCAGGGGAGCCTGCAGATGCGCGTGCTGTCCCTTCTCCCGGTCGCGGACAAGACCGGCGGTGGCCTCGACCAGGGCGATCTCCTGCGCTACCTGGGGGAGCTGCAGTGGTTCCCCGCGGCGGCCCTGGCCGACCACGTCACCTGGGAGCCGCTGGAGGAGGACGCCGCCCGGGCGACCATGAGCCACGGCGGACTGACGGCGTCGATGACGTTCCTCTTCGGTGCCGAGGGGCGGCTGATCGAGACCCGGGCGCTCCGGTACAACGACGCGCACGGCCGGAACGAGTCGTGGGCGAACAGGAACGACTCCGACGGGGAGTTCGGCGGCATCCGCGTTCCTGCGGTCGGCGAGGCGCGCTGGGAGTACGACGCGGGGCCGTATCCGTACATCCGCTGGCGGGTCACCGACGTGGAGCAGGACCGGCCGGCGCGCTACTGAGCGCCGGCTCGCGGTTGCACCGACCACGTCGTCCGGCCGCCCGCCGCAGGGATGGGGGCACGAGCACCGAAGGAGGAGGAGATGGTCGTCCTCTCAAGGATCGGATGCCGGTCCGTGCACCGAGAGGCCGAGGAACGGTCGCGGCGCCTGGCCGGGCTGGTGGGTCCGGCCCTGATCGCGATCACCGCATCGGAGGCGGTGAACCTGGACCTGGTGCGCGAGCAGTACCGCTTCGACAGCTACCTCGACGGCTCGGTCGTGTTCGTCGCCGGCCTGTCCCTCGTACGGGGTCACAACCGGTGGGTGCCGAGGTGGCCGGTGCTGCTCACCCTCACCGGTTGGGCGGCCATGCTCGGCGGGCTGGTCCGGATGTTCACCCAGCCGGCGGAGACGGGCCGTGCGGGGCCGGCCGCGTACGCCGGGATCGCGGTTCCGTTCGGGGTCGGCGTCTTCCTGACGGTCAAGGCCTATGCACGCGGACCGCACGAGGCGTAGGCCGAGATTTTCCAGTGAGGGAGACCAGGTAGCCGTCGTGTTCGGCCAGCACGACGTTGGTCCGTCGGATCACACCGCTGCGGCGCCCGGGTCGCCCAGCGGCGCCAGGAGGCGATGGACGGTGCGCCGTCCGCCACGGCCGACGTCTTGGCGCGCGAAGGCGCGCAGCGCCTGTGCCGCACCCTGCCGCCGGCGGCGCCGCTCAGTTGACGATGGCGGTCTCGGTGTCCCACAGCTCGTCAGCGGTGCCGGCCCAGCGGTACTGCCCGCCGACATGGCGGCCGTCGGGCGTGTGCTCGCCGTACTCCACGGACGCCGGGATGAAGCCGGCTGCGGCCACCAGGGCGCGTGCCAGGTCCGGTCGACCGGCAACGGCCATGCTCAGCGGCCCCTGTCGTAGCGCAGGGGCCACCCGGCGGCGAGGTCGGCGAGCACCCAGCCCAGGGCGTCCCGGTGCCCGCCACGACGGTGGGCCTCGTCGTCGGCAACGGCGGCGACGAAGTAGGCGCGCCCGCCCGCTGGCGCGTCCTGCGACCTCCCGGGCATGAGTGCCTTCCTGCTCCGCGGGTGGGACAGCCCTGCGACCCGGACTGTCTCCGGATCTCATGGCGAGCACCGTCGCAGCCGGCGGGGCGTGTCCCTGGTGGTGGCGCGTGCTGAGGCGGAGCATTCGGATCGACTGTCACCGGATCACAGGCGGTGGTGGTGATGGACCGGCTGACTGCGCAGGACCGGATGGGCCTGTGGCCCGATGAACTGGGCTGGCCGTTGGACATCGGTGCCGTGGCCGTCCTGGACGGCACCCGGCTGCTGGATGCTGACGACCGGCTGCGCCTCGACGCGGTCCGGGAGGCGATCACCCGCCGCCTGCCCGGGGTGCCTCGATTCCGCCAGGTCCTGCACACCCCGACGTGGGGGCTGGGCGGCCCGCTGTGGGTCGACGCGCCGGCGTTCGCTCTGGCGGACCACGTGAACGAGATCAGGCTGCCAGCGCCGGGCGACGAAGGTCAGCTGCTGGGTGCGGTGGAGGACCTGCGCGCCCGGCCGTTCGACCGGTCCCGGCCGCTGTGGCAGATGTGGTTCCTCACCGGGCTGCCGCAGCGGCGGGTGGGCGTGTACATCCGTGTGCACCACGCGCTCGCCGACGGCGTGGCCGGGGTGGCGACGCTGCGCGCGCTGCTCGACGCAGAGCCGGACCCGCCGCTGCCGCCCGCGCTGGAGTGGACGCCGGCGCCCCCGCCCACGGACGGAGAGCTGCTGCGGGACAACCTGCGCCGGCGCGGCCGCACGGTGCGCCGCGCGTTGCACGCAGCGGCGCACCCGGTGGCCACCGCCCGGCGGGTGCGGCGCGCCTGGCCGGCGGCGACGGGCAGCGTCCTCGGGGAGCGGGCACCACGGACGAGTCTGAACCGGCCGATCGGTGCCCATCGGCGGCTCGCCGTCGTTCGTACCGGGCTGGACACGGCCAGGCGGATCGCGCACGGCCACGACGGCAAGGTCAACGACGTGCTGCTGGCCGCCGTCGCCGGTGGCCTGCGGGAGCTGCTGCTGTTCCGCGGCGAACCCGTCGACGGCGTGGTGCTGAAGGCGTTCGTGCCGGTGTCGCTGCACACCGAGGGCACCGGGGCTGCGCGGGGCAACCAGGACGCGGTCATGGCGGTACCGCTGCCGGTCGGCGAGCCTGACCCGGTGCGGCGGCTGCAGATGATCGCCACCGACACCCGCGCCCGCAAGCAGCGCACCCGCTCACCGGGCCTCAACGCGCTGCCCTCAGACGTCCTGCAGCGGGCCGCCTGGCGGCTGGGCACACGCCAGTGGACGTACAACGTGTCCGTCACCAACGTGCCCGGTCCGCCCCAGCAGCTGTTCCTGGCCGGCGCGCCGCTGCTGGAACTCATCCCGGTCGTGCCGATCACCGGCAACCTCACCCTCGGCGTCGGCGCGCTGTCCTACATCGGGCAGCTGTCCCTCATCGCCGTGGCCGACCGGGACGCCTGCTCGGACGTCGGGGTCTTCGCCGACGGGGTGCGTACGGCGCTGCAGGACCTGGCCACCTCCGCGACACCGTCCCCCGTCCCGACGCCCCGGGACCGGAGCGACCGGGCCCCCGAGCAGGC
Organism: Geodermatophilus sp. SYSU D00691; assembly: GCF_054050275.1. Taxonomy (NCBI): domain Bacteria; kingdom Bacillati; phylum Actinomycetota; class Actinomycetes; order Geodermatophilales; family Geodermatophilaceae; genus Geodermatophilus; species Geodermatophilus sp. SYSU D00691. The sequence continues at coordinate 40,252 of NZ_JBJGYZ010000037.1, forward strand.
GGCGGACCGTCGAGTCCCACCGTCGCGTGGTCCGTCGTCATGACCTCCGGACCGCTGAGTGCTCGGCGCGCACGGGGACGTCGGCCTGACGGTCGGGCTGGCGATCGTCGTCGTGGCGCGCGTCGGTCATCGGTGGATGGGGCCGCGCCAGCACGGGATGTGCAGCAGATGACCACCGCACCACAGCCTGGACGTGCACGACCTGGGTCGATCCGGGAGGGGTCGGTGTTCATCCGAACCGAGCCACGGCACCAGTGCGCTGCGACCCGGCACCGGGAGGACGTGCGATGAGCTCGACAGCACAGCGCCCTACGGAGGTCGGCCCTACGAGGGCCGACGACGTTCGGCAGATGGCCGTCGCCGCGGCCGTCTACTCGGCGCTCACCGGGCTCGCCTACTGGCGGCCGGTCGTGGGGCGGCCCGCCTGGGGCATCTTCTTCGCGATCATGGGTCTCGCCTGGAACGGGACCGTCACGGTCAAGGCGCCGGAACAGTTCCCCATGCTCGCCCGGCGTGCTCCCTGGGGGTGGTACCGGCGCGCCGGGCTCGCCCTGACGGAGCCTGCCCCCCGCGTCTTCGGGACGGTCATGACCGTGGCGGAGACGGGGGTGGCCGCCGCGATCCTGAGTCCCGACCCGGCTGCCCGGCTCGGCCTGCTGGCCACGGCCGCCTTTTCCCTCGGTATCACCCCACTGGGCCTCTTCACGTCGGGCAACCCGATTCTGGCGATGGGGGCCTTGCACCTGGCCCGGCAACCCTGGCCAACGGCAGCCTTCAGCCGCAGGCAGGGCTGAAGGCTCGCGCTCCCCACCGCACTGCTCGCCCTCGGACCCGCCTGTTCCGACGGGGTGCGGCGGCGATGGAGGGGCGTCCTCGTCGCGGACGTACTCCTCGTGCTCGCCGACGCGGCGGGCACGGGGCCGGCGCTCGGGCATCGGCGTGCCCAGGATCGAGGGGCCGGCTGGGCGGCCCCCCTCGGGCACGCCGGACGCAGCGCAGCCCCCGCCAAGGGGAATCCGGGGGAATCCCTGGCGGGGGCTGCGCGAACGTGCAGGTCAGGGGCGGTGTCGCCCCCTCGACTCAGATGTCGTAGTACATCGCGAACTCGTGCGGGTGCGGCCGGAGGCGGATCGGGTCGATCTCGTTCTCCCGCTTGTACTCGATCCACGTCTCGATCAGGTCGGGGGTGAACACCCCGCCGTCGATCAGGTACTCGTGGTCGGTCTCGAGGTTGTCGAGGACGGCGTCGAGGGAGGCCGGCACCTTCTCGATGCCCAGGGCCTCCTCCGGCGGCAGCTCGTAGAGGTCCTTGTCGACCGGCGCCGGCGGCTCGATCTTGTTCTTGATGCCGTCGAGGCCGGCCATCATCATCGCCGAGAAGGCGAGGTAGGGGTTGGCCGACGGGTCGGGCACGCGGAACTCGATGCGCTTGGCCTTGGGGTTGTCGCCCGAGATCGGGATGCGGCAGCAGGCCGAGCGGTTGCGGGCCGAGTAGACCAGGTTGATCGGGGCCTCGTAGCCGGGCACCAGGCGGTGGAAGCTGTTCACCGTCGGGTTGGTGAAGGCCAGCAGCGACGGGGCGTGGGCGAGCAGGCCGCCGATGTAGTGGCGGGCGGTGTCGGACAGGCCCGCGTAGCCGGTCTCGGCGTGGAAGAGCGGCTCGCCGTCCTTCCACAGCGACTGGTGCGTGTGCATGCCGGAGCCGTTGTCACCGAAGAGCGGCTTCGGCATGAAGGTGACGGTCTTGCCCGCCTGCCAGGCCGTGTTCTTGATGATGTACTTGAACAGCATCAGGCTGTCGGCCGCGCGCAGCAGCGTGTCGAACTTGTAGTTGATCTCGGCCTGGCCGGCGGTGCCCACCTCGTGGTGGCCGCGCTCGAGCTCCAGCCCGGCGTTGGTCAGGTTGCGCATCATGACCGAGCGCAGGTCGCTGTAGTGGTCGTAGGGCTCGACCGGGAAGTAGCCGCCCTTGGGGCGGGTCTTGTAGCCGAGGTTCGGGCCGACGCCGTCCTCGCCGGTCAGCGCGCCGCTGTTCCAGGAGCCCTCGACCGAGTCGATGTGGTAGTAGCCCTCGTTGATGCCCGTGTCGTAGCGGACCGAGTCGAAGATGTAGAACTCGGCCTCGGGACCGAAGTACGCGGTGTCGGCGATGCCCGACGACGCGAGGTAGGCCTCGGCCTTCTTCGCCACGTTGCGCGGGTCGCGGCTGTAGGCCTCGCGCGTGATCGGGTCGTGGATGAAGAAGTTGACGTTCAGCGTCTTCGCCGCCCGGAACGGGTCGACGAAGGCGCTCTTCGCGTCGGGCAGCAGCAGCATGTCCGACTCGTTGATGGCCTGGAACCCGCGGATCGACGAACCGTCGAAGCCGAGGCCCTCGGAGAACGTGTCCTCGCCGAACGTCGACGCCGGGATGGTGAAGTGCTGCATGACGCCGGGCAGGTCGCAGAAGCGCACGTCGACGAACTCGACGTCGTTGTCGCGGATGTAAGCGGCGACCTCGTCGGGACTGTTGAACATCGATCCTCCGGTAGTGGGCGGACAGCCGGTGGCGACGCTACGAGCGAGGAGTTGCCCTCGGGTGTCCCTCGTGTTTCGGAGCGGTAACACCGGCCCCGGCGTGTCGCCGGTGGCTGCTCGTCGGCGCGCGGGGCCTGGCCGCGCGCGGGTCTTACGCTGGCTGGCATGGTCAGGGAAGCAGAGCCACCCTCTCAGGCGCGCGCTCGCGGCGCCTCACTGGGGCTCCCGGCGGAGGGGCCCGGCTCCCTGGCGCCCTTCAGCACCCGCGTGGTGCAGTACCTCGTCGACGCGATCGCCTCGGCGTTCCTCGCCGGCCTGTTCACCGCACCCGAGCTGCCCGGCCTGTGGAGCTTGGTGAGCTTCGCGGCGATCACGGTCGTCACGCTCGTGCTCTTCGGCCAGACGCCCGGCATGCGGCTGCTCGGCCTGCGGATGGCGCACCCGCGCGAGGGGGAGCGGCTGGCCCCGTGGCGCGCCGTCGTCCGGACGGCGCTGCTGATGCTGCTGGTGCCGGCGCTGGTGGTCGACGCCGACGGCCGCGGCCTGCACGACCGCCTCACCCAGACCGCCGTCGTCCGGGTCTAGCGGTGCGGAGTCCCACGACCGGGGGAACCGCGCCGTGGGACTCCGCGAACCTCAGCGGCGGCGGACCTGGCGCTGGCTGATCGTCATCTGCCGACCGCCGGGCAGCGGACCGCCGGGCACCGGCATCTTCGGCCCGCCGAGCGCGCCCATGCGGCGGCGCAGCGCGTTGACCTCGCCACCGCTGAGGTTGCGGGGCAGCTTCATCACGTGTGCCGACAGCTTGCGCAGCGGCACCTGGCCCTCGTCGTCGCCGACGACGATGTCGTAGATCGGGGTGTCGCCGACCACGCGGGCGATCTTCTTCTTCTCCTGCGCCAGCAGGTTGCGCACGCGGTTGGGCGCGCCCTCGCCGACCAGGATGATCCCCGGCCGGCCGGTCACCCGGTGGACGGCGTCGAGCTGCGGGGTGCCGGCGACACCCGAGGTGACCTGCCAGTCGCCGCGCATGCCGTCCAGCACCCACGACGCGGCGCCGGGCTGGCCCTCGACCTGCCGGTAGGCGGTGCCCTGCGCGCGCCGGCCGAAGACGATCAGCGCGACCAGCGCGGCGAGCAGGACCGCGATGGGCAGGAACAGGAACGGCGAGCCCACCAGGATCGCGATCACCTCGATGACCGCGAAGACCGCGACGAAGGTGATCAGCAGGATCCAGGGCAGCTTCGGGTCGTTCTTGCGGGTCAGCGAGTACGCCTGCTTGATCATGCCCAGCTGGCGGCCGAACCGCTTCAGCCGACCCGGCTTCTTCTCGCCCTTGCCGCCGCCCTTGCCGGCCTTGCCCGACGCCGCCGACGACCCGGAGGACGCAGCGCCGCGCCCCCGCCCGCCGGCCCCCGGGCCACGCCCGGCCTTGCCGCTGGGAGCGGGGTTGTCTGTGGGCTTGCTGCGTGCCATGCCCCTAGGATAAGGGCGCGGCGACGCCGTCCCGGGGATCAGGCCTGCGCGGACATCCCGCGCGCCTCGACCGCCAGCTGGTACAGCCGGCCGGCGCGGTACGAACTGCGGACGAGCGGCCCGGCCAGCACCCCGGCGAAGCCGATCTCCTCGGCCTGCTCGCGGAAACCCACGAACTCGTCGGGCTTGACCCAGCGGACGACGGGGTGGTGGCGCACCGACGGGCGCAGGTACTGCGTGATCGTCAGGAGGTCGCAGCCGGCGTCGTGCAGGGCCTGCATGGTCTCGACGACCTCGTGCGGCTCCTCGCCCATGCCCAGGATCAGGTTGGACTTGGTGACCAGGCCGGCCTCGCGGGCGGCGGTGAGCACCGACAGCGACCGCTCGAAGCGGAAGCCGGGGCGGATGCGGCGGAAGATCCGCGGCACGGTCTCGACGTTGTGCGCCAGCACCTCGGGCCGGGAGCCGAAGACCTCGGCCAGCTGGTCGGGGTCGGCGTCGAAGTCGGGGATGAGCAGCTCGACGCCGCAGCCGGGGACGGCGGCGTGGATCTGCCGCACCGTCTCGGCGTACAGCCACGCGCCGCCGTCGGGCAGGTCGTCGCGGGCGACGCCGGTGACCGTGGCGTAGCGCAGACCCATGGTGGCGACGCTCTCGGCGACCCGCCGGGGCTCGTCGGCGTCGAAGGCGGCCGGCTTGCCGGTGTCGATCTGGCAGAAGTCGCAGCGCCGGGTGCACTGGTCGCCGCCGATGAGGAAGGTCGCCTCGCGGTCCTCCCAGCACTCGTAGATGTTGGGGCAGCCGGCCTCCTCGCAGACCGTGTGCAGCCCCTCGCGGCGGACCAGCGACTTCAGCTCGGTGTACTCCGGCCCGGTGCGCAGCCGGGTCTTGATCCACTCGGGCTTGCGCTCGATCGGGACCTGGCTGTTGCGGACCTCGAGGCGCAGCAGTTTGCGGCCGCCCGGCCCGATCGGAGAACCCGGATCAGTGGTCGGTACGGCCGTCTCCGTCATGGTCGCCACGGTACCCCCGACGTGCGAACGCCCCGGACGAGCGCGGGGGCTCGTCCGGGGCGTTCGCCCGTTCGGGGCTGCTTACGCGGGGTCCTGCGGGTTCAGCTTGTCGGTCTTCCCGGAACCCGTGGCGCCGCCGGTGCCCCCGGCGGTGCCCGCGCTGCCGGCGCCGCCGCTGCCGGTGGCGTCCGGCGCCGTCTGCGGCTGGTCCTCCGGGGCCGCGGTGGCGGTGGTCAGCGTCGCGTCGTTGCTGGTGCTCGACGCGGGCTCCGGCGTGCTCTCGTTCTCGGCGCCGCCGTACGCCAGCTGCTGGGGCTGCTCGCCGAGGTCGCTGTCGGCCGGGGTGGCGTCGCCGGGCGTGGTGTCGGCCGTGGACACGGCCTTGCCGGCATCGCCGCCGGACGTGCTGGGGCTGCTGGGCACGGGGTCCTCCCGGTAGCTGGGCACCGGGCCGTCACCGGCCGGCGCGGGGGTCCAGGAGTCGTCGGACCCCCGGAGCCGGCGGAGCACCGCGAACGCGGCGGCGCCGACGGCCAGGGCGGCGAGCAGCCACGGCCAGCGCCGCGGCTCCGGCTCGACGCCCACCTTGCGCTTGACCGTGGTGGCGGTCCTCGCCGCCTTCTTCTCGAGCTCCCGGCGCTGCTTCTTCGCCTTCTTCGCCGCCTTCTTGCGCGCCTCCGCGGTGGTGGCGGCGAGCTCCTCGCGGCGGGCCTCGAGCTCGTGCAGCGCCGACTCGGCCGCGGCCGTCACCGCCTCGCGGGCCGCGAGCACCTTCGGCGTCGCGTAGGCCAGCGCGGCCGCCTGGGTGGTGACCAGCTTGGGCAGGACGTCCTTCTCCAGCGCCTCGCGGGCGGCCTCGACCCGGGGGCCGAGGTCGGCCGCGGCCTTGACCGCGGCGGCACGGGCGGCCTCCACGCGCGGGGCGGCGGCCCCGCGGGCGGCCTCGTAGCGGGGCGTGAGCGCCTCCATCGCGGCCTCGACCCGGGGGCCGACCGCCTCCCGGGCGGCCTCGACCCGCGGGGCGATGGCCTCGCGGGCGCTGGTGACCACCGGGGCGGCGGCGGCGACGGCGGCGGCCACCTTGGGCGCCGCGGCCCCGCGGGCCGCCCCCACCCGGGGAGCCAGCTCGTCCGCGACCGCGTGGGCGGCCTCGGTCACCGCCGTCCCGAGGTGGCTGAGGCCTTCCTGCAGCTCGGCGCTGATGACCTCGCCTCGCGTCTTCTTGCGGAACACGGCATGCACCTCTCGAAAAGATCGACTTGTCGCCATCCTGCCCGGTCCCGGCGGCGAGCACACCCCGGGACGGCCCGGTGCGCGGCCGGGGCCGGGGCTGGCTAGCGTCGGGCCGTGCAGCTGCGGATCTTCACCGAACCCCAACAGGGCGCCACCTACGACGACCTGCTCGCCGTCGCGCGGCGGACCGAGGAGACGGGCTTCGACGCCTTCTTCCGCTCCGACCACTACCTGGCCATGGGCGGCGACGGCCTGCCCGGCCCGACCGATGCGTGGGTCACCCTCGGCGGTCTCGCGCGCGAGACCTCGCGGATCCGGCTGGGCACGCTGATGACCGCGGCGACGTTCCGGCTGCCCGGTCCGCTGGCCATCGCGGTCGCGCAGGTCGACCAGATGAGCGGCGGCCGGGTGGAGTTCGGCATCGGCGCCGGCTGGTTCGAGGCCGAGCACACCGCGTACGCCATCCCGTTCCCGGAGCTGGGGGAGCGGTTCGACCGCTACGAGGAGCAGGTGGCCCTCATCACCGGCCTGTGGCGCACCCCGCAGGGGCAGACCTTCGACTTCGACGGCCGGCACTACCAGGTGTCCGGCTCGCCGGCGCTGCCCAAGCCGGTCCAGGACGGCGGGATCCCGGTGATCATCGGCGGCAAGGGCGCCAAGCGGACGCCGCGCCTGGCCGCCCGGTACGCGGCCGAGTTCAACGTGCCGTTCGAGTCGGCCGAGACCAACGCCCGGCTGTTCACCGGCGTCCGCGCGGCCTGCGAGGAGGCCGGTCGCGACCCGGGCTCGGTGGTGTACAGCTCGGCGCTGGTGCTCTGCGTCGGCAAGGACGACGCCGAACTCGCCCGACGGGCCGCGGCGATCGGCCACGACGTCGACGAGGTGCGGGCGAACGGGGTCGCGGGCACGCCGGCCGAGGCCGTCGACACCCTCGGGCGCTTCGCCGAGGCAGGGGCCTCGCGGGTGTATCTGCAGGTGCTGGACCTCGCCGACCTCGACCACCTCGACCTGGTGGCCGCCGAGGTGGCGCCCCAGCTCGGCTGAGGCGCCACCGGCGCGCTCAGGGGGTCCAACGCGGGTCGCGGCCCTGCCAGGCGACCAGCCGGTCGATGCCGGCCGCGTCCTCCGCGGTCGGCACGACGTCGCCGAACGGCACCTCCGGGCCCCGGCGGTCGGCGGGGAGCGCCCGCTGCGCCGCGGCGAGCGCCCGGGCCACCACGTCGTCGTCCCAGGCCGGCGTCTGACCGGTGGCGACGGCGACGTCCCAGGTGTGGGTCGTGACCTCCCCGGTGTAGGTCGCCAGCGCGGCGGCGCCCGGGAAGGTGCCGAACGGCAGCACGAGCTGCCGCCCGAGCAGCGCGTCGTCGGCCCAGACGGCGAGGACGTCGTCGGCGGCGGCGCGTGCGGCGGCACCCCAGCCGTCGTCGGGGACGCCGGTGGTCACCTGCGGCACCGAGAAGGGGTGCTCGCCCCGGCCGACGGCAGCGACCCGTCGCAGCACGGAGACGAGGTGGCCGACCAGCGCCCGGACGTCGTACTTCGGGCACGGGGTGCGGCCGGCGAGCTGGTCGGGCCGGACGGCGGCGAGGACGGCGACGGCGGTCGCGGTCGCCGTGGCGAAGGCCGGGCGGGGATCGGTCAGGGGAGCGGTGGAGGTCGTCATGCGGCCACCCTCGCGCGGAAACCGGCCACCTCCTGGCCAGTTTCCGCGATAGTCCTCGGACGTGCGCGCCGACCGCCTGATCGCCGTCCTCCTGCTGCTGCAGTCGAAGGGCCGGGTGACCGCCGCGCAGGTCGCCCGGGATCTGGAGATCTCGGAGCGGACCGCGCGCCGCGACCTCGAGGCGCTCGGGCTGGCCGGCGTGCCGGTGTACAGCTCGCCGGGCCGCGGCGGTGGCTGGTCGCTGGTGGGTGGGGCCCGGACCGACCTGACCGGGCTGACCGTGGACGAGGCGCGGGCGCTGTTCCTGGCCGCGGGCTCCGCGGTGGCGGCCGCCCCGGCCGTCGAGGCGGCGCTGCGCAAACTGCTCGGGGCGCTGCCGGCGCCGCTGCGCGAGGGCGCCCGGGCGGCGGGCGAGGCCGTCGTGGTCGACGCCGCCTCGTGGGGGCGGTCCGCGCCGCCGGAGCCGCCGCACCTGCCGGCGCTGCAGCGGGCCGTCGTCGACGGCGAGCAGGTCGTCCTCGGCTACGCCGGGAGGGCGAAGGCGCCGTCCACCCGGACCGTCTCACCGCTGGGGCTCGTGACCAAGGCCGGTGTCTGGTACCTGATCGCGGGGACCGAGGCGGGGGTGCGCACGTTCCGGGTGGGCCGCGTCACCGCGGTGACGCCGACCGGCGCCCCGGTGCGGCGACCCGACGGTTTCGACCTGCGCGCCGCCTGGGAGGCCAGCGCGGGGGAGGTGGAGCAGCGCCGGGCCGGGGCGCGGGTGCAGGCGCTGGCCGACCCGTCGCTGGTGCCGCTGCTGCGCCGCTGGTCCGGCCCGGCCCAGGTGGCCGTGGGCGAGCCGGACCCGGACGGGCGGGTGGCCGTGGAGCTCGCCGGCCCGTCGGTGGAGGTGCTCGCCGCGCAGTTCGCCGGCTTCGGGCACCGGCTGGAGATCACCACGCCCGAGGCCCGCCCGCACCTGCGGCGCGTCGCCGACGACCTGCGCCGGCTCTACGGCGACCCGTGACGGCTCAGGCAGGGGCCTCGTCGAGCAGCGCGGACCGCCGGGCGGCCAGCCACCCGGGGAAGTCGGCCGGCGGCATCGGCCGGGCGATCCCGTACCCCTGCGCGGTGTCGCAGCCCAGGCGGGCGAGCACCTGGCCGGTCGCGTCGTCCTCGACCCCTCGGCCACCAGCCGCAGGCCGAGGTCGTGGGCGAGCGCGGCCGTGTGCCGGACGATCGCGGCGGCGTGCAGGTCGTGGTCGACGTCGGCGGTGAGACTGCGGTCGAGCTTGAGCTCGTCGGCCGGCAGGTACCGCAGGTACCACGCCGTCGGGGAGGCGGACCTGGGGCTGCAGGTGCACCAGGATCTCGTCGCGGTCCAGCGCGGTCCGCAGCTCGTCCATGGTCCGCAGCCGGTCGCCCAGGCCGGTCGAGGGGTCGGGGACGTGGACGCGGACGCCGTCACGGGCGGCCTTCGCCGCGTACATGGCCACGTCGGCGCAGCGCAGGAGGTCGTGCACGGTGGCCGGCGGCACCGGGGCGGTGGCCACGCCGATGCTCACGCCGACGCGCAGCCGCACGCCCTCCACCGTGAACGGCTCGCGCAGCCGCGCGTGCAGCCGCCGCGCCAGCTCCTGGGCCCGGTCGACGTCGGCGTCCGGCAGCAGGACGGCGAACTCGTCGCCGCCGAGCCGGGCGAAGACCAGACCGGTGCCCATGGCAACCCAGGTGAGCAACACCCCACGGTCAGCAGCACGAGCCGGCGCGACACCCGCTCGGATGCCCCACCCCGTCGCGGCTCGCTGGTCACGGAGGAGCGATCCGGCACGAATCCGGACGGAACCGAACGGCGGGGGTGACGGGCTCCTCCGAAAGGGGGGAGGGCGCCGTCCCGGGCGTGCGTCGTCGGCCGGGCCGGGGGAGCGGTACGCTGGTGCCGTGTCCGGTGGACTGCTTCTTCCGCGGCCGTGCTGACCTGACCAGTTCGGACAGCACGGCGACCCCTCCTGCGCGAGGGGTTTTTTTCTGCCCACCCACCGGATCCAGAAGGAGCGCAGGACGATGAGCCAGACGGCGAGCCAGGCGAGCGCCGAGCAGAACGGTGAGGTCCCGCCGCACCGCTACACCCCGGCGCTGGCGCAGCGGATCGAGCTGGCCTGGCAGAACCGCTGGGAGGCCGAGGGCACGTTCCACACGCCGAACCCGACCGGGCGGCTGTCGGCCGGCTTCGACGCCGTGGCCGGCCGGCCCAAGTTCTTCGTGATGGACATGTTCCCGTACCCCTCCGGCGCCGGGCTGCACGTCGGCCACCCGCTGGGCTACCTGGGCACCGACGTCACCAGCCGGTTCCGCCGGATGGACGGCGACAACGTGCTGCACCCGATGGGCTACGACGCCTTCGGCCTGCCGGCCGAGCAGTACGCGGTGCAGACCGGGCAGCACCCGCGGGTCACCACCGAGGCCAACATCGCCGCGATCAAGGCGCAGCTGCGCCGGCTGGGCGTCGACCACGACGACCGGCGGTCGTTCGCCACGATCGACCCCGGCTACTACAAGTGGACGCAGTGGATCTTCCTGCAGATCTTCGGCTCCTGGTTCGACGAGGACGCCGGCAAGGCGCGTCGCATCGAGGAGCTGGTGGCCGAGCTGGACGCCGGCACCCGCGAGCCCGGTGAGGGCACCAACCCGTTCGGCCGCCCCTGGGCCGAGCTGGACGACGTCGAGAAGCGCAAGGTCGTCGACGCGCACCGGCTGGCCTACCTGCACGAGGCGCCGGTGAACTGGTGCCCCGGCCTGGGCACCGTGCTGTCGAACGAGGAGGTCACGCCCGACGGGCGCTCCGAGCGCGGCAACTTCCCGGTGTTCCGCCGTCCGCTGACCCAGTGGATGATGCGGATCACCAGCTACGCCGAGCGGCTGCTGGACGACCTGGACCGGCTGGACTGGTCGGACTCGCTGAAGCAGATGCAGCGCAACTGGATCGGCCGGTCCGCCGGTGCCCGGATCGGGTTCTCGTGCGGCGACGAGACGATCGAGGTCTTCACCACCCGCCCCGACACGCTGTTCGGCGCCACCTACATGGTGCTGGCGCCGGAGCACCCGCTGGTCGAGGCGCTGACCGCCGACGCGTGGCCGGACGGCACCGACCCGCGGTGGACCGGCGGCGGGGCTACCCCGCGCGAGGCGGTGGCCGACTACCAGCTGCAGGCGTCCCGGCGCTCGGAGCTGGACCGGCAGAACGAGGCGCGCGAGAAGACCGGCGTCTGGCTGGGCACCACCGCCGTCAACCCGGTCAACGGCCGCGAGCTGCCGGTGTTCATCGCCGACTACGTGCTGACCGGCTACGGCACCGGCGCGATCATGGCCGTCCCCGGCGAGGACACCCGCGACTGGGAGTTCGCGCGGAAGTTCGGGCTGGAGATCATCCCGACCGTCGAGCGCCCCGAGGGCTTCGACGACGAGAGCGGCGCGTACACCGGCCCCGGCCGCATGATCAACTCCGCCAACGACGAGGTGTCGCTGGACGGCCTGGACAAGGCCGCCGCCATCGCCCGGATCACCGACTGGCTGGTGGCGAAGGGCTCCGGGCAGGCGACGACCACCTACAAGCTGCGCGACTGGCTGTTCAGCCGGCAGCGCTACTGGGGCGAGCCGTTCCCCGTCGTCTACGACGAGGACGACCTGCCCATCGCCGTCCCCGACTCGCTGCTGCCGGTGCTGCTGCCCGAGGTCGACGACTACTCGCCGAAGACCTTCGCCGACGACGACGCCGACTCCAAGCCCGAGCCGCCGCTGTCGCGCGCCACCGACTGGACGACGGTCGAGCTGGACCTGGGCGACGGCCCGAAGAAGTACCGGCGCGAGACCAACACGATGCCCAACTGGGCCGGCTCGTGCTGGTACTACCTGCGCTACCTGGACCCGGGCGACGACGAGCGCATGGTCGACCCCGAGCTGGAGGCGTACTGGCTGGGCCCGCGCGGGGCCGGGGACGTCGGCGGCGTCGACCTGTACGTCGGCGGCGTCGAGCACGCCGTGCTGCACCTGCTGTACGCCCGCTTCTGGCACAAGGTGCTGTTCGACCTGGGCTACGTCAGCAGCGAGGAGCCGTTCCGGCGGCTGGTCAACCAGGGCTACATCTCGGCCTACGCCTACACCGACGAGCGCGGCTTCTACGTGCCCGCCGCCGAGGTGGAGGAGAAGGACGGGCAGTTCTTCTTCGAGGGCAAGCCGGTCAACCGCGAGTACGGGAAGATCGGCAAGAGCCTGAAGAACATGGTCACCCCCGACGAGATGATCGGGCAGTACGGCGCCGACACCTTCCGCGTCTACGAGATGTCGACCGGCCCGCTGGACCAGTCGCGGCCGTGGGAGACCAAGGCGGTCGTCGGCTCGCAGCGGCTGCTGCAGCGGATCTGGCGTGTGGTCGTCGACGAGCAGACCGGTGAGGTCCGCGCCGCCGACGTCGAGCCGGGCGAGGAGACCCTGCGAGCGCTGCACCGGGCGATCGCCGGGGTCCGCGACGGGTTCTCGACGCTGCGGTTCAACATCGCGATCGCACGGATCACCGAGCTGACCAACCACCTGACGCAGGTGTACGGGGCGGACTCGCCGGTGCCGCGGTCGGTGGCCGAGCCGCTGGTGCTGATGCTGGCGCCGCTGGCCCCGCACGTGGCCGAGGAGATGTGGGCACGGCTGGGGCACGCGCAGTCGCTGGCCTGGCACGCGTTCCCGGTGGCCGACGAGCGCTGGCTGGTCGAGGACACCGTTGAGGTGGCGGTGCAGGTCGACGGCAAGGTGCGGGCGCAGGTGCGGGTGCCGGCCGACGCCGACGCCGCGGCGCTGGAGGCCGCGGCGCGGGCCGACGAGAGGGTCGCCGGCTACCTCGACGGGAAGTCGGTGCGCCGCGTCGTCGCCGTCCCCGGCCGCCTGGTCAACTTCGTCCTCGGCTGAGGCGCGGAGTGGATCCGTGCGGGTTACCCGCGCGGATCCACTCCGGTCAGCACCTCGCGCATCGCGGCCTCGACCGGGTCGATGACCTCGGCCACGGGGACGTCGCGGCCGAGCTCGGCGGTCAGCGACGTCGCGCCGGCGTCGACGATGCCGCACGGGATCATGTTCGCGAAAGCGCGCATGTCGGGGTCGCAGTTGAGCGCGAAGCCGTGCATGGTCACGCCTCTGGCCACCCGGACGCCGATCGCGGCGACCTTGCGGTCCGGCCCGCGCTGGTCGGCGCGCACCCAGACGCCGCTGCGCCCCTCGACCTGCTCGGTGGCGACGCCGAGGCCGGCGCAGACCTTCATCAGCGCCTCCTCCAGGCGCCGGACGTGCGCGACGACGTCGACCGGGTCGGTCAGCCGCACGATCGGGTAGCCGACCAGCTGGCCCGGGCCGTGCCAGGTGATCTTGCCGCCGCGGTCGACGTCGATGACCGGCGTCCCGTCGAACGGGCGCTCGTGCGGCAGGGTGCGCTTGCCCGCGGTGTAGACCGGCGGGTGCTCCAGCAGCAGCAGGGTGTCGGGTGCGGTGCCCGCGACGACCTCGGCGTGCAGCTCGCGCTGGCGCGCCCACGCCTCCTCGTAGTCGATCAGGCCCAGTCGCCGCACCTGGAGGTCACGCACCCGGAGCTCGGTCACGCCGCCAGGGTAGGCCGCGATCAGCACCCCCGGAATCCGAGGCGGGACCTGCGCCCCTGTCCGACCGCCGACCGGCCGCAGGACCCTCGACACGGTGTGCGAGCAGGTCACCCCCGCGTGGTCGACGTCTCGGCACCGCCATCGCCGGGAGGAGATCCGCATGCTCCCCACCCATCGAGGACGGCGTGGCGCCGTGGCGGCGGGGCTCGTCACGTGCGCGGTGCTCCTGGGGTCGCTGTCGTCGCCTGCGATCGCCGAGCCGCCCGGCGCTGACGGCAAGGACAAGCTGACGGGCACGGCCTCGGGCATCGCGGTCCACCCGGTCTTCGGCTTCTTGCCGTTCACGGACACGACCGACGGTCAGAGCGACGGTGTCGCCCCCAAGGGTGGTGGCACGATCCAGTTCGATTTCAGCCAGCTGGGGCTCGGCGTCGTCGAACTGACGTACCGGTACACGTGCCTGACCGCCATCGGCGGCGTCTCGATCCACCGGTTCGTGGTCATCGCGTCCTCGAACGAGGTGATCGCGCCCCCCGGAACGCTCGGCTTCAGCTCCGTCGTGGACGGCAAGGGCACCGGCGGACCGGATACCGACCGCGCGCTCTTCCCGGCGCCCGACCCGGCTCCGGGCACCGTCCCCTGCAGCCTCGACGACCGGCGGGTCCTGCTGGAGGACCCGTCGGCCATCACGTTCACGGTGACCTCGGGCAACTGGACCGTCCACGACGGTCTTCCCACATCCCCCTGACCAGCCGTCTGGGGAGGCCGGGCCGGGCGTCACCGCAGTCGGCGCGGCTCCAGGCGGGTCTCGACGACGGCGCCGTCCGCACCCTTCGCCACCCGGTAGGCGGCCTTGCCCGGCCGGTCGGCGACCGCCTCGACCAGCTCGGTCCGGCGGTAGACCAGGCCGACGCCGTCGTCGGTCGCGTGCCCGGCCGGCAGCGTGCCGTCGGCGACCAGCCGGTGGTACAGCGGCCGGCGCTGCTCCTCGGAGTCGTAGTGGACGCCGTTGGAGGTCGGGATGAGCCCGAGCCCGTTGGTGACCGGCCGCAGGTCGGGGCCGTAGGAGTCCGTCGTCCCGCCGACGTGCCAGCACAGCGACCCCGCCGACACCCCGCCCAGGACGACGCCGGCCCGCCACACCTCGCGGAACACCTCGTCCAGGCCGTGCACCCGCCAGACCGCGAGCAGGTTGGCCACGCTGCCGCCGCCCACCCAGACGACGTCCTGGGCGAGCAGGTGGGCCCGCACGTCGGGCACGGTCGGCATCGTGAACAGGCTGAGGTGGCTGACCTCCACGCCGCTGCCGGCGAACGCGCCGTACACGCCGGCGATGCGCACCGGGTCGTCGCCGGTCGCGGTGCCCAGGTAGCAGAGCTTCGGGCGCGCCGGCGCCCCGGCCAGCTCGAACGCGAGGTCGAAGACCGGCCCGGGCGCCCAGTCGTAGGGCCCGCGGCCGCGGCTGTCGAAGCCGATGCTGGTGGCCAGGATCGTGGGGGCGGCGGCGGGCATCAGGCTCCGTTCGGGCGGACGGCGCGCAGCACGGCGCGGGCGCACCGCGCGCCGCTGGCCATGGCGCCCTGGATGGACGGGGTGTCGCGGTGGTCGCCGCAGACGAACACGCCGCCGCCGAGGTCGACGGGGCGGCGCAGCTGCAGCGGCGGCAGCGCGGCCGGCTGGGCGCCGGTCACGGTGGTCGTCGTCAGGTGCTCGAGGTCGCCCGGGGCGACGTCGTGGGCGCGGGCGATCTCGTCGCGCACGTCCGCCTCGCGGGTCGGGTCGAGGGTCGAGCGGGACACCAGCGCCCGGCCGTCGGGGGAGTAGCGGGGCTGGGCGTCGGTGAGGACGACGGAGTTCACCAGGCGCCCGCCCGGCTGCCCGAGCACCAGCAGCGGCGACGGCCACGGCGAGGCGGGCAGCACGTGCAGGTGCGTGGTCACCTGCCGCGGCGCCGCCGCCTCGACCCCGGGCAGCAGGGCGGCGGCGGTGCCGGGGTCGGTGGCGACGACGACGGCGTCGGCCCGGGTGCGCCCGGTGGCGGTGGTGACGCCGTGCCCGTCGACCGCGTCCACGCCGGTGCGCAGGTGCACCCGCTCCGGGTCGAGCTGCGCGGCCAGCTGTTCGCCGACCGCCTGCATGCCGTCGGCCGGCAGGCCGATCTCGCCTCGGGCGAAGCTGCGCCAGAGCAGGTCGAGATAGCGGCTGGACGTGGCCAGCTCCGCCTCGAGCAGCACGCCGGCGAGGAACGGCCGGAAGAAGCGCTCCACCGCGGCGGTCCCCACCCCGGCGCGCCGCAGGGCCTCCTCGGCGGTGCGCTCCGGCGCCCGCAGCAGCCGCCCGACGGGCGCGTACGCGGCCCGGGCGGAGAAGGCCGCGATCGCCGCCTTGTGCCACGGCGCCCCCAGCGGCGCCGCCAGGGTGCCCGGCAGCGCGGTGGGCCGGCGGCGGGGGTCGACGACGCGGTGGGTGCCGCCGTCCACCCGGAGGACGGCGCCGCGCTCGAAGAAGCCCATCTCCAGCGCCGCCAGGTCGAGGTCGGCCGCCCGGGGGTAGCCGGTGTTGAGCACCTGGAAGCCGCGGTCGACGACGAACCCGTCGACCCGGTCGGTGGCCAGCCGGCCGCCGACGTGCCCGGCGGCCTCCAGCACGTGGACGTCGCAGCCGGCCGCGGCGAGGCGGGTGGCCGCGGACAGGCCCGCGAGACCGGCGCCGACGACCACGACCTCGGCGCGGGAGGGGAGGGACATCGCCGTCGAACCTAGGGCCTGTGGACAACGCCCGCGCTCGGTGGCCCCGTCCGCCTAGCGTCCGACCGTGACCGCGCCCGCCGAGACCAGCCCCCCGGTCGTCCCCGGCTACACGCTGCAGGAGCTGCTCGGCCGCGGCGGCTCCGGCGAGGTGTGGCGGGCGGTGCCGCGCCGCGGCGGTGCGCCGGTGGCGGTCAAGGTGCTCGTCGCCGGCGATCCCGAGCGGCAGGCCCGCGAGGCGGCGCTGCTCGGCGGGCTCGACCACCCCCACCTCGTGCGGCTGCGCGAGGTCGTCCACCAGCCCCGGCGCGGCGGCCCGGCGCGGGTGGCGCTGGTCCTCGACCTGCTGCCCGGCGGCAGCCTCGCGCAGCTGCTGGCCCGGGGGGGGGGGGGGGGGGCGGGGGGGGGGGGGGGGGGGGGGGGGGCGGGCGCGGCCCCCCCGCCGGCCCGCCCCCCCCCCGGCCGCGGCCCCCCCCCCCTCAA
>NZ_JBJGYZ010000038.1:0-55811 GCF_054050275.1 Geodermatophilus sp. SYSU D00691
CCCCCCGCCCCCCCCCCCCCCCCCCCCCCCCCCCCCCCCCCCCCCCCCCCCCCCCCCCCCCCCCCCCCCCCCCCCCCCCCCCCCCCCCCCCCCCCCCCCCCCCCCCCCCCCCCCCCGACGCGGGCTCCCTGCGGGTGGGCCAGCTGGTGGTCGCCGTCGGCAACCCGCTGGGGCTGGCCGGGTCGGTGACCGCGGGCGTGGTGAGCGGCCTGGGCCGGTCGCTGCCCACCCGCGACGGCCGCACCGCCCGCGTGGTCGAGGACGTCATCCAGACCGACGCCGCGCTCAACCCGGGCAACTCGGGCGGCGCGCTGGCCGACTCCGCCAGTCGCGTCGTCGGCATCAACACCGCCGTCGCCGGGTGGGGACTGGGCCTGGCGGTGCCGATCAACGACACCACCCGGCGGATCGTCGGCTCGCTGATCACCGACGGGCGGGTGCGCCGGGCGTACCTGGGCCTGGTCAGCACGCCGGCGCCGCTGCCCGCGCAGCTGGCCGAGCGCACCGGCCGGCGGCTGGGCCTGCGGATCGTCGACGTCGTGGCCGGCTCGCCGGCCGACCGGGCGGGGCTGAAGTCCGGCGACCTGGTGCTCGAGGCCGCACGGCGGCCCGTGGCCGAGGCGCAGAGCCTGCAGCGGCTGCTGTTCGCCGACGCGATCGGGCAGCCGCTGCCGGTGACCGTCTACCGGCGCGGGGCGATGGTCGACGTCATCACCGTGCCCACCGAGCTGACCGGCGGCTGAGCGGCGCCTGCCAGACTGCGGGCGTGCCCAGCCCGACGCACCAGGGGTCGACCGTCGTCGCCGTCCCGCCGGAGGAGCTCTACGACCTCGTCGCGGACGTGACCCGCACCGGCGAGTGGAGCCCGGTCTGCGTCGCGTGCTGGTGGGACGACGGCGCCTCGGGACGGGTCGGCGACTGGTTCACCGGCCGCAACGAGACGCCGGCGCGCACCTGGGAGACGCGCAGCCGGGTGGTGGCCGCCGACCGCGGCCGCGAGTTCGCCTTCGTCGTCGGCGGCTCCCTGGTGCGGTGGCGCTACACCTTCCGGCCGGTCGAGGGCGGCACCGAGCTGACCGAGTCGTGGGAGTTCCTGCCGGCCGGGCTCGCGCTGTTCGCCGAGCGCTACGGGGCCGACGCCGACGCCCAGGTCGCCGACCGCACCCGGGCCGCGCACGAGGGCATCCCGGCGACGCTCGCCGCGATCAAGCGGATCGCGGAGGGCGCCGCGGCGCAGTAGGGTCCGGGCGTTCCGCACCGGTAGCGGCCTCCCCCGGTTCCCCATGCCCTCCGGAGGCTGGTCATGACGTCCGTCGAGGTGCGGCCCTTCCGGCGCGCCGACCGCGATCAACTGGCAGACCTCGTGAACGCCCACGTCGCGGCGGTGGTGCCGGGCGTCGCCGTCCCGGTCAACACCCTGCTCAGCCGGCTCGAGTCGGAGCCCGGCGAGTTCGTCGTCGACCCGTGGGTCGCCGAGCGGCACACCCTCGTCGCCGAGCAGCGCGGGCGGGTCGTCGCCGCCGCGCACCTGGTGCGCTACGCCGGCACCGCCGGCGTGGGCGAGGGGTACCGCGACGCCGGGGAGGTCCGCTGGCTGGTGTGCTGGCCGGAGGCGCCCTTCTGGCCCGACGCGGCGCGGGCCGGGGACGCGCTGGCGGCCGCCGCGGTCGCGTGGCTGACCCGGTCCGGGGTCCGGCGGCAGTACGCCGACGGCGCCCTCCCGGCACCGGGCGTCTACGGGCTGCCGGAGCAGTGGCCGCACGTGCAGCGCATCCTGCGCGACGCCGGGTTCCGGCCCGGCTCCCGCACCGAGGACGTGTACCTGGCCGACGTCGCCGTCCTCCCCCGCCCGGCGCCCCCGCTCCCCGGCCTGACCACCCGCCGCACGCTCGGGGTCAACGGCACCCGCTTCACCGGGCTGCTCGACGGCGCGGAGGTCGGCTACGTGGAGGTGGAGGACCGCGGCGGCGACACCGGCCGGATCGTGCAGCAGCGCGGCTGGGCCGACGTCGGCAACCTGCACGTCGCCGAGGCCCACCGCCGCCGGGGGCTGGCCACCTGGCTGCTGGGCGAGGCCGCGGAGTGGCTGCGGCTGGGCCACGTCGACCGGCTGCTCGACTACTGCGCCCCCGAGGAGGCGGCCTACCGCGCCTTCCTCGAGCACGCCGGCTTCCGCGTGCTGACCCGCACCACCCGCGGGTGGGAGCGGCCGGTCTCCCCCTCCCGGGGGTGATGGGCGCCGCCGTCCTGCACCCGCCCCCCTCCGCGTGCCGATGGTCGCGGCGAGGGAGGGATGCCATGCACGCCGGTCGACCGGCGGCGACGCGGATGCTGTCGCTGCTGTACGCGCTCAGCGGTGCGCTGTGCCTGGCGGGCGCGGCGCGGCCGATGGACGCGCGCACCCCGGTGACCCTCCTGTGGGTGCTCGGCGCGGTCGGGCTCGGGACCGGGACGGCGGTGTGGCTGGCCGGCCGGCGTGTCGGACCCGCCGCGCAGCACGTGCTGGCGGCCGGCATGGCCGTGCTCATCGGGCTGCTGGCCTGGCGCTCGGCGACCGCCGTGGGCATCGTCGGCCTCGGTCCCGTGCTCATCGCCCTCGGCACGTACGCCGCCTGGTTCTTCCGGCTGGGCCCCGCCCGCGCGCACGTGCTGCTGGTCGTCGCGGCCGCGACCGCCGGCGCGGTCGCCGCCCGGCCCGGCGGGTTCGCCTCGGCCTGGGTGCCGGTCGTGGTCGCCACCCTCGTGCTCACCGAGGTGCTGGCCCGGCTGGCCGCCTCGCTGCGCTCCGCCGCGACCACCGACCCGCTCACCGGCGTGGCCAACCGGCGCGCCTGGGAGCTGGAGGCCGAGCGCAACCTGGCCCACGCCAGCCGCACCGGCGAGCCGCTCACCGTCGCGATCCTCGACCTCGACGCCTTCAAGGAGGTCAACGACACCGAGGGCCACGGCGCCGGGGACGCGCTGCTGCGCGACCTGGCGCACCGGTGGAGCGGGCAGCTGCGCCGCGCCGACCTGCTCGGCCGCTACGGCGGTGACGAGTTCGTGCTGTGCCTGCCGGGCACCGACACCGCCGGCGCCACCGAGATCCTCGAGCGGCTCGACGCCAGCCACGACTTCGGCTGGTCGGTCGGGGTGGCCGGCGCCCGCCCCGGGGACACCCTGGGCAGCGTGCTCGCCCGCGCCGACGCCGACCTCTACCGCCACAAGCGCAGCCACCGCTGACGGCCCCCTCCGCTTTCGGCGCCGGAAGCGGGACCGCTTTCGGCGCCGAAAGCGGATGGCTCAGGCGGTGCGGGACTCGCGGTCGTAGTTGCGGCCGAGGAACTGCGGCACCTTCGCCCACCGGAAGGCGAAGATCATCACCAGCAGCGTGGCGACGTACGGGATGACCAGCAGGACCTGGCTCGGGATGTCGATCCCCGAGACCTCGGCCCGCAGCGCGACGACGTCCATGGCGGCGAAGAACAGCGCGCCGGCGGCGATGAACTGCGGCCGCCACCCGCCGAAGAACGTCAGCGCGATCGCCAGCCAGCCGCGGCCGCCGACGATCGTGTCGGTGTAGGTGCCGGTGTAGACCAGCGGCAGGAAGGCGCCCGCCACGGCCATCAGCGCACCGCCGACCGTCGTCGTCCACAGCCGGTTGCGCACCACCGGGATGCCGAGGCTGTCGGCCGCCTTCGGGTTCTCCCCCACCGACCGCAGGTTCAGCCCCGACCGCGTGCGGTAGAGGTAGAACCACAGGCCCACGGTGAGCAGCGCGGCGAGGTAGACGAGCACGTTGTGCGAGAACAGCGCCGTCCCCAGCACCGGGATGTCCTTGAGCAGCGGGATCTCGATCCGGGGCAGCGTGTCCACCCGCGGCGTCGTCGCGGCCTGCCCGATGACGATCCGGTAGAGCAGCCCGGCCAGGCCGGTGGCGGCGAAGAACAGCGCCAGGCCGACGACGAACTGGTCCAGCCGCAGGGCCGTCGTCGCCCAGCCCAGCGCGAAGCCGAAGACGGCGCCGACGCCGGCGGCGAGCAGGATGCCCAGCGTGCTGCTGCCCGTGCTGTAGCTGATGAGGAAGCCGACCGAGGCGCCGAGCAGCATGACCCCCTCCTGGGACACGCTGAAGACGCCGGCCAACCCGCCGAGCATCGTGCCGAGCGAGGCCAGCAGGTACGGGACCATCGCGATCACCGTGAGCTGGGCCAGGGCCGCGAACTCCGTCATGACGCCCTCCGCGCCAGCCGCCCCGCGATCACGTCGGAGAGCAGCAGGAAGATCAGGATCAGCGCCTCGATGATCAGCACCATCTCGGCGGGGACGCCGACGGTGCGCTGCATCGAGCTCGCGCCGACCTCGAGGATCGCGATGCCGAACGCCACCACCGGCACCCAGAGGGCGCTGCCCCGGGCGATCAGGCCGATGATGATGCCCAGCAGCAGGAAGTTGGACTGCATGCCCTCGATGGCCCGGGCGTGCACGCCGCTGACCTCCAGCGCGCCGGCCAGCCCGCCGAGCGCGCCGCCGACGATCAGGGCCAGGACGGCGACCTTCTCGACGCGGATGCCGTTGATGCTCGCCGCGCGCGGGTTGGTGCCCGCGGCGCGCAGCTCGAAGCCCGCTGCGGTCCGGCGGGTGACGAGGATCGTCGCCAGGGAGACGAGGACGGCGAGCAGGATCCCCGCGTGCACCCCGGGCGGGCCGCCGAGCTCGGGCAGCTGGGCCCCCTCCCCCACTCGCTGGGTGGCCGCGACGCCGGCCGCCGGGTCCGACCACACCTCGGTGGCCGCGTAGTCGAGGACCTGGAAGGAGACGAAGTTCAGCAGGACGGTGCTGAGGATCTCGTTGACCCGGAACCGGCCCATCAGCAGTGCGGCGATGCCGGCCCAGACGGCGCCGGAGAGCACGCCGGCGACGATCACCAGCGGCAGCAGCACGGCCGCGGGCAGGTCGGCGTAGACGATGCCGACGCCGGCCGCCGCGGTGGCGCCGACCAGCAGCTGGCCCTCGCCGCCGATGTTGAACCGGCCGACGGCCAGCGGGATCGTGAAGCCGAGGGCCAGCAGGGTGAGCGGGACCCACTTGGTGAGGGTCTCTGTGAAGCCGAAGCTGGTCCGGAACGACGTGGTGAAGATCGTCCGGTACGCCTCCAGCACGTCGTAGCCGAGGGCCACGATGACGATGCCGGAGACGACGAAGGCCAGCACCAGCGCCAGCGCGTACGGGACGACGCCGCGCAGCAGGCGGGCGCCGGTCGAGGACGTCGCCGGGGCGGCCGCCTCGGGTTCGGTCAGGACGGGGGCGCTCATGCGGTCTCCCGGACGCCGGCCATGAGCCGGCCGAGCTCGTAGACGTCGTAGCCGCCGCGGGCGCGCTCGCCGACGATCTCCCCGGAGTAGAGGACGACCATGCGGTCGGCGAGCAGGCTGAGCTCGTCGAGGTCCTCAGAGATGAGGACGACGGCGCAGCCGCGGTCGCGGGCCTCGTGCACGCGGTCGTAGACGAAGCGGGTCGAGCGCAGGTCCAGCCCGCGCGTGGGGTTCTGCAGCACCAGCACCGCCGGCTCGCGGTCGAAGGCGCGGGCCAGCACGAGGCGCTGGATGTTGCCGCCCGAGAGGTTGCCGGCCGGGGCGTCGGGGCCCGGCGTCTTGATCGAGTAGCGGTCGATGGTGTCCCGCGCGTGGGCGCGCACCCGCCGCCAGTCGATCAGGCCGGCCTTGCGGTAGGCGCTGCTGCGCTGCGCACCGAGCAGCAGGTTGTCGGTGACCGTGGCGGCACCGAGGATGCCGTCGCGGTGCCGGTCCTCGGGCACGTAGGCCACGCCGGCCGACAGCCAGCGCCGCGTGGCCGCGCCGGCCAGCGCGACGCCGTCCACGGTGACGCTGCCCGACCGCACGTCGCGCACGCCGGCGAGCACCTCGGCCAGCTCGACCTGCCCGTTGCCGGCCACCCCGGCGACGCCGAGCACCTCACCGGCCCGGACCTCGAGGTCCAGGCCGTGCAGCGCGGGGACGCCGTGGTCGTTGTGGGCGACCAGGCCGGAGACGGCGAGGCGCACCGCCGCGCCGGCCACCTCGGGTGCCGGCGCCTCGGCCGCGGCGATCTCCTCCACGGGCGCCACGCCGAGCGCGGCGGCCACCTCGGTGCTCTGCTCCCCGGCCAGCTCGCCGACCATCAGCGAGGCCAGCCCGGTCGCGTCGGTGGCCGACCGCGGCACCGTGGCGATCCGCCGTCCGTCGCGCATGACCGAGATCCGGTCGCAGATCGCCAGGACCTCGCGCGCCTTGTGCGAGATGAAGACGACGCTGGTGCCCTCGGCGACGATCTCGCGCAGCGAGGCGAACAGCGCGTCGACCTCCTGCGGGGTCAGGTTGGTGGTCGGCTCGTCGAGGATGAGGATGCGCGCCCCGCGGTAGAGGACCTTGAGGATCTCCACCCGCTGACGGGCACCCACCGACAGCCGGTCGGTCCGGGCGCGCGGGTCCACGGCCAGGCCGAACCGGTCGGAGAGCTCGCTGATCCGGCGGGCGGCACCGCGCAGCCCGCCGGACCCCGTGCCCGTGCCGAGGACGACGTTCTCGACCACCGAGTACGTCGACACCTGCAGCAGGTGCTGGTGCACCATGCCGATGCCGAGCTCGATGGCGTCGCGGGGCGAGCGAATGGACACCTCGCGCCCGTCGACGCGGACGTCCCCCGTGTCGGGCCGGTAGAGCCCGTAGAGGACGTTCATCAGGGTCGTCTTGCCGGCCCCGTTGCCGCCGACCAGGCCGTGGACCTCACCGGCGCCGAGCTCGAAGTCGGCGTCGTCCAGGGCCCGGACCGGCCCGAACGACTTGCTGACCCCGCTCATCACCAGCGGCGGGGCCGAGCCGGGGGCGCTGCCGCCCCCGGCCGGCCCGGCGGGTGCCGCTGTGCTCATTCGACCGGGGTGACGTCGCGCTCGACCTCGATCTCGCCGGAGCGCAGCTGCTCCACCACCTCGTCGACCCGGTCGGTGACGGCCTGGTCGACGTTGGTCGGGGTCTGCAGCGAGATGCCCTGCTCGTAGTCCATCCCGAGGTAGCCGCCGGTCTCGCCGTCCTCCACCGAGGTCAGGATCTCGTCGAGCATCACCGAGAAGTCGTAGAGCACCGAGGTCAGGTAGTGGTCCGGCGACAGGTTGGACTTGTCGGTGTACTTGGCCGTCATGAGCACGCCGTCGGGGGCGTCGGCCACGCCCTCGAACGCGCCGACCGCGCCGAGGTTCAGCGAGGTCAGGATGACGTCGTTGCCGTCGGCGAGCAGCTGGCTGGTGAACTGCTGCGCGCGGGTCGGGTCGTTGAAGTCACCGGTCCAGACCGGGGTCAGGGTGGCGTCGGAGCCGGTGTCCGCCAGCGCCTGCTCGACCGCGTGCACCTCCGAGTAGGAGAAGGGCAGGGTCACGCCGCCCAGGTACGCGATCTGCCCGCTCTGGCTCGCCTCGGCGGCGAGCACGCCCAGCGGGTAGAAGGCCAGGTGGAAGTTGCGGTCCAGGACCCAGACGTTCTCCGGGACGTCGGCCGGCTCGGTGTCCTGCTCGGCGATGAAGACGACGTCCGGTGCCTCCTGGGCGACGGCCACGGTGGCGTCGTAGAACTGGCTGCCGTGGGTCCAGATGACGGTGTAGCCGTCGGCGACGTACTCGCGCAGCACGCGCTCGGCGTCGGGCACCTGCACGCTCTCCGAGTAGGTGATCTCGGCGCCGTGGTCGGCCTCGGCCGCCTCGAGCGCCTCGAGCCCGAGGAAGGTGTAGTCGGCGTCGGTGGTGGTGCCGGAGAAGACGGCGGCGATGCGGGGCGCGTCGCCGCCGCCGCCCTCCCCACCACCGCCGCCGTCCCCGTCGCCACCGCAGGCGGTGAGGGCGAGCAGCGTCGTGGCGGCCAGAGCGGTCGCGCTGAGTCGGGCGGATCGCATGGGCGGCACCATCCTGTGGGTCGGCCGGAAAGTGCGCCCAGATTTACCTCAGCGCTAAGGGGTGTCCCAGTTAACAGACCGAGACCGAGACCCAAATGAGATACGGCGCCGCGAGTTCCGCAAATTCAGCCGCGGCGCCACTCGTCGCTGCCCAGGTGCGAGCCGGCCATGGGGCCCATCTGCAGCATCCCGCCGTCCACGGTGTACGACGCGCCGGTCACGTAGCCCGCCTCCGGGGAGGCCAGGAAAGCGACCACCGCGGCGACCTCCCGGGCGTCGCCGGGACGGCGCAGCGGCACCCCCGGCCGCTCGTGCCCGGGTGCGGTCGGGTCCTCGTCCTCCTGGCCGGTCATCGCCGTCGCGATCTCCCCCGGCGCCACGGCGTTCACCGTGATGCCGTGCTCGGCCAGCTCGATCGCGGCCACCCGGGTGAGCAGGCCGAGACCACCCTTGGCCGCGCAGTAGGCGGCCGCGCCGACCCGCGGCTGGTGCTCGTGCACGCTGGTGATGTTCACGATCCGCCCGCCGCGGCCGGCGTCGACCATCCGCCGGGCGGCCCGCTGCAGGCACAGGAAGGCGCCGTCGAGGTCGGTGGCCAGCACCTCGCGCCAGGTCGCGAGGTCGAGCTCGAGCAGGGGTGTCATGTGGCCGGTCCCGGCGTCGTTGACCAGGACGTCGATCCCGCCGAGGGCGTCGGCGAGCTCGTCGACGACGTCGGCGGCGCCCGGCAGCTGCGTGAGGTCGAGCGGGCGCACCTCGGCCCGCCGGCCGAGCGCGCGCACCTCCTCGGCGGTGGCCTCGGCGGCCTCCCGCTCGCGGTACCAGGTGATGCCGAGGTCGCAGCCCTGCTCGGCGAGGGCGACGGCGGTGGCCCGGCCGATGCCCGACTCGGACCCGGTGACGACGGCGACGCGCGGTGGCATGCACCCGACGCTAGGGGCGCCCGGCGCACCCCGCAGGGTGGCTAGCGGCGGGTGAGCAGCCGCTGGTCGAGGAGCAGGTCGACCTCCTCCCGCGCCCGCTCGACCAGGCGGGCGTTCGCGGTGCTCGGCTCGGCGGCGAACCGGCGGCGGGCGCCGGCGAGCAGGTGGGTGGAGATGGCCAGCTGGGCGTCGATGAGCGCCAGCTCGCGCTCCACCGTGCGCACGGCGACCGCCTCAGCCGCGGGCGGCGAGGCGCTCGTCGAGTAGCCGGTCGACCGCGGCCTCGGCGTCGGCGACCAGCCGCTCGTTCTCGCCCGACGGGCAGTGGCTCCAGGCGCTGCGGGCCACGCCGAGCGCGATGTAGGCGACCGCGATCTCGTGGTCGAGCGTGTCGATGCTGGTGACGACCGGGCTCATGACGACCTCCCGAGGTGTGCTGCTGCCCCGCACGCTAGGCCCGGGGTACGACGTTTCCGGCCGCCTCGGTGAACCTGCGCGCGAGCTCCAGCAGGTGGTCGCGCAGCTCGGGTGGGGACACCGCGGTGAACCGCGCCCCCGTGAGCGCCAGGCCGGCGGCCGCCCAGGTGAGGTCGTCGGAGTCGAGGTGCACCCGGCAGCGGTCGGGGCCGTCGGCCTCCACCGTCGCCCAGCGGCCGATCCGCGCGCGCACCTCCTCCGCCGGTGCCTCGACCACCGCCTCGGCCGCGCGGCGGACCGGCAGCTCGACGATCCGGTCGCGGACGAAGCCGGCCGCGTCCTCGGCCGGGAACCGGCGCGGCCCGAAGCGGGCCCCGGTGCCGCGCGGGCCGGAGATCCGGTCGACCCGGAAGCTGCGCCAGTCGCCGCGGTCGAGGTCGTAGCCGACGAGGTACCAGCGCCGGCCGAGCGAGACCAGGCGGAAGGGCTCCACCGTCCGCTCGGTGCGCTCGCCGCGGGCGGCGGTGTAGCCGAACTCGACCCGCTCGGCGTCGCGGCAGGCCAGCGCGAGGGAGGTGAGGACGCCGGGCTCGACCCCGCCGCCCTGCGCCGGCGCACCGCCCCACGCCGCCGGCACGGTGACCGCCCGCAGCGCGTCCACCCGCTTGCGCAGCCGGGCCGGCATCACCTGCACGACCTTGGCCAGCGCGCGCACCGACGTCTCGGCCACGCCTTCGATGTCCGCGGTGGCCGCGGCCTGCAGCCCCACGGCGAGCGCGACCGCCTCGTCGTCGTCCAGGACCAGCGGCGGCAGCGCGGCACCGGGGGCGAGGGCGTACCCGCCGTCGACGCCGCGGCGCGCCTCCACCGGGTAGCCGAGCTCGCGCAGCCGGTCGACGTCGCGCCGCAGGGTGCGCACCGAGACGCCGAGCCGGCCGGCGAGGTCGCTGCCGGCCCAGTGGCGCCGGGCCTGCAGCAGCGACAGCAGCCGGAGGGTGCGGGAACCGGTGGCGGCCATGTCCCGAAGTATGTCCGCATTGCGGACAGGAACTGGCCCTTGCCGTCCCTAACGTGGTCCTCACCAGCAGGGACGACGACGAGGGGGCACCCCATGACCAGCACCGAGACCACCCTGACCGGCGAGCGGGCCGACCTGGTGCAGACCCTGGACAAGCACCGCGCGTTCTTCCGGCACACCGTCCGCGGGCTCACCGACGAGCAGGCGACGTCGCGGCCGACCGCGAGCGAGCTGACCCTCGCCGGCCTGGTGAAGCACGTGGCGAACACCGAGCGGCAGTGGGCGGACTTCGCCGAGCGGGGCCCGGCCGCGTTCGACATGGGCGAGGGCGGCATCGAGGCCTGGATGGCCCAGTGGCAGCTGCAGGACGGCGAGACGCTGGCGAGCGTGCTCGACGGCTACGAGGAGGTCGCCCGGCGCACCGACGAGCTGGTGGCGACCCTCGACCTCGACGCCGGCCACCCGCTGCCCGAGGCGCCGTGGTTCGAGCCGGGCGCGGTGTGGTCGGCGCGGCGGGTCTTCCTGCACGTCATCGCCGAGACCGCGCAGCACGCCGGCCACGCCGACATCCTGCGGGAGACGATCGACGGCCAGAAGACGCTGGGTTGAGGCCGGCTCCGACCGGTGATCATCGAGTTGTCGCCGCTCCGCGCAGCGTGTCCCCGCGTGTCAGCGGCGACAACTCGATGATCACGCCGCGCGGTGCGGGTCGACCCGCTCCTCCGGCCGCGGGCGAGGGGCGAGTGCTGCGAACTCGGGGCATTCCCGGCCCGCGAAGAACTCGTGCGGGCGGGCCCACGCGGACGGAGTCGCGACGCGGCTCAAGCCGCTTCCCCGCCCCTGGAGCCGCGTCACGGCGCGGCTCAACGGACGGCGGGTCGGCTCGGGCCGCCGCGGGCCTCACGCCGCGCGGTGCGCCGTGACGGCGGAGCGGCGGTCGAGCAGCAGGTTGAGGTCGTCCTCGGCCTCGGTGACCATCAGCTCGTTCTCGGCGCTCGGGCACCGGGAGAACCGGCCGCGGGCGCTGCCGAGGGCGATCCAGGCGACCGAGATCTCGAGGTCGAGCTCGTCGGTGCTGGCGGCGGTGGGGATCATGGCGACCTCCTGACGACCGTTTCGGTGCGGCGAACGCTAGGTGCCTGATGTGACGGATCGGCGACGCGGAAGTCACCGTCGTGCACCATCGGTCACCCTTCCGCCACAGCCGCCACCACCTCCTCCAGCGCCGCCAGGCTGTGCCCGCTGACGAACGCGTCGACGTGCGGCAGCGCGGCGGCCATCCCGCCGACCAGGGGCGCGTAGCCCTCCGCCGCCTTGCGCGGGTTGACCCACACGATGCGGTGCGCCAGCCGGCGCAGCCGCGCCATCGCCGCGGCGACGTCGTCCGGCTCGTCGAGCGCCCACCCGTCGGAGAGGACGACGACGACCGCACCCCGCGCCAGCCCGCGGCGTCCGTGGTCGGCGACGAACCGGCCGATGCTCGCGGCCAGCCGGGTGCCGCCGGCCCAGTCCGACGACGCCGCCCCCGCGCGGGCCAGCGCCGCGTCGGGGTCGCGCACCGACAGCTGCCGGGTGAGGCGGGTCAGCCCGGTGGCGAACACGAACGCCTCGGCCCGCGCCCCGGCCACCGCGCCCTGCAGCAGCGACAGGTACACGCGGGTGTAGGGCTCCATCGACCCGGAGACGTCGCAGAGCAGCACCAGCCGGCGGGGCTGCGTCCGCCGCTGCGCACCGACCAGCCGCACCGGGTCGCCGCCGGTGCGCTGGGCGCCGCGCACGGTGCGCCGCAGGTCCAGCCGCTCACCCCGCCGCCGGGTGGGCCGGACCCGCCGGCTGCGCCGGTGCGGTGTGACCAGCACCAGCGTGCGCACCACCCGCCGGACGCCGAGCAGCTCCTCGGCGGACAGCTCGGCGAACGAGGTGTGCCGCAGCCGCTCCTCGGCCGAGGCGGCGGCGAGCAGCACCTCCCGCCCGGCGTCCCCGCCCTCCCCCTCGCTGCCGGGCAGCGACACGTCGGCCTCGCCCGACCCGGTCCCCGGCGGGCGCTCCAGCGACGGCTCGTGCGGCGCCGGCCGGGTCCGCGGCTCCGAGCCGATCGCCGGCGGCGCGGTCGGGTCGCCGCGGCTGTCGGCGGGGTCCAGCAGGCCGTCGAAGACGGCGGAGAAGACGGCGTCGAAGGTGGGCAGCTGGGCGCGGTCGGTGACCAGCGCGACCCGGCAGGTCCAGTACAGCGCCTCGCGGTCGGTGGGCGGCACCAGCAGCAGCGCCCGCGCCAGGCCGACCGAGCGCTCCGGCGGGGCGGGCAGCCCGGCCCGGTGCAGCGCGGTCGTCAGCCCGACGGCGAGCGGGCCGGGGGCGACCTCAGGCACCGGCCAGCCACCCCGCACCACGGGCCTGCGCCAGCTCCAGGTCGTCGCGGTTCTTCAGCACTGCCCCCCACGTCGCCTCCACCGAGCCCGCGTCGAGCCGCGAGACCCCCAGCAGGCTCAGCGCGGCGACCCAGTCGACCGCCTCGGCGATCCCCGGCGGCTTGGTCATGTCCAGCCCGCGCAGCCGGGTCACCGCGGCGGCGGCGTCGAGGGCGAGCGGCTCGGCGCTGCCGGGCACCCGCCGGCGCACGATCTCGGCGACCCGCTCGGGCGACGGGTAGTCGATCCAGTGGTACAGGCAGCGGCGGGTCAGCGCGTCGTGCAGGTCGCGGGTCCGGTTCGAGGTGAGGACGACGATCGGCGGGTGGGCGGCGCGCACGGTCCCCAGCTCCGGCACGGTCACCGCCGCCTCGGCGAGCACCTCGAAGGTGAACGCCTCGAACTCCGCGTCGGCGCGGTCGACCTCGTCGAGCAGCAGCACCGCCGGCCGCGGCCCGGGGTGGGCGATCGCCTGCAGCAGCGGCCGGCGCAGCAGGTACCGCTCGCCGAACAGGTCGTCCTCGGCGAGCTCCGCCTCCCGGGCCTCGGCCAGCCGGATGGCCAGCAGCTGCCGCGGGTGGTTCCACTCGTACAGCGCCTCGGCGGCGTCGATGCCCTCGTAGCACTGCAGCCGGAACAGCGGGGTGTCCAGCACGCGGGCCAGCGCCTTGGCCGCCTCGGTCTTGCCGACCCCCGGCTCGCCCTCCAGCAGCAGCGGCTGGGGCAGGCGGACGGCGAGGAACAGCGCCGTGGCCAGCCCCGGGTCGGCGAGGTAGTCGACGTCGTCGAGGGCGGCGGCGAGCGCGGCGACGTCCGGGACCAGGTCCGCGACCTCAGGCATGGGCCGCCGGGTCGGCGAGGAAGGCACGGCGGCAGCCCTCGCCGCAGAACCAGGTGCGGACGCCGTCGACGTCGGCGTGCGGCGAGGACTCCACCGCGGCCACGGTCATGCCGCACACCGGGTCGACCGCGGTGACCGGCCGGGGAGCCGGCTCGGCCGCCGACCGGCGCGACGCCACGATCTCGGCCAGCACCGACAGCGCGATCTCCGCCGCCGTCCGGGCGCCGATGTCCAGCCCGGCCGGCGTGCGCACCCGCTCCGTGAGCTCCGCCGGCAGGTCGAGCGACGCCAGCACGGCGGCCCCGCGCCGACGGCTGGCGACCAGCCCGACGTACGGCACGCCGAGCCGCAGCGCCGCCGCCAGCGCCGGCTCCTCCCCGCGCCCGTGCGAGGCGACGACCACCGCCTCGGCGCCCTCGAGCGCGACGTCGTCCCCCCGCTCGACGGCGAAGCCGAGCGGCCGGCCCAGCTCGGCCAGCGCCTCGGCGATCGGCGAGCCGCCCACCACCACGACCAGCGGCGGCGGCACCCGCGGCTCGAGGAAGATCTCCACCGAGCCGCCGGAGAGGCACGGGTTGGCCACGGTGACCGCGCCCTCCTCGTCCGCAGCGGTGCCGACGCCGTCCGGCACGATCCGCAGCAGCAGCGGCTCGCCGCCCGAGAGCACCTTGAGCCCGTACTCGCGCACCGACGCCTCGGCGCACTGCCCGCCGACGAAGCCGTCGATCACCCCGTCGGCGCGCACCAGCGCGGTGTCGCCGGCGTGCGCGCTCGTCGGCCGCGAGGCGCGGACGACGGTCGCCTGCACGAACGGCACCCGCGCCCGCGCGAGTGCGTCGGCCGTCTCCAGCACCGACATCAGATCGGCGGGGTGGGCCGGCCCTGCATGGCCGCCCACACCCGGGCCGGGGTGCACGGCATGTCGACGTGGACGACGTCGAACGGCGCCAGGGCGTCGACGACGGCGTTCACCACGGCCGGCGGGGAGCCGACCGTCGCCGACTCGCCGATCCCCTTCGCGCCGATCGGGTGGTGCGGCGACGGGGTGACCGTGTAGCCGGTCTCCCAGTCCGGCACCTCCATGGCCGTGGGGATCAGGTAGTCCATGAACGACCCGCCGAGGCAGTTGCCCTGCTCGTCGAAGCCGATGAACTCCATGAGCGCCATGCCGACGCCGTCGGCCAGCCCGCCGTGGATCTGCCCCTCGACGATCATCGGGTTGATCCGGGTGCCGCAGTCGTCGACGGCGACGAACCGCCGCACGTGCACCTTGCCGGTGCCGGGGTCGACGTCCACGACGCAGATGTAGGCGCCGAACGGGAAGGTGAGGTTGGGCGGGTCGTAGGTGACCTCGGCGTCGAGGTTGCCGTCGACGCCGTCCGGCAGCGCCACCGTGCCGTGCGCGCCGAGCGCGACCTCCTGGATCGTCTTCGCCGCCGACGGGTCGCCTTTCACCGAGAAGCGGCCCTTCTCCCACTCGAGGTCCTCGGGCCGGGTCTCGAGCATCGCCGCGGCGATCGCCTTGGCCTTGTCGCGCACCTTGCGCGCGGCCAGCGCCACCGCTCCCCCGCTCACCGGCGTCGAGCGGCTGCCGTACGTGCCCAGGCCGAACGGCGTCTGGTCGGTGTCGCCGTGCACCACCTCGATGTCCTCGGGCGGGATGCCGAGCTCCTCGGCGACGATCTGCGCGAACGTCGTCTCGTGCCCCTGGCCCTGGGTCTGCACCGACAGGCGGACGACGGCCTTGCCGGTGGGGTGCACCCGCACCTCGGCGCCGTCGGCCATGCCCAGCCCGACGATGTCCATGTGCTTGCGCGGGCCGGCGCCGACGGTCTCGGTGAAGAACGAGACGCCGATGCCCATCAGCTCCCCGCGGGCCCGCTTCTCGGCCTGCTCGCGGCGCAGGTCCTCGTAGCCGATCTGCTCCATCGCCATGCGCAGCGCCGGCTCGTAGTCGCCGGAGTCGTACTCCCAGCCGGTCTTGTTCTTGTACGGGAACTGCTCGGGGCGGATGAAGTTCTTCAGCCGCAGCTCGGCCGGGTCCATCCGCAGCTCCTTGGCCAGGACGTCGACCATCCGCTCCACCAGGTACACGGCCTCGGTCACCCGGAACGAGCAGGCGTAGGCCACCCCGCCGGGCGCCTTGTTGGTGTAGACGCCGGTGACCGAGCAGTGCGCGGCCTCGAGGTCGTAGCTGCCGGTGAAGATCGAGAAGAACCCGGCCGGGTACTTGGTCGGCTGGGCGGTCGCGTTGAACGCGCCGTGGTCGGCCAGCACCTTGGTGCGGACGGCGAGGATCCTGCCCTCGCGGGTCGCCGCCACCTCGCCCTGCATGATGTAGTCGCGGGCGAACGAGGTGCTCATCAGGTTCTCGGAGCGGTCCTCGACCCACTTCACCGGCTTGCCGGTGACGATCGAGCCCACCACGGCGCAGACGTAGCCCGGGTAGATGCCGACCTTGTTGCCGAACCCGCCGCCGATGTCACCGGCGATGATCCGGATCTTGTGCTCGGGGATGCCGGCCACCATCGCGTAGAGGGTGCGGTGGGCGTGCGGCGCCTGGGTGGTCTCGTAGAGGGTGAGCTTGCCGTCGATCGGGTCGTAGTCGGCGATCGCGCCGCAGGTCTCCATGGGCGCCGGGTGCACCCGCGGGTAGACGACCTCCCGGCTGACGACGACGTCGGCGCGGGCGAAGACGGCGGCGGTCGCCGCGGCGTCGCCGGCCTCCCAGTCGAAGATGTGGTTGTCGGTGCGCCCCTCGAGGTCGTCGCGGATCACCGGGGCGCCGGGGTCCATCGCGCGGCGGGCGTCGATGACCGGCGGCAGGTCCTCGTACTCGACGTCGATGAGCTCGAGCGCGTCCCGGGCCGAGTAGCGGTCCTCGGCGACGACGAAGGCGACCTCCTGGCCCTGGAAGCGCACCTTGTCGGTGGCCAGGATCGCCATGACGTCGGCCGACAGCGTCGGCGCCCACGCGAGGTTGAGCCCCTCGAGGTCCTTGCCGGTGATGACGGCGTGCACCTTCGGGTGGGCCAGGGCCTCGGTGGTGTCGATGGAGACGATCCGCGCGTGCGCCAGCGGCGAGCGCAGGATCGCGCCGTGCAGCATCCCGGGCAGGACGACGTCGTCCAGGTAGCGGCCCTTGCCGCGGACGAACCGCGGGTCCTCCTTGCGCTGCACCCGCCCGAAGCCGATCGGCCGCTCGGGCGAGCTCATGGCGGGGTTCGGCTCGCGCTCCTGCGGCATCGCGGAGCGCTCGACCACGGTGGTCACGCCGTCACCTCCTGGTCGGTGGGGGCGGCGGCGGGGTGGGCGGCGGCCCACTGCACCGAGCGCACGATGGTGGCGTAGCCGGTGCACCGGCAGATCTGGCCGGAGATGGCCTCGCGGATCTCGCCCTCGTCCGGGTCGGGGTTGCGGTCGAGCAGCGCGCGGGCGGTCAGCATCATCCCGGGGGTGCAGAACCCGCACTGCAGGCCGTGCTCCTCCATGAAGCCCTGCTGCACCGGGTCGAGGGTGCCGCCCGCCGCCATGCCCTCCACGGTGCGGATCTCGTGCCCCTCGGTCATCGCCGCGAGCACGGTGCAGGACTTCACCGGTTCGCCGTCCATGAGGACGACGCAGGTGCCGCAGTTGCTGGTGTCGCACCCCCAGTGGGTGCCGGTGAGCCCGAGCGTGTCGCGGAGGTAGTGCACGAGCAGCAGCCGCGGCTCGACGTCCTTCGTGATCTCGGTGCCGTTGACGTTCGTGGTGATCTGCACGGGGTGCCTCTCTGCTCAGGCGGGGGTCAGGGCTGTGCCGCGACGAGGGACGAGGCGCGCGCGACGGCGCGGCGCAGCACGCGGCGGGTGAGCTCGTCGGCGAGGTGCCGCTTGTAGTCGACCGGGCCGCGCTGGTCCTCGACCGGCGAGCTGGCCTCGGCCGCGATCCGCCCGGCCTCGGCGAACAGCTCCTCGGAGGGCTGCTGCTCGCAGAGCGCCTCGAGCAGGCCGGGCACGCAGCCCTCGACGCCGAGCGCGGTGAGGCCGACCGTGACGTCGCAGATCCGGCCGTCGTCCTCGAGGACGACGGCGGCGCCGGCGGCGGCGACCGCCCAGTCGCCGACCCGCCGCTCGACCTTCTCGTAGGCGCTGCCCTGGCGGGCGCGGATCGGGAAGCGGACCTCGGTGATCAGCTCGTGCTGCTCGCAGGCGGTCTCGTACGGGCCGCGGTGCAGGTCGGCGATGCCGACGATCCGCTGCCCGGTCTTCCCGGTGATGACGATCTCGGCGTCGAGGACGTCGCAGACGGTGGTGAGGTCCTCGGCCGGGTCGGCCTGGCCGAGGGAGCCGCCGATCGTGCCGCGGTTGCGCACCACCGGGTCGGCGATCACCCGCTCGGCGTCGTGGACGATCGGGAACAGCCGCCCGACCAGCGGCGACGCCAGCAGGGTGGCGTGCCGGGTGAGGGCGCCGACCAGGAGGTGGTCGGGGGTCTCGGTGATGTGGTCGAGCTCGGCGAGGCCGTTGATGTCGATGACCCAGTCGGGCCGGGCCAGCCGCAGCTTCATCATCGGCAGCAGGCTGTGCCCGCCGGCGATGACGCGGGCCTCGGGGCCGTGGCGCTCGAGCAGGTCGAGCGCCTCGGCGACGCTGCCGGCCCGGGCGTAGTCGAACGGAGCAGGTGTCTGCACGGGCGCACCCCCTGACCGCGGGCCCCCACGCTGGAGCCCTGGTGGCGGCGAACCTTGTCCGCCCCCGCGGGCGGTGTCAACATCCCGATAAGCAACCCCTTAAGAGGGCGGTGGCCGTGACGTTCACCCAGCTCAGGACGTTCGCCCTCGTGGCCGAGCTCGGGTCCCTCCGCGCCGCCGCGGCCGCCCTGGGGGTGAGCGAGCCGGCCGTCTCCGCGGCGCTGACCGCCCTGCGCAACGACCTCGGCGACGCCCTCTTCGTGCGCACCGGCACCGGCATCGCGCTCACCCCCGGCGGCCGGGCGCTGGCCGGGCGGGCGCGGGAGCTGGTGCGGCTGGCCGACCGCACCCGCCGCGACGTCGTCGAGGCGACGTCGGAGGGCCGGCTGCGGGTGCACGCCACCCCGGCCTGCGCCGAGCACGCCGCCGAGCCGGTGGTCGCGGCCTTCACCCGCCGGTTCTCCGGGCACGGCGTGCAGATCTGCGCGGGCCCCGCCGAGGGCGCGGCGCACGCGCTGGCCGAGGACACTGCCGACATCGCCCTCGGCGGCCGGCCGGCGCCGCTGCCCGGGCAGCTGCTGGAGAGCGTGCCGTTCCTGCGCTGGTCGCGGGTGGTGGTGGCGGCGCCGTCCCTACCGGTGCCGCGGCGGGGGGCGGTGCCGGTGTCCGCGCTGGCCGGCTCGCGGTGGCTGGCCGGTCCGGCGGGCGTCGAGGAGCTCGACCCCGCCGGTCTCGTCGAGCGGCTCGACAGCGAGGCCGAGGCGCTGGCCGCCGCGCGGGCCGGCGACGGCGTCGTCCTGGCGCTGG
Source organism: Geodermatophilus sp. SYSU D00691 (assembly GCF_054050275.1). Taxonomy (NCBI): domain Bacteria; kingdom Bacillati; phylum Actinomycetota; class Actinomycetes; order Geodermatophilales; family Geodermatophilaceae; genus Geodermatophilus; species Geodermatophilus sp. SYSU D00691. Next base: position 19,007 of record NZ_JBJGYZ010000038.1, read on the forward strand.
CCCACCTGGTCGCCGACGACCTGCGCCGCGGCACGCTCGTGCGGGTGCCGGTGGAGGGCACCCCGGTGACCGGCATGTGGTGGGCGACGATCGCCACCGCGACGGCCACCGGGCCGGCCCGGGCCCTGCAGCGGTTCCTCACCACGCCCGACGCGACGACCGCGCTGCTCGCCCGCCCGCCGCGCACCGCCCGCCGCCCGGCACCCACGGTCCGCGTCGAGCTCTGGAGCTGATGGAGTGGATCCGTGCAGGTCACCCGCGCGGATCCACTCCGCTCAGGTGCGGTCGACGGGGCGGGCGCCGCGGACCGACTGCGCGGCACCCGAGCTGACGCCCTCGGTGCCGCCCTCCGCCGTCCCCTCCTCGGAGCCGGAGCCGTGGACGACCTGGCCCTGCGTCATCTCGGGGTCGTCGCGGACCTGCTCCACCGGCGCCTCGCCGGTCTTGTCGAACTGCCCGCGGTCGTGGACCTGCGCGACCCGGCTGCCGGCCTCGGCGACCTCGATGGCCTCGGCGATGTCGGCGCCGCTGCGGGAGTCGTCGGGCGAGGTGTCGGCGATCGGGTCGTCCTGGGGGTCGCTCATGGGGGTCTCCGCACGTCGTCGGGCCGGATGGCCGCCGAGTGTGGACCGGGCCGCACGCGGCGGCAAGGTCAGCCCTGCAGCTCCGCCAGCCGGGCGAGCGCGCGGTCGCGGGCGGCCGCCGCCTCCCCGGCGCGACGGCGGGCGGACTGCGACCGGCGCTGGGCGCGGGAGAGCTGCGCGGTGACCGAGTTGCACTCCTCGCGGGTGCGGGCGAGCTCGTCCATCAGCTCCTCGACCCGCGCCTCGAGCTCCTCCTTGCGGCCGGCCAGCTCGTCGGACCGCGCCTGCTCGCGCTCGGCGGCCGCGGCGGCGTCCTCCGCTTCCTCGGTCGCGTCGTCGGCGGCCTCCTGCGCCTCCGCGAACTCCTGACGCCGGCGCTCCTCGGCGGCGCGCCGGGCCTCCTCCTCGGCCTGCCGCCGCTTCTCCTCGGCGGCGCGGCGCCGCTCGTCCGCCGTCGTCCGCGCGGGGGCCTTCGCGGCGCGCTTCCGCGGCTCCGGCTCGGCGGTGCGCACCGGCGTCCGGACGACGCGCAGGTCGGGCCGCTGCCCGGTGCCGAGCCCGCTGTAGGACAACGGCGAGGTCAGCCGCCCCGAGAGCACCGCCTCACCGGCCTCCGGGTCGGCCATGGCGGCGCGCAGCGTCTCCTCCACCTGACCGGCCACACCGCTGCTGATGGGGTGGCCGAGCTGCCGGGCCAGCCCCACGACCTGCCGGCTGAGCGCGGCCAGCAGCTGGTTGCGCTGCACCGAGAGGGCCCGCAGCTGGTCGCCGGCGAGGCTCTCCTGCGCCTCGCGCAGCAGCCCGCCCAGCTCGACCAGCGACTCGAGCTCATCTCGGTGGTGGCGGACCAGCACGTTCGTCGCCCAGGCGGCCAGCGACGGCTTGGGCAGCTGGGAGACGGACTTCGCCAGGACGCGGTCGCCCTCGGCGCGGGCCTCCTCCTCGCGGGCGCGGCGGGTCGCGGTGAACTCCTCCGGCGGGATGCCGTACAGCTCGTCGGCGACCTCGTCGAAGTCCACGTCGTCCTCCCGTCCGGTGTGCGGCCGCAGCGACCCTGCCACGGCCGACGCCCACCAGGCAGACCTCGCGACCCGTCACGCCCCTGGAGGGTGACGTGCACGGCACCCCCGCCGACCGGAAAACCCCTGCTCGACGGCCGAAGGTGTCGTACCTGCTCCGTAGCACTGGTTGGTCGACCAGCCGGCTCCTCTCGCGCGGGTGCCGGTGGAGTGGATGACCCAGGAGCAGGTCGCCGCGGAGCTGCAGCGGATCGACCGCGACCGGGCCCGGGCCGCCGCCCGGGAGGCGGCGCTGATCGCCCGGTGCGCCGAGCACGAACCCGACGGCGACGACCCGGCACCGGGCACCCCCGGCGCGCGGTCGCGGTTGTGGCGGGTGTCGGAGCAGGAGTTTGCGGGGGTGAGCGAGTTCGCCCCCTCCCACCTGGGCGCGGTGGTGAACGTCAGCCCGGGCACGGCGGCGCACCGGATGCGGCGGGCGGTCACCTGGCGCGACAGCCTCCCGTCGACCCTGGCCGCGCTATCGCGAGGTGAACTCGACGAGCGGCGCGGGCAGGTCCTGGCCGACACCCTGGTGCACACCGCCCCCGCCCTGGCCCGCCGGGTGGAGGCGGTCGTGCTGCCCGAGGCCGGCGAGCTCACCTTCGCCGGGCTGCGGTCGCGCTGGAACTGGACCCGCAGGCCGCGGACGAGAACCGGGCGCAGGCGCAGCGCGACGCCGACGTGTTCGCCGAGCCGGCCGGGGACGGCATGGTCACCCTCGGCGCGCGGCTGCCCGCCGACGAGGCCGCCGAGGCCCTCGACCTCATCGGCGCCCTCGCCGCCGCGGCCAAGGCCGACGGGGACGCGCGGCCGATCGGGCAGCTCCGCGCCGAGATTTACTCCCTCCTGGCCCGCGGTGCGGCCGCCGGCCTGCTCGGCGCCCGCGCCCGCCTGCTGATCACCGCCTCCCTCGAGACGCTGGAGGGCAGCAGCACCGCACCGAGCCAGGTGAACGGGCAGGCGATCACCCCGGCGCACCTGGCCGAGCTGCTCCGCCGCACGGGCGCCCTCGGGCTGAGCACCCCCGAGGGCGGGAAGCTGGCGTTCGCGCTGACCGACGCGGCCGGCCGGCTGCTCGGTACGGTCACCGCCGCCGAGCTGCGGCGCCTGGTGCTCCATCTGTCAGCACACCCCTCACCGCTGCCACCGATGCAGGCGCAAACGGCTGGATGGTCGCCGCACCCGTCAGCCACCCTCGCGGCCGGCACGACGCTTGGGCTCGCCCCACCGATCCTTCTTGGACGGCGGCCTGGACGTCAGGTGCCAGCTGTGACATGCGGCGCATGGATACACGGTCCTCGGCGCCTTCGCGGCTCCGCCGGAGTTCCGCTTGCGGATGGCCTTCAACGCCAGTCTGGCTGATGTCAGGTCCGTGTAGCGCCGCTTCGTGCACTCCGCCATGCCAGCACCGTTCCACCGCACTGCGGGTCTGCCATAGACACGACCGGGTGCCCTGTCGACCCCGCCTGGGGGAGTCGCTGATGACTCACAGTGTCGTCGGGCGGCGCACCTCTCGTGACACCCCGTCCGATAACTTGTGCTGCCTGTGCCGGTCCCACCACCGGCTGAAGACCTTCGCCCAGGGCTGGACCTTCGTCCTGGATGCCGACGGCACCCTGCACGTCACCACCCCGACCGGCATCACCCGGATCACCCACCCGCCGGGCATGCGCCGACGACCACCACCCCGGCCCGAGCCACCGCCGGCCGGACCCGGCGACGACCCACCACCGTTTTGATCGACCGAGACACATGTCGGCCTGCCGAGAAGTCGACGAGCCGACATGTGCCCCCGCGCGATCAGCGCCCGAGCGGAGTCATGTCGGCGTAGCGGTCGCCGACCGGGGGCGCGATCGCGCCGAGCCGGGCCAGCTGCTCGTCGGTCAGCCGCAGGTCGTCGGCCGCGGCGTTCTCCTCCAGCCGGGCGACCCGCTTCGTGCCCGGGATCGGGACGACGTCGTCGCCCTGCGCCAGCAGCCAGGCCAGCGCCACCTGCCCCGGGGTCGCGCCGGCCTCGCGGGCGACCGCCTCGACCTCCTCGACGATGCGCAGGTTCTGCCGCAGCGCCTCCTCGGCGAACCGGGGGTTGGCCGTGCGGAAGTCCGAGTCGTCCATGTCCGACACCGAGCGGATCTGCCCGGTCAGGAACCCGCGGCCCAGCGGCGAGTAGGCGACGAAGCCGATGCCGAGCTCGCGCACCAGCGGCAGGATCTCCGCCTCCGGATCGCGGGTCCACAGCGAGTACTCCGTCTGCAGCGCGGTGACCGGGTGGACGGCGTGCGCCCGCCGGATCGTCTCCGGTCCAGCCTCCGACAACCCGATGGCGCGGATCTTCCCCTCGGCGATCAGCTCGGCGAGGGCACCGACGGTGTCCTCGATCGGGGTCCCCGGGTCGACCCGATGCTGGTAGTAGAGGTCGATGACGTCGGTGCCCAGCCGCCGCAGCGAGCCCTCGACCGCGCCGCGGATGTTCGCCGGGCTGCTGTCGTACCGGCGCGCGCCACCCGCGACGTGCGAGATGTTGCCGAACTTCGTGGCCAGCACGACCTCGTCGCGGCGGCCCGAGATCGCCCGGCCGACCAGCTCCTCGTTGGTGTACGGGCCGTAGATCTCGGCGGTGTCCAGGAAGGTCACGCCGAGGTCGAGGGCGCGGTGGATGGTGCGGATCGACTCGGCGTCGTCGCTGCCGGCGCCGGTGTAGAACGCCGACATCCCCATGCAGCCGAGACCGAGCCGGGGGACGTCGAGCGAGCCGAGGGAGACGTGCCGCATGAGGAACCCTTCGCGAGCGGATGAGGTGACCCCTCAACCGTAGGCGCCTCCGCTTCGGCTCGCAGGGCCCTTACGACAGGGTCTTCTCGCGGGCGCCCTGCCAGAGGTCGACCCCCGAGTCGGCCGCGTGCCGGTCGATCTCGGCCAGCTCGTCGGCGGTGAAACCCAGCCGCTGCAGCGCGCCGACGTTGTCCTCCAGCTGCCGCACGCTGCTGGCGCCGATGAGCACGGTGGTCACCCGCTCGTCGCGCAGCGCCCAGGCCAGCGCCATCTGCGCCAGCGACTGCCCGCGGCCGGCGGCGATGTCGTTCAGGGCGCGCACCCGGCCCAGCGCCTCCTCCGAGAGCAGGTCGGCGGACAGCGACTTGTCCTGGCTGGCCCGCGACCCCTCCGGGACGCCGTTCAGGTACCGGTTCGTGAGCATGCCCTGCGCCAGCGGCGAGAACGCGATGCAGCCGACCCCCTTGTCGGCCAGGACGTCGAGCAGCCCCTCGGTCTCGATCCAGCGGTTGAGCATCGAGTACGAGGGCTGGTGGATCAGCAGCGGCGTGCCGAGGTCGGCCAGGATCTCGGCGGCCCGGGCGGTGTCCTCCGGCGAGTAGGAGGAGATGCCGGCGTAGAGGGCCCGGCCCGAGCGGACGGCGGTGTCGAGCGCGCCCATCGTCTCCTCGAGCGGCGTCGTCGGGTCGGGCCGGTGCGAGTAGAAGATGTCGACGTAGTCCAGCCCCATCCGCCGCAGCGACTGGTCGAGGCTGGCCAGCACGTACTTGCGCGAGCCGCCGCCCTGGCCGTACGGGCCCGGCCACATGTCCCAGCCGGCCTTGGTCGAGACGACCAGCTCGTCGCGGTAGGCGGCGAGGTCCTCCCGCAGGTGCCGGCCGAAGTTGGACTCCGCGCTCCCGTAGGGCGGGCCGTAGTTGTTGGCCAGGTCGAAGTGGGTGATCCCGAGGTCGAACGCGCGGCGCAGGATCGAGCGCTGGCGGTCGAGCGGCACGTCGTCGCCGAAGTTGTGCCAGAGGCCCAGGCTGATCGCCGGCAGGTCCAGGCCGCTGCGGCCGCAGCGCCGGTAGGTCATGGAGTCGTAGCGGTCCTCGGCAGCGGTGTAGGCCATGGCCCCATCCTGGTCGCGCCCGCGCGCGGCGGTCAGCCGGGGTCGCGCCGCAGGCGCAGCGCCAGGAAGGCGGGCTCGGTGAGCAGCCGTCGGTGGGTCTCCGGGTCGACGTCGGCCATCGCCGGCTGCGGCCGCGGCTCGACCAGGCGGTCGAGCGCGAAGCCCGGCGCGGTGAGCTCGGCGAGCAGGTCCTGCAGCGGCATCCGCCAGGCCGGAACCCGCCAGCGCCCGCCGAAGCGGACCGTCGTCCGCTCGGTGGTGAAGTACGAGCCGCCTCCGTGCAGCCAGTCGGCCGTCGGGTGGGGTGTGGAGACGACGAGCCGCCCGCCGGGCCGGACCACCCGGGCGAGCTCGCGCAGCAGCTGCGCTCGGTCGTCGACGTGGTGCAGCACCAGCGCCAGGACGGCGTCGTCGAACGACCCGTCGGCGATGCCCAGGGGGCGCTCGAGGTCGTGCCGGACCAGCGGGACGCCCGGCCCGAGCCGCGCGCGGGCATGCCGGAGCAGCCGCGCCGACCCGTCGACGCCGACGACGTCCGCACCGCGGGCGACCAGCTCCGCCGTGAGGTGCCCGGCGCCGCACCCGGCGTCGAGCACCCGGCGGCCGGCGACGCCGCCGAGCAGGTCGAGCACCGCCGGCCGGTCGTAGTGGGCGTTGAAGGCGCTGCCGGTCGCGTGCGCGGCGAACCAGTCGGCGAGCTCGTCGTCGTAGCCGGCCACCCGCGCAGTCTGCCGGGCGCCGGTCAGCTGAGGCGCTCGGCCGGCGGGTGCCGAGCACCTCGGCGGAGCCGGTCAGCTCGAGGTAGGTCGGGAAGGCGCCGTCGGTGCGGATCGGCTCGGTGAAGGTGGCGTCGAGGGGCTGCGGTGTCGTCACGCGGGTCCGACCGGCGCGACGGCGCCAGCTCATCGGCCGAGCGCGTCCAGGCGTTCGTGCCGGGCGGTGCGCAGCAGGGGCGCCAGCCGCGGGTCGGCGAGGTCGTCCGCGGTCCGCACGGTCAGCTTGCGGAAGGACTTCCCGCTGCCCTCCAGCAGCCCGTCGTCGGGGAGGTCCGCGCCGCGGTTGAAGCCCAGGTTCAGGTGCCGGTCGAACGCCGCGACGTAGGCGTAGTGCTCGGTCATCTTCTTCGGGCCGACGCCGTAGCCGACGGTGCGCTGGTGCGGCCAGACGACCCGGACGACGGCCGGGTCCACCTCGTGCACCAGCGCGTCGACCGCCCGCACGAGGTCGGCCACCTCGGGGGTCAGGCGGGCGAGGAGCACGTCCAGATCCGGTTCGGCCACGGGTCCTTCCTACCGCCGGGTCAGCCGGCCGAGCGGCCCGCCGGCTGCGACGGGTGGAGCTGGGGGCCGGCGACGCCGCAGTGGACGCACTCCTCGACCCGCAGACGAGCCGGTTCCCCGGGGACCGGTTCCGCGGCGGCCGCCAGCGGCCGGCGGACCATCACCGCCGCGATCACGCCTCCGGTGACGAGCATCGCGGCGAGGATGAGCACGGCGGTCCGGAACCCCGCGTCGAAGGCCGCCGGATCGGCGTAGTCGTCGCCGCCGATGCCCGCCGCCACCGGGACGACCGCGACCGCCAGCAGCCCCGCCGCGCGGGCGACCGCGTTGTTCACGCCCGAGGCCACGCCGGCGAACCGGTCCGCGGCCGAGGCGAGCACCGTGGCCGTCAGCGGCGCGACGAGCAGGGTCAGCCCGGCGCCGAAGACCACCGTGGCCGGCAGCACGTCGGCGACGTAGGAGGCGTCCGGGCCGATCCGCAGCATCAGCAGCACCCCGGCCGCGCAGACCAGCGGGCCCACGGTCAGCAGGGGCCGCGGTCCGATGCGCTGCGCCAGGGCGCCGACCCGGGCCGAGAACAGCAGCATGAGCACCGTGACCGGCAGCAGCGCCGTGCCGGCCAGCAGGGGGCTGAAGCCGGAGACGACCTGCAGCTGCAGGACCAGCACCACGAACAGGGCGCCCAGCGCCGCGTAGACCAGCAGCGTCACCAGGTTCGCCGCCGTGAACTGGCGGTTGCGGAAGAGGACCGGGGGCACCAGCGGGTGCGGCGAGCGGAGCTCCACCCGGACGAAGAGCGCGAGGGCGAGCAGCCCAACGACGCCGGTCCCCACCACCACGGCACCGGCCCCGCTCTCGCCGGCCGCCGTGAGCGAGTAGGTCAGCGCGCCGAGGCCGACGACCACGAGCACGGTGCCCGCGATGTCGAGGTGCGGGGCCGCGGCCGGGTCCCGGGTCTCGGGGACGTGCCGCACGGCCACCCACACGACGAGGACGGCGAGCGGCAGGTTGAGCAGGAACACCGCCCGCCAGTTCCAGTCCACGAGCCAGCCGCCCAGGAACGGCCCGATCGCGCCGGCCACGCCGCCGAGCCCCGACCAGGCGCCGACCGCGGCGGCCCGGTCGCTCTGGGCGAACGTGGCGGAGATGATCGCCAGGCTGCCCGGGGTGAGCAGCGCGCCGCCGACCCCCTGCAGCGCGCGGGCGGCGACGAGCGTCTCGATGTTCGGCGCCAGCCCGCACAGCAGCGACGCGACGGCGAACCAGCAGGTGCCGATGACGAAGATCCGCCGCCGGCCGTACCGGTCGCTGAGCGAGCCGCCGAGCAGGATCAGCGCCGCCAGGGTCAGGGTGTAGGCGTTGACCGTCCACTGCAGACCGGCGAACCCGGCCCCCAGGTCGGCGCCGATCCGCTCCAGCGCCACGTTCACCACGGTCGCGTCGAGCAGGGCCAGGCTGGACCCCAGCACCGTGGTGAGCAGCACCCACCGCGCCCGCGGCGTCCCCATGCGCAGGCCGTGCTGCCCGACGACGGGCCCGGGTCCCTCAGGGTCCATGTCCGCCGTCCCTCCGCCGCCCCGTCCGCCGGTCAGCTTCGACCCCTGGTGGGGTCGGCGTCCACCGGTTGCGCGGTGCTCCCGTCAGGTGCGGACGCGCAGCAGGACCTTGCCGGTCGCGCGGCGCTCGTCGAGCTCGGCGATCGCGGCCGCGGCGTCGGCGAGGTCGTGGGTGGAGCCCAGCACCGGCTGCAGCGCGCCCCGCTCCAGCAGCGGCAGCAGGTCGCGCCACTGCTCGGCCACGTACCCCGGGTCCCCCAGCCAGAAGGCGCCCCAGCCGACGCCGAGCACGGAGATGTTGTTCAGCAGCAGCCGGTTCACCTTGACGGTGGGGATCTCCCCGCCGGTGAAGCCGAGGACGAGCAGCCGCCCCTCCCGGGCCAGGCTGCGCAGCGAGTCGGTGAAGCGGTCGCCGCCCACCGGGTCGACGACGACGTCGACGCCCCGCCCGCCGGTCAGCTCCTTGACCCGGTCGCGGAAGCCGTCGGCGAGCACGACGTCGTCGGCGCCGGCCGTCCGCGCCACCGCGCCCTTCTCCTCGGTGGACACCACCGCCAGCACGTGCGCCCCGTAGGCCTTGGCCAGCTGGATCGCCGCCGTCCCCAGCCCCCCGGCCGCGCCGTGCACCAGCACGCTCTCGCCGCTGCGCAGGCCGCCGCGGCGGGTCAGCGCGAAGTGCATGGTCAGGTAGTTCATGGGCAGCGCCGCGCCCTGCTCGAACGACGTCCCGTCGGGCAGCGGGAAGACGAACTGCGGGTCGGCGGCCGCCACCTCGGCGAAGCCGCCGAAGCCGGGGAAGGCCGCCACCCGCTGGCCCTCGGTGAAGCCGCTGCCCTCCGGAGCGCGCCGGACGGTGCCGGCGACCTCGCTGCCGGGGACGAACGGCAGCGGGGGCTTGACCTGGTACTCGCCGCGGCTGAGCAGCACCTCGGGGAACGTCACCCCGGCGACGGCCACGTCGATGAGGACCTTGTCCTCGTCGGTGGGCTCGGGGACGTCGGCGAGCTGCGCCGCTCGCGGGCCGTCGAGGGTGGCGATCTGGACTGCGCGCACGAGACCTCCTGCTCGGGACGGGACGCCGCCGAGCATGTCACCCCGGCAGGCGGACCACGTCGGCGAGGACGCTGCCGTCGGCGCCGAGCCGTTCCGGGGACGGGCTGTCGTAGACCACGAGCAGGCGCGGCCGGTCGGCCGGGCCGATCAGGCCGATGCCCTCGGCGTGGTCGCAGTCCTCGCCGTAGCCGAGGACGAGGTCGCGGGTGAGCTGGTCGCCGCGGACGACCTGCGGCGTCTCCGCCCGCAGCGCGTCGTGCCAGCGGAACACGTGCACCGGCCCGTCGAGCGCCATGGTCGGGCCGGCCAGCACGAGCAGGTCGTCGCCGTGCGGGCAGAGGTCGCGGACCCCCAGCCCCTGCATGCGCAGCACGTGCGTGCGGTAGGGGCGGCCGTCGTCGAACGGGGTGAGCACCAGCCGGTCGGGTGCGTCGGGGTCGGTCTCCGGCCGGAGCTCCAGCACCACGGCCCAGCCGCGCAGCACCGGGCCGCGCAGGCCGAGGTAGACCCGCGGGCCGGCGACGGCGATGCCCTCGACGTCGAGGCCGTTGTCCTTGCCCGGCAGCGGCAGGAACGGTCCGAGGTGCTCGTCGTCGGCGAGCAGCTCGCGCAGGTCGGGGCCGCGCGCCCCGAACGAGGCGGCCCGGACCCGGACGCCGTCCCGCTCGAGCTCGCGGACGACGGTGGGCAGGGCGCCGTCCATGCGGACCGGCAGGCGCACCAGGACCTGCCGGTTGGGCTGGCCGGTGACCTTCGCCAGCCGGCGCAGCGCCTTGTCGCCGTCGTGCCGGGCCTTGATCTGCTTGCGGCGCAGGCTGTGCGACCCCACGGCCCAGAGGAAGTCGCCCGAGCGGGCGATGCCCTCGATGTCGGCCTCGCTCTCCCGGTCCTCGCCGTCCCCGGGCAGCGGCACGAGGTCGGCGAGGCGGTAGCTGGCCTGCCGGCCGTAGACCTGCGGGTCCTCGGGGTCGTCGGCGACCAGCCGCTCGACCGTCGCGGTCTCGTCGCCGGCGAGCCACAGGACCGGGCCGTCGCTGCGGACCGCGGACAGGTTGGTGTGCGTGCCCGCCGTGCGCGCGGAGTCCTCGAAGTGCAGGCGGACGGTCCGTTCCACGGTCACGCCGCCCACCCTGCCACGGCGGAACGGCAGGTCGGCCGCGTGCCTTGCTCCTGGGGTCCTCGCAGGGCATCGGCCTGCCGCCGGCATCGACGGCGAGGTGACCACCGTGGCCGGCGATCTCACCACCGACGAGGGGACGGCGCAGCTGCTCGCCGCCGTCCCGGACGCCGACGTGCTGGTGAACAATCTCGGCGTCTTCGGCGCGCGCCCGGCGCTGGAGATCTCCGACGACGAATGGCGCCGCCCAGCGACTCGGCCGTGGCGATCCCGGCCGAGATGATCCACTACGGGATGACGAAGACGGCGCTGCCGGCCGTCTCGCGCGGGTTCGCCAAGGAGGCCGCCGGCTCGGGGGTCACGGTGAACTCGGTGATCGCCGGGCCGACCCGCACCGGCGGGGTCGAGGACTTCGTGCACTCCCTGGTCGGCGCCGACCTGCCGTGGGACGAGGCGCAGCGGGAGTTCATGCGGCAGCACCGGCCGCAGTCGCTGCTGCAGCGGCTGATCGAGCCCGACGAGATCGCCCACATGTGCGTCTACCTCGCCTCGCCGCCGGCGTCGGCGACCACCGGCGGTGCGGTGCGGGTGGACGGCGGGTACGTCGACGCGATCCTGCCGTGAGACGGGGGTCCGTTCCCAGCCGGCGGGACTACGGTGCAGCCATGACCACCGCGGTCCGCACCAACCGCCCCCTGATGACGTCGCTGCTGGTCGGCGCGGCGCTCGTCGCCGCCGTCGGCCTGGTCGGCTGGCTGCTGCTGCTGTTCGTCAAGGGCACGGTGGTGCTGGTCAGCTGGGCGCTCGGGATCGTCCTCGTCGTCCTTCCCCTGCTGTTCGCGCGGCGGATCCTCGCCGGCCACACCGGGCCCGAGCGGCGGGAGCGGCTGTGGACCCTCGGCCAGGCCGTGGCGCTCGGGGTGGCGCTGTGCGCGATCGCGTACTTCGTCGGCGACCACGGCTGGCTGCTGATCGCGGTGCCCGCGGCGGTGGTCGCCGTGCTGCGCGTCGTCCGCGCGGTGCAGGCCCGCCGCGAGCGGCGCGCCGTCCGCTGAACCCGCCTGGCGGCCGGGCGGCGGCTCCCCCACCATCGGCGCGGTGACCTCCGCCGCGCGCTCGCTGCTCGACCGGGTGCACCGGCTGGTCGAGCACGCCCGCGAGGTCACCGACCACCCCGTGCTGGAGGCGGTCGCCCGGGTGGGCCTGGTCGCCTACGGCGTCATGCACCTGCTGATCGGGTGGCTGGCGGTGCAGCTGGCGTTCGGCACCGACCGCACCGACGCCGACCAGACCGGAGCCCTGCAGACGGTCGCGGGCTCCCCCGGCGGGCTGGTCCTGCTGTGGCTGATCGGCCTCGGCATGCTCGCGCTGGCGCTGTGGCAGGCCGGCGAGGTGCTGCTGTGGTGGCGCGGCCTGCTCGACCCGGCCCACCGGGGGCGGACCGCCTTCGTCTGCGCCAAGTGCCTGGCCAAGGCCGCCGTCTACGCCGTCCTCGGGGTCACCGCGCTGCTGTTCGCCGTCGGCGCGGAGTACGAGGCCGACGAGCGGCTGCGCGAGCTCACCGACGAGACGCTCGACGTCCCGGGCGGGGCGGTGGTGGTGATCGCCGTCGCCGTCCTCGTGGTCGCCGTCGGGCTGTACACCCTGGTGCGGGGGTTCACCGGCGGCTTCATGAAGGACATCGACCTGCCCGCCGCGCCCGACCGCCTCGAGCCGTGGATCGAGACGATCGGCCGGGTCGGCTACGTCGCCAAGGGACTGGCGTTCGGGCTGGTCGGGGTGCTGCTGTGGCAGGCGGCCGCGTCGGCCGACGTCTCCACCGCGACCGGCCTGGACGGCGCGATGACGGTGATCGCCGGGGTGCGGGGCGGACCGTGGCTGCTCACCGGGGTGGCGGCCGGGTTCGCCGCCTTCGGTGTGTACGCCCTGGCCCGCGCCCGCTACCCCGACCGCGACCCGTCGTCCTGAGCTGGTCTCAGGCGGGGACGGGGACCGGCGCTCCCGAGACCGCCACCGTGCGGCCGGCGAGCCCGGTGTCCGCCAGGACGTCGGCCAGGACCCCGCCGATCGCGCGCCGGGACACCTTCATGCCCTCGATCGCCAGGGGCTCGGGACCGGCGTCGGTCGACCAGGTCGCGGCCTGGTCGCCGTCGGTCAGGTGGACCGGCTGCACCAGCGTCCAGTCCAGCCCGCTGTCGCGGACCAGGCGCTCCTGCCGCTCGGTGTCGTCGATCTGGGGGCGCAGCAGCAGGGCGAACGCCAGCCGGTCCGACAGCGGCAGCCGGTCGCGCGTCGGTCCCACGCCGTAGGACGACTGCACGACCAGCCGGCGGACCCCGTGCGCCCGCATCGCGGCCACGACCACCCCGGTGCCGCGCGACCGGACGTCCATCGGCGTCCCCGCGCTGCCGCGCAGCCGCACCCGCAGCGCGTTCTCGGCGATCCCCAGGGTCACCAGGACGGCGTCCTGCCCCCGCACCGCGCGGTCGACGTCCGCGGCGACCGTGACGTCGCCGGTCAGGGTGCGGACGCCGGCCGGGAACTCCGCCGCCCGCCGCACGAGGGCCGTCACCTCGTGCCCCTGCGCGACCAGCGCCTCGACCGCCGCCCGGCCGGATCCGCCGGTGGCTCCCACGACCAGAACTCGCATGACCTCTCCCCTCCACCGCCGGCGCCTGTCGCCGACTGTCCCCAGCCTGCGGACGATCGGCGGGGCAGGGTAGGCGTGGCCGTCCGGATTCCCACGCCGTTCGTCCAGGCGGTCTGGACGGACGGCGGACCGCGGCGGGACAGTGGGGCGGTGACCGCTGCGGAGGCGCCCTGGCGCGCGAACGACCCCCTCGGCGGGGTGCTCGCCGACCTGCGCATGCGCGGCACGTTCTACTGCCGGGCCGAGGGGACGGCGCCCTGGGGCGTGGAGATGCCGGCCCTCGACGGGTGCCTGAGCTTCCACGTGATCACCGAGGGCACCTGCCGGCTGGAGGTCGGGGACGCCGCGCACACCCTCGCCGCCGGTGACCTCGCGCTGGTGCCGCACGGCCGGGGGCACCTGCTGCGCAGCGGACCCGGGGCGCCGATCGCCGGCCGCGCCGATCTGCTGCCGCAGGACTTCCTCGCCGAGCACTACTCGGTGTTGCGGCTCGACGGCGGCGGCTCGGCCACCGGGATGTTCTGCGGCGTGCTCGAGATCGACCGGCCGGGGGCGGCGCACGTGCTGGACCTGCTGCCGCCGGTGCTCGTCCTCTCCGGCCGCGACGCCGCCCACTCCGGCTGGCTGCCGGTGGTGCTCGGGCTGCTCGCCGACGAGGTGCGCCACGACCGCCCGGGCGCGGAGGCCGTCGTCACCCGGCTGGCCGACGTCGTCGTCATCCAGGCCATCCGGGCGTGGCTGGAGACCGGCGGCACTGGCCCGGGCTGGCTGCGGGCGCTGCGCGACCCGCAGATCGGGCGGGTGGTCGCGCTGGTCCACCAGGACCCGGGCGCCGACTGGACGCTCGACCGGCTGGCCCGCGAGGCCCGGATGTCCCGGTCGGCGTTCGCCGCCCGGTTCACCGAGCTCGCCGGCGAGCCGGCGATGCGGTACGTGACGCGCTGGCGCATGCACGTCGCGGCCACCGCCCTCGCCCGCGGAGCACGGGTGGGCGAGCTGGCGCGGCACCTCGGGTACGAGTCCGAGACCGCCTTCGCCCGCGCCTACAAGCGGGTGGCCGGGGCGACCCCCGGCGCGGCCCGGGCCGGCTACCCCGCCCCGTCGTCCTGACCGCTGCGGGCCGCACCCGACTCCCGCAGGAAGGTCAGCACGGCGGTGACCCGCCGGTGCCGCAGCGGCTCGGTGGCGAGCCCGAGCTTGGCGAAGATCGCGTTCACGTGCTTCTCGACGGAGGACTCCGAGACGCCGAGGGCGGTGGCGATGCCGGCGTTGCCCTGGCCCTGGGCCATCTCGCGCAGCACGTCCAGCTCGCGGGGGGTGAGGCGGCGCAGCGCCGAGTCGCGCAGCCGCGCCCGGCGGGTGACCAGCGCCTCGACCACCAGCGGGTCCACCACCGAACCGCCAGCGGCGACCTCGCGCAGGGTGCCGAGCAGGGTGGCGACGTCGCCGATGCGGTCCTTGAGCAGGTACGCCAGGCCGTGGGTGCCGTCGCGGAACAGCTCGTAGGCGTAGGCCTCCTCGGCGTACTGCGACAGGATCACGACGCCGACGTCGGGGTGCGCGGCCTTGATGGCGTGCGCCGCGTCGATGCCCTCCATCGCCCGCCCTGCGCCGCCCGGCCCCTGCGCGGGCATCCGGATGTCGCTGAGCACCGACTGCGGCCCCAGGCGCTCCACCGCGTCGAGCAGCTCGACCGCCGAGCCGACCGCGGCCAGCACCTCGACCTCCCCGGAGTCCTCGAGCAGGCGCCGCACGCCCTCGCGGACGAGGTAGCTGTCGTCGGCCATCACGACCCGCAGCCGGTCAGGCATCGGCGGTCTCCGGCACGGGGATCTCCATGCACACCGCCGTCCCGGCCCCGGGGGCGCTGCGCACGGTGAGCGTCCCGCCGAGGACGTCGAGGCGGTCGGCCAGGCCGGCCAGGCCCAGCCCGCGCGGCCGGTCGGGGGCGAAGCCGCGCCCGTCGTCCTCGACCACCACCCGCAGGTGGCCGTCGGGGCGCTGCAGCGAGACGACCACCTGCTCGGCGTCGGCGTACTTGACGACGTTGGACAGCGCCTCGGCGACGCCGTACCAGGCGGTCGTCTCCACCTGCGCGGGCAGCCGGCCGGCGCGCAGCGCGGGGTCGGCTCGCACCCGGACGGCGAGCGGCAGCCGGGTGGCCTGCGCCTCGACCGCCTCCAGCAGTCCCTGGTCTGCCAGCACGGGCGGGTGGATGGCGTGCGCCACCTCGCGGACCTCCCGCAGCAGCGCCCCGACGTCCTGCTGGAGCTCGGTGAGGACGCCCTCCACCCCGGGGTCGCCCCGCTGCAGCCGCTGCCGGGCGAGGCTGACCTTGGCCGAGACGGCGACGACCTCCTGCTGCACGCCGTCGTGCAGGTCGCGCTGGATCCGGCGCCGCTCGGCGTCCTGGCCGGCCACCACGCGGTGCCGCGAGGCGGCCAGCTCGCCGGCCTGCCGGGACAGCTGCGCGGTGAGGTGCAGCGCGTGGACGACGGCGGCGGCCTGCCCGGCCAGGTAGCCCAGCGAGCGGCGGTCCTCGGGCAGCAGCGGCCCGTCCCGGCGGGGCCCGCAGCTGATGCTGCCCAGCGTCGCGGCACCCAGCCGCATCGGGACGACGACGTCGGGCGCGCCGCGGCGCTCGGCCGGCAACCCGGCGGCGGCCTCGGTGCCCTCGGGTTCGAGCCGCACGGTCACCCACGTGAGGTCCAGCCCCCGCCAGACGGTGGTGGCCAGCTCGTCGAGCAGCTGCTGGGGGCCGGTGACCCGGGCCAGCGCGTCGCCGAACCGGCTGAGCAACGTGTAGCCGTCGAGGCGGGAACCGAGCACCCAGCGGTCGACGGCGACCTCGGCCCGGCGCCGCAGCGGCAGGCAGCCCAGCGCCACCGCGACCGCACCGACCACCCCCGCGACGGGGCCGGCGACCCGGGCGAGCACCAGCCCGGCGGCGACGGCGACCCCCGCGAGGGTCAGCATGATCAGCGCACCGAGCGCCCGGCGGACGGCGCGCCGCCGGGCGGGAGCGTCGATCCCCAGCACACCGTCGGAGACCAGCGGGACCACCTGCGCCCCGAGGGCCAGCACGAGCGTGCCGAACCACAGGACTCCGACCACGACGGTCGTCAGCACGCCCTCCGGGGCGAACCGGAGGACCACCACCGACGGCAGCCAGACCAGTCCGAACGCCGCGGCCCAGCTGATGAGCACCAGCCGGGTCTGCCGGCGGACCGGCGGCGCGGCGTGGTGGTACCGCCGGGCCAGCAGCACGACCGCGACCAGCACCCAGCCCAGCCAGGTGGCGCGGAGCACGTCGACCACCGGCGCCGCCGGGGCCAGCGCCGGCACGTGCAGCGGGCTGGGCACCGGCGGCGTCCCCGGGTCGTCGTACAGGCCGACGGGCAGGGTCGGCCGGCTCAGCGCCGTCGCGAGCGGCACCAGCGCGGAGGCGGCGAGCAGGGCGCCCAGCACCCACCGCTCCAGCCGGCCCTCCACGCGGCCGCTCGGGTACAGCGCGACCATCCCGACGGCCGCGCCCACCGAGACGAGCCCCACCAGGTCGCGCACCAGCGCCACCGTCGGTGCGGCGGCGGTGCCGTGGACGGCGGGCAGGACGAGGTCGCCGAGGAGGACGTCGAGCGCGAAGAAGGTGCCCGCGGCCAGCAGCCACTGCAGCGCGCGGGTCTCGGGGCGGAGGGCCAGCAGTCCGACGAGGAAGAAGGGCGCCGGGCCGAGCATCAACCAGACGACGTGGCCCGGGTCGCCGCGCACGACGTCCCAGACGAGGGCCCCGACGAGCGCGGCCCCGCCGACCAGCACGAGCGTCCAGCGAACGGCCCGCATCGCGCCATTGTCGGGGCGCGGGGCACGCCCGACCAGGAGGTCAGCCCCCGGGCGGTACGGCGGCCCGCCGCAGGGCCCACCCCCGGCCGGCCGGGTTCCGGCGGCCCGGACGGCGACCTAGCGTCGCCGGCCAGCCGAATCCCGAGGAGGCCGCGATGACCGACACCGAGACCCGCCCGACCGCTGCGCGCACCCGTCCCGGCGCCCGCAAGGCGTTCGTCGTCCTGGTGGGGTTGCTCGCGGTCGCCGTGGTCGCGCAGTTCTACTTCGCGGCGTTCGCCGTCTTCACCGCGCCGGAGAACGACTCGCAGTTCGTGCTGCACCTGGTCAACGGCCGCGCCGTGCTACCGCTGCTGTGCCTGCTGGTGATCGGCGCCGCGGCTCTCGCTCGGGCGCCCGGCCGGCTGGTCGGGTTCAGCGCCCTGCCGCTGGGGCTGCTGGTCGGCCAGACGCTGCTGTTCCTCGTGGCCGCGGTGACCGGGTCCACGCAGGAGCGGACGAACGTGGCCGGTCAGGTCGTGCTGGGCCTGCACGCGGTGAACGGGCTGGCGATCCTCACCGTGACGCTGCTGCTCCTGCGCCGCGCCCGCGCCCTCGCCCGGTCGTGAGCACCACCGCGCTGCTCGCCCTCGACCTAGGGCTCGCCGTCCTGCTCGCCGTCGTCTGGCTGGCGGCGGCAGTCCTGGTCGGCGGGGCGCGCCGGCCGCTCCTGCCGGCCCTGCTCGTGGCGGGCGTGCTGCTGGTCGCCGCGCGGATCGCCGTCGTGGTCGCGCTGGGCGCGCGGAGCTGGTGGTTCGTGCAGGAGGACGTGCTGCTGACCGTGCCGCTCGTCGGCCTGCCGGCGGTGGCGGCGGTGGCGCTCGCCGGCCCGGCGGTGCTGCGCGGCCGGCCGGTGCCGGTCGCCGGCCGGGTGGCGCTGCTCGCGACGGGTTTCGGGGCGGCCGCGGGCGTGGCGGCGTGGGCGCTGGTGGGCGTGCCGGTCCGGGCCGGGACCGCGGCCGCGGTGGTGGCCGTGGTGGCGACGGCCACCGCGGTCGCGGGCGTCGTGCTCGGCGGCCGGGCGCGGGGGCTGCTCGTGGGTGCGCTCGTGACGGTCGGCGTGCTGGTGGTCGCGGTGCCGGCCACCGCCGCGGCGGTCCGGTCGGGCGACGGCGGGCACGGCGGCCACGGCGGCCACGGCGCCGGTGGGGTGTCGGTGGCCGGGCTGCGGACCCCCGCCGACGCTCCGGGGCCGCCGCGCCGGGCGGTGCTCACCGCGCGGCAGCAGGCGGTCGAGCTGCCGTCGGGCCGCACCGTCGACGCGTGGACCTTCGGGTCGCTGCCCGGTCCCCTGCTGGAGGCGGAGGTCGGGGACCTCGTGGAGGTGGAGCTCCGCAACCGCGACGTGGCGGCGGGGGTGACGCTGCACTGGCACGGCTACGACGTGCCCAACGGCGAGGACGGCGTCGCGGGGGTCACCCAGGACGCGGTGCCGCCCGGGGGGACGACGACCTACCGCTTCGTGGCCGACGAGCCGGGGACGTACTGGTACCACACCCACCAGGAGTCGGCGGCCGGCGTGCAGCGGGGCCTGTACGGGGCGTTCGTCGTCCGGCCGCCGGGCGGGGACGGCGGCACCGAGCTCACCCTGCCGGTGCACACGATCGACGGCGTCGTGCTCCTCGGGGCGACCGACCTGGTCGACCACCGGGAGGTGCCGCCCGGTGAGCGGGTGCGGCTGCGGCTGCTCAACACCGACAGCGAGCCGCACCGGCTGTCGCTGGCGGGCGCGCCGTTCCGGGTGGTCGCGGTCGACGGCCGCGACCTGACCGGGCCGGAGCAGGTGACCGGGGAGGTGCTGCGGATCCCCGCCGGGAGCCGGTACGACGTCGCGCTCACCATGCCGGGCGCCGCCGTGCGGCTGGGCATCGAGGGGACGCCGGCGACCGGCCTGGTGCTGACGCCCCCGGGCGACGACGGCGGCGGTGACGCCCCGTTCGCCGACGGGCCGGAGCTGGACCTGCTGGGCTACGGGACGCCGGGCCCGCCACCGGCTGCGGCCGACCGCGAGCTGACCGTCGTCCTCGACCGGCAGCTGCGCTTCCTCGACGGCCTGCCCGGCTACGCGTGGACGGTGAACGGCGCGGCCTACCCCGACGTGGCGCCGCTGACGGTGCGGGAGGGCGAGCGGGTGCGGCTGACGGTGGTCAACCGCGGCACGGAGACCCACCCGATGCACCCGCACGGCCACCACGTGCGGGTGCTGGCCCGCGACGGGGTGCCGGTGCGGGGCAGCCCCCTGGAGCTGGACACCTTCGACGTCCGACCGGGAGAGGTGTGGGAGGTGCTGCTGGTGGCCGACAACCCGGGCATCTGGCTGGCGCACTGCCACGACCTCGACCACGCGACCAACGGCATGGTGCTGCACCTGGCCTACGAGGGCGTCCACTCCCCCTTCACCGTCGGCGGGGGGAACCACCCGGAGTGAGCGCCGGTCAACCCGGCCGCAGCCCGTCGTCCCGGGCCGCCGCCTCCTCCGTGGCCTGCCGCGCGGTCGCGCGCAGCCGGCCGGCACCGCTGACCAAGGCACGCCGCCACGGGGCGACGCCCTCGATCTCGATCTCGAGGGAGAAGCTGAGGACCGTCCGGATCAGCACGATCGCGCCCAGGACGAGGACGTTCTCCGCGGTCGGCGCGACGACGACGGTGCGCACCAGGTCGGCCGCGACCAGGATCTCCAGGCCGAGCAGGATGACGGCGCCGAACGACTCCCGGAGCACCCGGTAGGCCCGCCGGCCGTCGTGGGCGTGGCGCCAGGACCGCCCGGCGAGCACGACGGCGACGACCAGCCCACCGAGCAGCACGAGCGCGCCGAGGGCCTCGAACGCTTGGGCGACGCGCTCCATCACCTCGGAGAACGACATACCCGAGCAGCCTGGCCCCCGGCCGGGGTCCGCACGTCACCCGCGGGAGAGGAGACACGGGGCCGCCTCTCTCCCGCGCGAGCGCCCCTACTCCGCGTGCACGGCGCGCAGGATGTCGAGGCTGGCGGCGCGCCGGCTCGGCAGCACCGCGGCGAGCATGCCGGCCAGGCCGGCGAGCACGACCACGGCCGCGAGCGTCGTCCAGGGGACGTCGAAGACGTCGAGGCCGTCGTCGGCCAGCGCGGTCGTCAGCGCCCAGCCGAGGAACAGGCCCAGCACCAGCCCGACCAGCGTCCCCTGGACCGCGATGATGACCGACTCCCACCGGATCGTGGCACGCAGCTGGCCGCGGGTCATGCCGACCGCCCGCAGCAGCCCGATCTCGTGGGTGCGCTCCACGATCGAGAGCGCGAGCGTGTTGCCGATGCCCAGCAGCGCGATGACGATCGCCAGGCCCAGCAGCGCGTAGACCAGTGCCATCAACGGGTCCAGCGGCGCGTAGATGGACTCGGCGAACTCCGACTCGTCCATCACCTCGGCCCCCGGGTAGGTGGCGGCCACCTCGTCCACCGCGGCCCGCGCCTCGGCCAGGCCGACGTCCGGGGCCTTCTTGACGACGACCTTCCAGTCGACGTCGTCGGCCACGTTGGCGGCGTGGGTGGGGGTGCCGATGACGTAGGTCCCGATCGGCCCGTTCGCCTCGAGCTCCTCGCCGTAGACCATCGCGACGGTCAGCTCCTGGGGACCGGTGTCCGGGAACACCACGGGCACCGTCGAGCCGATCCGCAGGCCCTCCTCCCGGGCCGTCTCGTCGAGGACGGCGATGGTGCCGGGCGCCAGCAGGTCCTCGGGAGTGCCCTGCTGCGGCTGCAGGTCCAGCAGGCCGAACGCGGTGGCCGGGTCGACCGCTCCGAGCAGCGCTGTCTCCCCGTCCAGCTCGACCGGCGCGACCCGCAGCCCGGTCACCGCCGCCACTTCGGGCAGCTCGCCCAGCCGCGCCGCCAGGGACGGGTCGACGCCGCCGTCGAGGCTCGCGCCGGAGTCGACCACGAGGTCGGCGGCGAACGCGCGGTCGATGCCGTCGTCCACGGTCGCCTTGGTCGAGGCGACGAAGATGTTGATGATCACCACGATGCCGACCCCGAGCATGAGCGCGGTGCCGGCGGCCGCCGTGCGCTTGGGGTTGCGCATCGCGTTCTCGCCGGCGAGCTCCCCGGGGACGCCGCGCACCCGCCGCAGTGGCGCGCCGATGACACGGCTCAGCGGCAGCGAGACGGTCCGGCCCAGGACGTACACCCCGAGGAAGACGCCGGCGCAGCCGAGACCGATGACCAGCCACCGGTTGCCGACGTCGGCGAACAGCCCGGTGAGCGTCGCGGCGAGACCGGCGGCCAGCGAGATGCCGCCGACGACGACGCGGGAGAGGGAGCCGTACCCGGCGCTGCCCCCGGTCTCCGACGACATCGCGGCGATGGGCGGCACCCGGCCGGCCTTGCGTGCCGGCGAGATCGCGGCGAACAGCGTCACGAGGATGCCGGCCGCCAGCGAGACGAGCACGGTGCGCGGCGCGAACACCAGCCCACCGGCCGGGATGCCGAAGCCGAGGGCGTCCAGCAGCGCCTTGAGGCCGGTGGCGATGCCGAAGCCCGCAAGCAGGCCGAGCACGGACGCGAGCACGCCGACGACCAGGGCCTCGATCAGCACCATGCCCAGCACCTGCCGGCTGGTGGCGCCGAGCGCGCGCAGCAGGCCGTTCTGCCGGGTCCGCTGCGCCACGGTGATGGAGAAGGTGTTGAAGATCATGAACGCGCCCACCAGCAGCGCCACGACCGCGAAGAAGTTCATGAAGTAGGTGAAGAACGACATCGCGTCGCGGGCGAACTGCTGGTTCTCCTCGGTGACGGTGGAGCCGGTGACCGCCTCCACGCCGGTCGGGAGGACGTCGGCCAGCCGCGCGGTGAGGGTCTCCTGCGACACGCCGTCCTCGGCCACGACGGAGATCTCGTCCCACTTCCCGGGTTCGGCCAGCAGCTCTTGCGCGGCGCTCGGGTGGAAGGCCGCCATGGTGGCGCCGCCGATGGTCTCCGCGTTGCCGAAGGCGATGGTCCCGACGACGGTCCTCTGCACCGGACCGGCCTGGACGAGCACGGTCATGCGGTCGCCGAGGTCGAGCCCCGACGTCTCGAGGCTCGGGGCGTCGACGACGATCTCGTCGGCCGACCTCGGCGCCCGGCCCCCGGTGACGACGAGCGGGTTGATGCGCTCGTCGTCGGACCAGGTGAGCCCGATCGCGGGGCCGCTGCCGGCCGGGTCGCCGATGGCCTCGCCGGTCGCGGTGGTGAGGCGCGCGTAGCCCGTCACGGAGCCCTCGGCCGCGAGGACGCCGTCGACCCGGCGCACCTCGTCGACGAGTGCCTCGTCCACGCGGGGGCGCTGCGCGCCCGTGTTCATCGGACCCTCGAACTGCTCCTCGCCGCGGACGACGGCGTCGACGCCGGAGTACACCTCGCCCATCACGTTGTCGAAGGTGCGGGCGACGGTGTCGGTGAGGATGAGCGTCCCGGCGGTGAACGCGACGCCGAGGGTGATCGCCAGGGCGGTGGCGAACAGCCGGAACCGGTGGGCGAACAGCCCTCGGAGGGTGATCCACAGCATCGCCGGTCACTCCCCGAAGCGCTTCATCCGCTCGAGCACCCGCTCCGGCGTCGGGTCGTGCATCTCGTCGACGACGCGGCCGTCGGCGAGGAACAGGATCCGGTCGGCGGCGCTGGCCGCGGTCGGGTCGTGGGTGACCATGACGATGGTCTGGCCGAGCTGGTCGACGGCCTGGCGGAGGAAGTGCAGCACCTCGGCACCGGCCTTGGAGTCCAGGTTCCCGGTCGGCTCGTCGGCGAAGATGATGTCGGGGCGGTTGGCCAGCGCGCGGGCGACCGCGACGCGCTGCTGCTGCCCGCCGGACAGCTGCGACGGCCGTGCGTCGAGCCGGTGGGCGATGCCCAGGGTCCGGGTGACCTCGTCGATCCAGGCGCGGTCACCGGGACGCCCGGCCAGCCGCATCGGCAGGTCGATGTTGTCGCGGGCGCTCAGGGTCGGGACCAGGTTGAAGGACTGGAACACGAAGCCGATCCGGTCGCGGCGCAGCACGGTCAGGTCGTGGTCGTCGAGGGTGGAGAGGTCCTCGTCGCCGATGAACGCCGAGCCGGAGGTCAGCGAGTCCAGGCCGGCGACGCAGTGCAGCAGCGTGGACTTGCCCGAGCCGGACGGGCCCATGATGGCGGTGAACACGCCGGTGGGGAACTCGACGGTCACCCCGTCGAGTGCACGCACCTCGGTCGTGCCCGTGCCGTAGATCTTGTGCGCGTCCACGGTGCGGGCGGCGGTGCGGGCCTCGGCGCGGCGGGGGGCCGGGATGACAGGAGTGGCCACGGGAAGTCCCTTCCGGCGACTCCGCGGGTGAGCCGTGCGGGCTCGTCCGGTCGACGGCGGGGTGCGCCGCCGTCCCGCGGGCCGTCGTCTCGAGGTGGGGCCGACCCGGCGAGCGTGGGCCGGGGCGGACCGGCGGGACCACCGACGAACGTCCCGCGTCCCGCCGCGCTCGTCCCTAGCGGGCCGCGGCGCGGGCCGCCCCGCGGTCGGCGACGGTCCCTCAACCCGATGGCTGGTGGCGCCCGGACCGGCCGAGGGCGTACCAGGCCACCGCCGCGGCGAGCACCGCCAGCACGGCGACGACGGCGTAGGCGACGGCGGCGCCGCGGTCGAACGCGTCTCGAGCCGCGCTCGTCAGGGAACCGCCGGCTCGCGGCGCCAGCGTCCCGGCCACCTCCAGCGCGCCCTGCAGCGATCCCCGGGCCTGGTCCGCCTGTGCCGGGGCGAGCGCCGGCAGGGCGGCGTCGAGAACTCGGACGTAGACGCTCGCCAGGACGGACCCGACGAGCGCCACCCCGACCGACGCGCCCACGAACCGGCTGAGGAAGTTGAGGGACGACCCGTCACCGGCCTGCGCCGCGGGGAGGCTGTTCATCACCACGGTGGAGGGCGGGGCGATGAGCACCGACAGGCCGGCGCCGAGGACGACGGAGCCGGCCACCACGACCCAGAGCGGCCCGGTGCCCCCGACCGCGAGGACGGCGACCGCCAGGGCGCTCACCAGCAGCCCCAGCGCGATCGTGGCCCGGGCGCCCCGCCGCTGGAGGACCCGCCGTGCCTGCAGCGAGCAGAGCCCGAACACGACCGCGAACGGCAGGAACAGCAGGCCGACCGAGACGATCGACTCGCCCCGCACGTCCAGGAGGTACTGGGGGGTCAGGAAGAGGAACGAGCTCATCAGCAGGTAGGCCAGGAGCAGGGTGACCGCACCGGTCACGACGGGCGGGCGCCGCAGGATGCGCACGTCGAAGAGCGGAGCGCTCGTGCGGAGCTCCCACCCCACGAACGCGGCGAGTGCCGCCACGCCGGCGCCGAGGGCGAGGGGCACGACGGGCGACGCCCAGCCGCGGCCGGGTCCTTCGATGACGCCGAAGAGCAGAGCGCCGAGCCCGACGACCGACAGCACCGCCCCCACGACGTCGAGGCGCGGCCGACGGCCGTCGGCCCCGACCGGGGCACGTGACTCGGGGATGGTGCGCGCGCCGACGAGGACGCCCACCGCGACGATCGGCACGTTCACCAGGAAGACCGAGCCCCACCAGAAGTGGTCGAGCAGCAGCCCGCCGGCGATCGGTCCGACGGCCAGCCCGGTGGCGCCGAACACCACGAACGCCCCGATGGCGCGGCCGCGCTCGTCGGGCGGGTACATCGAGGCGACGATCGCCAGCGCGGGTGCCGTCACGCCCGCGGCGCCGAGCCCCATCACGGCCCGTGACGCGATGAGGGCGGCCGTCGACGGGCTGACGGCCGCGGCCAGCGACGCGACGGCGAACAGCGTGTAGCTGGCGAGGAAGACGCGGCGACGACCGTGCCGGTCGGCCACCGCACCGCCGAGCACGAGCATCCCGGCCAGCACGATGTTGTAGGCGTCGACCGTCCACTGCAGCTCGTCGGTGCCGGCGTCGAGGGCCCTGCCGATGGCGGGGAGGGCCACGTTGGTGATCGTCAGGTCGACGCCCGCGGTCAGGGCGCACAGGCACAGGATCCCGAGCGCGACCGATCGTCGACCGGGGCTGATCGAGGTCCCCTCGGGTTCCCGGTGGTCCGGGTGCAGACGCCCGTGGCCGTGCACGACGGACCAACGTAGGCCCCGGATGAGTCGCCCGGCCAGACCCGGCTGCGGGTGCGCAACGTGACAGGGCCACGGCCGGATCGGCCCTGACGGCTCGACGCCGGGCCGACAAGGGTCCGGCCGCCGCCACGGACTCCGTGACGGCGGCCGGAACCACCTCTGTGTCGCGTCGGACCGGCGAAGGGTCCGCGGACGGGACGGCGAGCCCGCCGGGACGTCAGGCAGGTCGCGCTGCCGCCCCGGCGGGTTCCGTCATCGTCAGCTGCAGCCGCTGGTGGAGCCGCAGCCCTCGCAGACGTAGCAGCTGCCGGCGGGGCGCATCTTCGTGCCGCAGGTCATGCACAGCGGCGCGTCGGTGGCGGTGCCGGTGACCAGCTCGAGCAGCTCGGCCGAGGAGTGCGCCTCCTTGACCGGCTTCTCGCTCGCGGGCTCCGGCTTGCGCTCGTCGGTCGGCACCGAGCTGCGCAGCGCCTCGACGTCGACCTCCTCCTCCTCGACGACCGTGCCGGCCGACGCGGAGGTGCCGTAGCCGGACACCTGGGCGGCCCGCTCCTCGGCGGTGAAGATGCCGAGGGTCGCGCGGGTCTCGACCGGCAGGTGGTCCAGCGCCAGGCGCCGGAAGATGTAGTCCATCACCGACTGGGCGATCCGGATGTCCGGGTCGTCGGTCATGCCGGCCGGCTCGAAGCGCATGTTGGTGAACTTCTGGATGTAGGTCTCCAGCGGCACACCGTGCTGCAGCGCGATGGACAGCGCGATCGAGAAGGCGTCCATGACACCGGCCAGGGTCGAGCCCTGCTTGCCCAGCTTGAGGAACACCTCGCCGAGGCTGCCGTCCTCGTACATCCCGGCGGTCATGTAGCCCTCGGCGCCGGCGACGCTGAACGAGGTGGTCATGCTCGTCCGCTTCTTCGGCAGCCGCTTGCGCACCGGGTGCGCCAGCCCCGTGGGGGCGGCCTCCACCTTGACCTCGGTCTCGGCCTTCTTCGCCTTGGCGTCGGACAGCGGCTGGCCGACCTTGCAGTTGTCGCGGTAGATCGCCAGCGCCTTGAGGCCGAGCTTCCAGCCCTGGAAGTAGATGTTCTCGACGTCCTCGACGGTGGCCGACTCCGGCATGTTGACCGTCTTGCTGATGGCGCCGGAGATGAACGGCTGGACCGCCGCCATCATCCGCACGTGGCCCATCGGCGAGATGGCCCGCTCGCCCATGGCGCAGTCGAAGACCTCGTAGTGCTCCGGGCGCAGGCTCGGGGCGTTGACCACGTGGCCGTGCTCGGCGATGTACTCGACGATCGCCTCGATCTGCTCCTCCTGGTAGCCCAGGCTCTTGAGCGCGCGCGGCACGGTCTGGTTGACGATCTGCATCGAGCCGCCGCCGACCAGCTTCTTGAACTTGACCAGCGAGAAGTCCGGCTCGATGCCGGTCGTGTCGCAGTCCATCATGAAGCCGATGGTGCCGGTGGGGGCGAGCACCGAGGCCTGGGCGTTGCGCCAGCCGTTCTCGCCGCCGATCGCCAGGCACTCCTGCCACTCGGCGGTGGCCGCCTTGAGCACGTCGGCGTCGTCGGCGCCGACCGGGCGGATGGCGTCGTTGGCCGCGGCGTGCTTGCGCATCACCCGGGCGTGCGCGTCGGCGTTGCGGGCGTAGCCGTCGTACGCGCCGACGATGCCGGCCAGCTCGGCGGAGCGCCGGTAGGCGGTGCCGGTCATCAGCGAGGTGATCGCCGCGGCCAGGGTCTGGCCACCGCGCGAGTCGTACGCGTGGCCGGTGGCCATGAGCAGCGCGCCGAGGTTGGCGTAGCCGATGCCCAGCTGGCGGTAGGCCCGCGTCGTCTCACCGATCGGCTCGGTCGGGAAGTCGGCGAAGCAGATGGAGATGTCCATCGCCGTGATGACCAGCTCGACGGCCTTGACGAAGCGCTTGCTGTCGAAGGTCCCGTCGTCCTGCAGGAACTTCATCAGGTTCAGCGACGCCAGGTTGCACGAGCTGTTGTCGAGGCTCATGTACTCCGAGCACGGGTTGGACGCGTTGATCCGGCCGGTCTCGGGGTTGGTGTGCCAGTCGTTGATCGTGTCGTCGTACTGGATGCCCGGGTCGGCGCACTCCCAGGCGGCCTGGGTGACCTTGCGGAACAGCGCCTTGGCGTCGACGGTCTCGATGACCGAGCCGTCGAGGCGCCCGCGCAGCCCGAACTCGGCGCCCTCCTCGACCGCGCGCATGAACTCGTCGGAGACGCGGACGGAGTTGTTGGCGTTCTGGTACTGGACGCTGGTGATGTCCTTGCCGCCGAGGTCCATGTCGTACCCGGCGTCGCGCAGCGCGCGGATCTTGTCCTCCTCGCGCGCCTTGGTCTCGATGAACTCCTCGATGTCGGGGTGGTCGATGTCGAGGACGACCATCTTGGCCGCACGGCGGGTGGCGCCACCGGACTTGATGGTCCCGGCGGAGGCGTCGGCGCCGCGCATGAAGCTGACCGGACCGGAGGCGGTGCCGCCGGAGGAGAGCAGCTCCTTGGAGGAGCGGATGCGGGAGAGGTTCAGGCCGGCGCCCGAGCCGCCCTTGAAGATCAGCCCCTCCTCCCGGTACCAGTTCAGGATCGAGTCCATCGTGTCGTCGACGGCGAGGATGAAGCAGGCGCTGACCTGCTGCGGGGCGCTCGTGCCGACGTTGAACCAGACGGGGCTGTTGAAGCTGAAGTACTGGTGCAGCAGCATCCAGGTCAGCTCGTGCTCGAAGATCTCGGCGTCGCCCTCGGTGGCGAAGTAGCCGTGCTCGCGACCGGCGGCGCCGTAGGTCAGGACGACGCGGTCGATGAGCTGGCGCAGGCTGCTCTCCCGCTGCGGGGTCCCCACCGCGCCGCGGAAGTACTTCGTCGTGACGATGTTCGTCGCGTTGATGCTCCACTCGGCGGGGAACTCCACGCCGCGCTGCTCGAAGTTGATCGAGCCGTCACGCCAGTTGGTCATGACGACGTCGCGGCGTTCCCACGTCACCTCGTCGTAGGGGTGCACGCCGGCGGTGGTGAAGACCCGCTTGACCTTCAGGCCCTTCCCCCGGGCAGGCGCCTTGCCCCCGCGGCGGACGCGGGCGGAGGACAGGCGGTCGTCGGTCTCGGTCATGGCTTGGAGCTCTCCCTTGGTGCGGCTGCGGCTGGGGAAGCGCCGCGATCGGTGGTGCCCTGACAGGTGTGTAGCGGGTGGTGCTGACAGTTCTCGCTGGTCGTGGCCGGTTTCCGGCGGCGGTGCCGGAGGGTCGCCGGCTGGGGCTAGGTGCGCCCGCGGCGGCGGATCGGCGGCCCCTCGGGCGGCAGACCCGGCAGCGGCGGGGTGCCGCCGGGCAGGTGGCGCGCCCGCAGCTCGGTGATCTCCTTCTCGAAGTCGTCGAGGGAGTCGAACGCGCGGTAGACGCTGGCGAAGCGGAGGTAGGCCACCTCGTCGAGCTCCCGCAGCGGGCGCAGGATCGCCAGGCCGACCTCCTGGCTCGGCACCTCGGCCGCGCCGGTCGCCCGGATGGCGTCCTCCACCTGCTGGGCGAGCTGCTGCAGCTGCGCCTCGTCGACCGGCCGCCCCTGGCAGGCGCGGCGGACGCCGGCGACGACCTTGCTGCGGTTGAACGGCTCGCTCACCCCGCTGCGCTTGACGACGGCGAGCACCGCCTCCTCGACGGTGGTGAACCGGCGCCCGCAGGCGGGGCAGGAACGACGGCGCCGGGTGGTCGCGCCCTCGTCCGCCTCGCGCGAGTCGATGACCCGGCTGTCGGGGTTGTGGCAGAACGGGCACCGCACGGTGATCGACCCCCTCCCGCGGCTCGCCCAGGCCCTCCGCCCGGACCGGTCCTGTGGACTCTCCTGGGGACATCCGGTGGATGTCCCGGGGAGAACCTGAGGATCGGGTGTGGACGGTCTTACAGACCTGTAACTACTAGATGTGGGGGAACCCTAGGCCGGGCTCCACTACATGTGCAAGACGACCCGCGAGAGTTCTGTTCCACCGAGACTCGGCCGTGACCAGCCGCAACAACGCGGCGCAGGAGTCACACGACACGCCGCGCGACGCGCCCGCCGCGTTGTGCCCGGTGCGGTAGGGGCGCATCCTGCGTGACCCGCCACGGGCGGCCCGGGGGCACACCGAGCGGACCCCGGAGGGACGCCGGTACCGCGGATCGGGCCCGTCAGACGCCGGTGAGGGTGTCGTCCCGGTGCGCGGCACGCGGCCGTGGCGCGGACCCGCCGCGCCCGACGCCGTCCAGGCGCATCGGCCGCGTGTACAGGTCCGGCTCGGGCGAGGGGACCACCTCGGGGAGCCGCGGAGCGGGCACGCGCACCGGCTCCTCGATCACCGCGGCCAGCACGCCGGTGTCCGCGGCGCGGTGCCGGCCCGACCCCGACGGGGAAGCCGGCGCCCGGTGCCGACCGACGGGCACGGCCACACCGACCGCCGGGAACTCGGCCGTCTCACCCACGACGCGCGAGTCGGCGCGACGGCGCCGGCCGGCGGGGTGGCTCGCCCGGCTGGCGGCGTCGTCCCGGACCGCCGGGAACCCGCGGGTGGCGGCCAGGTCGGACACGGCGCCGGCGCGCGCGGCGCCCGGCGCCGCGGGACGGCCCCGACGGGCGGGGCCGGTGGCGGAGACGTCGGTCAGGCGCATGCTGCGCGTCGCGGCCATGTCCTCCCCGACGGCCTCGGTGGCGGTCGCGACCGCGTTCACGGCCGGCGCGGGCGCCACGGTCAGGTGGCGCTCCGGCAGGCGCAGGCAGTCGAGGCCGGTCCACACCGACTCCTCGACGCCGCCCACGGCGAGCCGCACCCACACCTGGCACCCGCCCTCGGCGTCGTGGCGCCAGCCGAGCAGCGAACCGGGCAGCCACTCGCCCGCCGAGTAGACCTCGACGGCCTGGGGTGAACTGGTGAACACCGCTGCACGACTCTCGATGGCGCCTGGCACGCGACGACCGTATGCGCCGGAGTCAGTACACAGCGTGAAGCTACGGGTACTGAGGGTTGACGAAGTCGGCACCTCGATCTTGTCGGTGTCCTTGCGGCACCCGCTCGGCTCGGAGGTGGCGCCCGGCCGGTCGGCGCTCACGGCAGTTCGAGGACCTGCCCCGGCACCAGCTCGGTGCCGTCGAGGTGGTTGACCCGCTGCAGCGCGTCGACGACGGCGCGGACGTCCTCGTCGCCGGCCACCGCGCCGGCGATGGACCACAGCGTGTCCCCCGGCTGGACCACGACCCGGCTCTCCCCCACCAGCTGCAGCCCGTCCTCGCCGCCGCCGGTGACCAGCGGACCCAGCCAGGAGCCCACCGCCACCCCGGCACCCAGGGCCAGCGCGACCGCCATCCGCCGGGCGCGCCGGGTCAACCGGAGCGGGGCCGGCTCCGGGCGCGTCGCAGCGGCCCGCGGGGGAGCGGTGCAGCCACCGCCCCGCACGGGCCGCACCGGGGCGGCCGGACCCGTGGCGGGGACCTGCCCGCCCGGCGCGGGCCGGCGGGGCCGGGGGGCCGGCGGGGTCGCGGCCGGCGCCCTCCCGGCCCCGGCACGCGGCGCGGACTGCGGCGCCCTGGCCGGCCGCGCCACCTCGGGCGGGCAGGCGACGGAGCGCAGCGACGGGCGCCAGGGCGCCTGCACCGACTCGTCGAACTCCAGCACGGCCTGCTGCACGCTTCCCACGGCCACTCCTCCCGGATGTTGCGGATCCCCGACGTTCCCGAACAGGTGTTCGAATCGAACGTCCGTGCGATGTCTACCGGAGGCCGCCGACAGAAGCGACCCGACACGGCCTGGCTTCGAACGTGTGTTTGATAGTTCGCGTCGACAGCGCTACCGTCTGCTACCGACGACGACGGACGCGCGGGACGGCTGCACCGGCCCGGCGGGCGAGGAGGAGACGTGGCGAGCACGAGGGGGACGTCGGGCGGACGCCGGGCACCCGGCGACGGCGGCACGGGCACCCGGCGCCGCGCCGCGGGCGCCGGCGAGCCGGCCGGGGCGACCGGGACCGCGACGGAGGAGCGGACCGCGGCCGTGCGCGCCTTCCCCGACCGCGGCGAGGCCGGCGACGGGCTCACCCAGCGGCAGCGCCGCGTCCTGGAGGTCATCCGCGACTCCGTCGAGCGGCGCGGCTACCCGCCCTCGGTGCGCGAGATCGGCGAGGCGGTCGGGCTGTCGTCGGCCTCCTCCGTGGCGCACCAGCTCTCGGTGCTGCAGAAGAAGGGCTGGCTGCGCCGCGACCCCAACCGCCCCCGCGCCCTCGACGTGCGGCTGCCCGGCGAGCAGTCCCTGCCGGCCGCGGCGGCCACCGGCAACGACGACACCGCCGTGCCGGCACCCACCTACGTCCCCCTCGTCGGCCGGATCGCCGCCGGCGGCCCGGTGCTCGCCGAGCAGGCCGTGGAGGACGTCTTCCCGCTGCCGCGCGAGCTCGTCGGCGACGGCACGCTGTTCATGCTCAAGGTCGCCGGTGACTCCATGGTCGAGGCCGCGATCTGCGACGGCGACTGGGTCGTCGTGCGCCAGCAGCCCACGGCCGAGAACGGCGAGATCGTCGCGGCCATGATCGACGGCGAGGCCACGGTCAAGACCTACAAGCGCCGCGACGGGCACGTGTGGCTGCTGCCGCACAACCCGGCGTACGAGCCCATCCCGGGTGACGACGCGACGATCCTCGGCCGGGTCGTCACCGTCCTGCGCCGGGTCTGACCGCTCGGCGGGGCTAGTCCCCGCTCCACCGGAGTCGCCGGAACAGGCTGCCCACGCCGACCACCAGCGTGGCGACCGCGGCGGCGACCAGAGCGGCGGTGAACGTGGGCGGCCCCCCGGCGGGGTCGCCCGTGACCGCCGCCGACGCCGCGGCGGCCACCGGCTCGAGCTGGGCCGTGGTCGGCACGACGGTCACGTCCCCCGGCAGGCCCTCACCGGCGACGACGAGCTGGCGGTCGTCCGCGCTGAAGCTGATCGCCTCGCCCTGCGGCGCGGGCGGCAGCGGCACGCGCACCGGCTCCCCGGCCAGCGCGCCGGGCACGTCCGACCCGCTCAGCGGCCAGACGTAGGCGTCGGTGTAGGTGCGCAGCGCCAGCAGGCGGCCGTCCCGCGACACCGCTCCCCCGGTCGCCATGAGCTGACCGGCACGGCCGACCGGGCCGCCCTCGGTGCCGGTCAGCGTGAAGGTCACGGTGCCCACCCGCTCCAGCGCCACGGTCCCGCCGTCGGCCGGCGGCGCGGTGGGCCGGTAGAGCCCGCTGGCGCCGAGCACCTCCTTGGTGACGAGGTACGGCGTCCCGTCCGGGGCGAGCAGCAGCGACTCCGCGTCGTGCGGCCCGTCGGGATAGGTCAGCCGGTACACGCCGGTGGTCCCGTCCGGGCGCAGCGCCAGCACGGCCACGGAGGGCCGCTCCAGCCGGTTGTCGCCGATGTCGGCCACCCAGACGGTGCCGTCGGCGCCGACCGCGAGGTCCTCGGGGTCGTAGGGGTCCACCGCACCGGTCCGGACCTCCACCACCGCGCAGGCGGTGTCGAGGACGACGACGGAGAGCTGCTGGCCGCCGTCGTCGAGGGCCACCATGCGGTCGCCCACGACCACCAGGCCCGAGAGCTCGGCCAGCCGGGGGTCGGTCACCTGGCACAGCGTCTGCGGTGCGGCGGTGTCGGTGGCCGCCTGCGGCGTCTCGGCGGGGGCGGCCGCGGCCGGGACGGCGGCGCCGAGCACGAGCGCGCCGGCGAACGCGCCGGCCCTCAGCAGGCGCGCGGGCACGCCACTACGCGGGCCGGCCGTCTCTGGCACGAACCCAGCGTGACAGAACCGTCGCGTCGAGTGCATGCACCACGCCCAGCAGCAGGATGCCCACGGCCGCCCCGACGACGGCGTCGGTGACCCAGTGGAAGTCCAGGGACACCATCGCCACGGCGGTGGCGACCGGTCCGAGGACCGAGAGCCACCGCAGCGCGCGCTGGACGGGCGCCGGCAGGCCGAACTCCACGGCCTGCCACCGGGCGACGCCCCACATGAGGACGGCGTTGGCCACGTGGCCGGACGGGTACGACTCGCCGTCCCGGTGGAAGAACGACCCCGGGTAGGCCGGCGCGGTCCGGCCGGTGCCGTACTTGAAGCTGTAGACGACCGCGGTGAGCAGGAAGAGCGCGACCAGCACGCGCAGCAGCGGCAGCAGCGTGCGCCGCGTCCAGCACGTGTAGCCGACCAGCACGGCGAGCATGAGCAGGATGAAGCCGCGGCCGCCGAGCTGCGTCACCGCCCAGACCGGCCAGTAGGCGGCGGAGTCGCGCAGCCCCCAGGAGCTGACGACCTCGGAGACCCGCAGGTCCATCCACTCCAGCCAGCCGCGGCTGAGCAGGTCGACCGTCACCGCCGTCGTCACGACGGCGGCGACGCCGAGCAGCCACCACGGCGGCCGGCCGACCGAGACCACCCGCACGGGCTGCGGCGGCGAGCCGGGGTCGGCGGACACGTCCCCGGGCCTCCGCCGCACCGCGCCGCTCGTCACGGCCTCACGGTACCGGGCCGTGATCCGTTCGTGACCTGCATCGACCCGTACGGGTGCCGTGTGCCGCTCAGGCGATCGGCGTCGCGAACTCCTCGAGGACGCCGGCGAGGGCGCCGTCGACCCGCGCGGTCAGCCGTGTGCCGCCGGCCTCGTGCTGCTCCGACAGGACCTCGCCGTCGCGGTGCACCCGGGCCACGAGGTCGCCGCGGCCGTAGGGCACCAGCACCTCGACGTCGACGTCCGGGTGCGGCAGCCGCCCCGCGATCTCGTCGCGGAGCCGGTCGAGGCCCACCCCGGTCCGGGCGGAGACCCACACGGCCCCGGGCAGCGCCTGGCGCAGGGCCAGGACGTCGTCCTCGGTCATCGCGTCGACCTTGTTGACCACGATGAGCTCCGGCACCGCGGAGGCGTCGATCTCCGACAGCACGGTGTGCACGGCGTTGATCTGGCCCAGCGGGTCGGGGTCGGAGCCGTCGACCACGTGCACGAGCAGGTCGGCGGCCGCGACCTCCTCCAGCGTCGAGCGGAAGGCGTCGACGAGCTGGTGCGGCAGGTGGCGGACGAAGCCGACGGTGTCGGTCAGCGTGTACTCACGGCCGTCGGCGGTCTCGGCCCGGCGGACCGTCGGGTCGAGGGTGGCGAACAGCGCGTTCTCGACCAGCACCCCGGCGCCGGTCAGCCGGTTGAGCAGGCTGGACTTGCCGGCGTTGGTGTAGCCCGCGATGGCGACGCTGGGGACGGCGTTGCGGCCCCGGTTGGCCCGCTGCGTGGCGCGCGCGGTCGACATGCCGGCTATCTCGCGGCGCAGCTTGCTCATCCGCGCGCGGATCCGCCGCCGGTCGGTCTCGATCTTGGTCTCGCCGGGGCCGCGGGTACCGATGCCGCCACCGCCGGCGACCCGGCCACCGGCCTGCCGGGACATCGACTCACCCCAGCCGCGCAGCCGCGGCAGCATGTACTGCATCTGCGCGAGCTCGACCTGGGCCTTGCCCTCCCGGCTCGTGGCGTGCTGGGCGAAGATGTCGAGGATCAGCGCGGTCCGGTCGACCACCTTGACCTTGAGGATCTTCTCCAGGGCGTTGAGCTGGCCGGGGGTCAGCTCGCCGTCGCAGATCACGGTGTCGGCGCCGGTGGCCGAGACGATGTCGCGGATCTCGGCGGCCTTGCCCGAGCCGACGTAGGTGCCGGCGTCGGGGGTGGAGCGGCGCTGGCTGACCGCCTCGAGCACGTGGGAGCCGGCGGTCTCGGCCAGGGCGGCCAGTTCGGCGAGGGAGCGGTCGGCGTCGGCCGCCGTCCCCTCGGTCCAGACCCCGACCAGCACGACGCGCTCGAGGCGCAGCCGGCGGTACTCGACCTCGGTGACGTCGGTGAGCTCGGTCGACAGCCCGGCGACGCGGCGGAGCGCGCTGCGCTCCTCGAGGGCGTAGGAGCCGGCGCTGTCGTCCGGCTCGTCGACGAGGGGGAGTTCGGAAGCGGTCGTCATCGGTTCCAGCGTGACACGGGGGTCCGACGCGGGCACCTGAGTTTGTGCGGGAGATGTCATCGCCGGGTACAACGCATCACGCCTCCGGGTGCATCCCGAGGTACAGCGACCACTTCTCGCCCTCCGGGTCGACCGGCCGGCGGGCGTACTCGTCGAGCAGGGCGTGCAGCCGGCGGCGGAACTGCGCGAGGTCCTCGGCCGACAGCCGCAGGCCGAGGCGGCTGCTCTGCAGCCGCTGCTCCCCCACCTCGGCCACCTCCTCGAGGAAGGCGGCGAGGATCGGGTCGTGCGCCGGGGGCGGCCGGTCGTCGACGTCCATGAGCCAGCTCTTGCCCGTGGCCCGGTAGGGCACCTCCCGAGAGCCGCGGGTGCCCCGGCGGACGGGCTCCGCGGCGAGGAAGCCCGTGTCGACCAGCGTGCGCACGTGGTGCAGCACCGTCGCCGGGTTGCGGCCCAGGCGCTCGGCGATCTCCTTGTTGGTGAGCGCCTCGGCGCGGCACAGCCGCAGGATGCGCAGCCGGACGGCGGAGGCGAGGGCCCGGTACTCGGCGTCGGTGGCCCGCCGCTTCTCCCCGCGGATGAGGGGTGGGCCGGGCTCGGTCACGGGCCGAGCCTAGGCGACACGCCGCTGACTGATTGACTTCTCCCAATCAGTCGACGCAGGCTGCTCGCCGTGAGCACCCCGGAGAGCCTGTGGCGGCACCGCGACTTCCGCCGGCTGTGGGCGGCGGAGACGGTCAGCCAGGTCGGCACCCAGATCACGCTGGTGGCGCTGCCGGTCCTGGCCGTCACCCTCCTCGACGCCACCCCGCTGGAGATGGGGGTGCTCACCGCGCTGGAGACGGCGGCGTTCCTCGTGATCGGCCTGCCGGCCGGCGCCTGGGTGGACCGGTGGCGGCGCAAGCGGGTGCTCGTCGTCAACGACCTGGTCCGCGCGGTCGCGCTGGCGACCCTGCCGCTCGCCTGGTGGCTCGACGTGCTGTCCCTGGCGCAGCTGTTCGTCGTCGCGGCGGTCACCGGTGTGGCGACGGTCTTCTTCGACGTCGCCTACCAGAGCTACCTGCCCACGCTGGTCGCGCCGGACCAGATCGTCGACGGCAACGGCAAGCTGGAGAGCAGCCGCGCCGTCGCCCACGTGGCCGGCCCGGGCGTCACCGGCGTGCTGCTCCGCGTGCTCGGCGCCCCGGTGCTGATCCTCGTCGACGCGGTGTCGTTCCTGGTCTCGGCGCTGTTCCTCGGCCGGATCCGGCACGTCGACACGGTTCCCGACCGCGCCGCCCGCCGGCCGCTGCGGGTCGAGATCGCCGAGGGGCTCCGCTTCGTCGTCGGCCACCCGCTGCTGCGCCGGATCGTGGCCTGCACCGGCACGTCCAACCTGTTCTCGGCGATGAGCACCGCGCTGCTGGTCCTCTTCGCGATCCGGACCCTCGGGCTGGAGGAGAGCGAGCTCGGGTTCGTCTTCTCCGCCGGGGCCGTCGGCGGGCTGCTCGGGGCGTTCACCGGCGCCCGGTTCGCCCGCCTGGTGGGCGAGGGCCGGGCGATCCCGCTGTCCTCGCTGCTGCTGCTGCCCTTCGCGGCGCTCACCCCGCTGGCCGGGGGGGGGGGGGGGGGGGGGGGGGGGGGGGGGGGGGGGGGGGGGGGGGGGGGGGGGGGGGGGGGGGCGGGCCTCCCCCACAACA
>NZ_JBJGYZ010000039.1:0-55676 GCF_054050275.1 Geodermatophilus sp. SYSU D00691
GCGCGCCGCGCCCGCCGCGCCCCCCCGGCGGCGCCGCGCCCGCGGGGGGGGGGGGGGCGGGGGGGGGCAAACTGCCCCGCGCCGTGGGCGCCGCCCCCCCCCCTGCCCGACGTGCGCCACGCGGGTCGCCGGCTCCTCGTGACGGCGCTCGAGGTGCTGGCCGGCCGCCGCCCGCTCAGCCAGCTCGCGCCCCTCACCTCGCACGGGGTCCACGCCGCGCTCGCCCGCGGCAACCGGCCGCGCTGGTGCACCGAGAGCACCTCACCCCTGCTGCTCGGCCCCGTGCACGTCTGCGAGCCGGTCGACGGGGTCGCGGAGATCAGCGCGGTGGCCCGCCGCGACGGCCGGGCGCACGCCCTCGCCGCTCGGCTGGAGGGCATCGACGGCCGGTGGCGGTGCACCGCCCTGCAGGTCGGGTGAGCTCACCCCTGAGGGGGATTCCAGCCGGTACCGTCTCGCATTTCGTGGATCTTGAAGCCTTCCGTGCCGATGCAGCGGCCGAGCTGGGAGCAGCCCCGCAGAGCCACCCACGGAAGGGAATCGAGATGACACCGCAGGACGGACGGGACGTCGGTCCCGAGATGGTCCTGGAACCACCGGTCGCCCCGGCGCCGGTCGCCCCCACCCCGGCTCCGGCCGAACCCCTCCTCGCCCGCATCCGGCGCGACGTGGGGCCGGAGGACGTCCGGGCGTCGCTCACCGTCGTCGCCCGCGCGGTCCTCCCGGTGCTGGCGGTCGTGACGGTGGTCGTGGCCGTGCTCTCCGCGGTCGTCCTGCCGGACGACCACAACGGCTCGCTGGCCGACTGGCTGCAGACGGCGATCGCCGTCCTGGCCCTCGCCCTCGGCGGCCGCCTGGTCGTGCAGGGGTCGATCGGCATCGACGAGCTGGCCACCGCGGAGGCGAGCGTGGGCCTGCGCCTCGTGCCGCTGGTCGTCACCGTCGCCGTCCTGGGCCTGGTCGCCCGGGCCACCGCCCGCGCCGAGCACGCCGCCCCGTCGGGCACGACGAGTCGGCTGGCGCTCCGTTCGGCGGTCACCGGGCTGGTCGCCGGTGCCGGCACCGGCGCGCTGGTCCTGCTGGGCAGCACGACGGCGCCGTACGGCCTCGACCTCGCCCAGGAGTTCGACGTCGCGGGGTCGGTGTCCACCGGCGCCGGCGCGCTGGGGAGCTTCCTCGGCGCGACGCTGCTCGTCGGGCTCACCGCCGCCGCCGCCCGCGCTGTCGTCGCACGGTCGGCCGGGGTCGCCGTGCCCGCGGCCGGCCGCACCCCCGAGCTGCGTGCGGTGCTGCGCACGCTGCGCACCTTCGCCGTCGGCCTGCTGGCCACCGTCGCCGTCGCCCTGGTGCTCACCTACCTCTACACCGCGTTCCTCACCGACGACCTCGACGGCGCCCGCCTCGGCGTCCTCGGCGGCCTGCTGCTGTTCGGGGTCAACGCCGTCGTCGTCCTGGGCCTCGGCGTGCTGGGCGTCCCCGCGGCGCTCGACGCGCACAGCGCGGGCGGCGCCGAGCTCATGGAGCTGCTCGACGAGGCCGTGGAGGCCGGCGCCGGCCGCTCCTTCGGCCTGACCGACCAGCCGTGGCTGCTCCTGGCGCTCCTCGTCCCGGTCGCGGTGGCGCTGGCCACCGCCGTCCGCCGCACGCTGCGCGACCCCGGCACGCAGGTCTCCACCGCCTCGCTCAAGGTGGCCGCGGGCACCGGCGCCGCCGCCGCGCTGCTCGCCGCCGTGGCCGTGCGCGTCGCCGTGTCGGGCGACGCCTCCGCGTCCGGCGACCCGGGCGTCGTCGTGGAGATCAGCGGCACGGCCGGCCTCAGCGCGTCGCCGTCGCTGCTGTGGGCACCGCTCCTGGGTGCCGTCTGGGCCGCGGCCGTCGTCTGGGCGCTGCGCCTCGGGCCGACCCTGGCCCTGTCGCTGCCCCCGCGGGTCACCCGGCTGATCGCCGGCCGCCGGATCAGCCCCGTGTGGGCCGCTGCGCTGGACGGCACGGCGCCGGCCCCGGCCGGCCACCGGTCGGTCGCGCTGCGCCGCGCCGCCGTCGCCACCTCCGTCGCGGTCGCCGTGGCCGCCGTCGGCGCGGCGGTCGTCGCGGTGCTCAACGCCACGCTCTTCACGCCGCAGGCCGCGGCCGAGGAGTACCTGGACGCCCTCGCCGACGGCGACGTCGCCGCCGCCGTCGTCCACCTCGCCGACGCGCCGGACCTCGCCGACCAGCCGCTGCTCGGCGAGGCGGTGCTCGGCAGCGACAGCTACACCGGCATCGACCACGTCGTCATCGGCGAGGTCGAGGAGCACGGCTCCTCGGCCACCGTGGCGGTCACCTACGTCGTGGGCAACCGGCCGGTGGAGGACACCATCAGCCTCACGCCGGGCGAGGACCGCTTCGGCCTCTTCGGCACCTGGGAGGTGGCCGAGTCGCTGCCGACCCTCGAGGTCTGGTCCGGCAGCAGCCTCGGCGCGCAGATCGCCGGGACGGACCTGGCCGACGGCACGTACCTGGCCCTGCCGGGCCGCTACACCGTCTCGGCGGCCGACCACGCGCTGCTGACCGCCGCCGACGCGCCCGTCGTCGTCACCACGGACCGTTCGTACGGCGCGACGCTGTCGCCGGAGGTCAAGCCGGAGGCGCTCGACGCGGCCCGGGACGCGGTGGACGCCGCAATCGCCGACTGCGCGACCGCCACCGAGCTGCCGCTGGAGAACTGCCCGTTCCTGACGGGCTACTACTGGCAGGACGAGCTGACCGACGTGCACATCACGGTCACCGAGGACCCGGAGTACTCGCTGGTCTACGACGAGTCGGCGAACAGCCTGGAGATCGTCACCGACTCCTACGGCTCGCTCCAGCTGACCGGCACCGAGACCGTCGAGTACTTCTTCAGCGACCCGGAGCAGCGCCCGTACGAGACGGAGGTCCGCTTCTCCGTCGACGGCGAGGTCACGGGGTCGGCCGACGACCTCGAGGTCACGTTCTGGGACTGACCCCACCTCTGCTCCGGTGGGGCGCCGGCGACGGCGCTCCACCGGGGCCTCCCCCGTCCACGGACCTGCCCGGCTCGACCGGGCACGGAGGTTTCCCCATGCACACCCACCGGGCCCGGGCGATGCGGCTGGCCGCCGTCCCGGCGCTGATCTCCTGCCTCGCCCTGGCCGCCTGCGGCGGGGACGTCGCCGCCGCCGAGCCGGCCCCGACACCGCCCCCGACCGCTCCCGCACCCACCACTCCCGAGGCGGCCGTCGACTGGAAGGCGGTCGCCTTCGACGCGGCCGAGTGCTACACCCGCGAGATGTGGCTCGCCGAGCTCGGCGAGACGGCGACGTGGGACGACTGGCCGGTGACCACCACCGGAGGCGACGTCACCGGCGACGGGACGCCCGAGACCGTCGTGCAGACGTCCTGCCCGACCCCGACGTCGACCACCGCGTCCTTCGTCGTGGTGTTCGACAGCTCGTCGGGCGAGCCGGACGTGCTGGGCTTCCTCGACGGCGAGCTGGTCTTCCAGGGCCCGACCGTGACCGTCGACGACGCGACGGTCGTCCTCGAGGGTCCGACGCAAGCCGGGGACGACCCGCAGTGCTGCGCCGGGCACTGGGGCCGGGCCGAGTACCGCTGGGACGGTGACCGCTTCGTGCTGGGCCGGCGCTGGGAGGCGCGCACCTCCCAGCCGGTCGACCACGCCGGCCTGCCCGACGGCAGCTACGCCGGGGTGATCAGCGGCGGCGACGGCAGCACGGTGCTGGTCAACGTGGTCGAGTGGTTCGAGGGCGAGGCAGCCGCCCAGCAGGCCTGCCGCGAGGACGGCGTCGCGGTCCACGAGCAGCAGGCGTGGTGCAACGACTACTACTACCGCGACGTGAACGACCTGGTCCGGGCCCTCGAGGTCGCCGAGGACGCGCAGATCACCTACATCGACTGGGGCTCCGGCAGCGAGCGCACCGCTCCGCTGGCCGAGGTGGTCGGCGGGCTCTTCGGGGAGAGCTACTTCAGGATCTTCGAGTTCACGGTGACCGACGGCATCGTCACGGCGTTCCCCCAGGAGCACTTCGTCTCCTGAGGCGACCGCGGACCAGCGGCGTCAGTGCGCGGCGCCGTGGCAGAACTTGTACTTCTTGCCCGAGCCGCAGGGGCACGGCGCGTTCCGCGAGGGCTCCTTCGTGCCGGTCACGGTCGCGGTCTTGGCCGCCTTGGCCGAGCCGCTCTCCTTGGGCGAGGCGTCGAGGCTGGGCGCGGAGTAGCTCAGGTTCTGCGCCGGCTTCGGGGCGTCGAGGCCCTTCACCGCCAGCTGCGGACCGGTCCCCGACGGTGCCGGCTCCTCCTCCACCTCGGCAGCCGGGGCGGCTGCGGCCACGGGGGCGGCCGGCTTCTTCGCCCGGCGGGCGGTCGCCGCGCCACCGGAGGCGGCAGCCTTCCTCGCGGCCTCCTCCTGCGCCGCCTGGCGGGCCAGCACCCGCGCCGTGCCCTCCTGGGCGGCGGCCAGCGCGCGGGCCTCGGCCTCCTCCTGCTTGGCCTTGGCCTCGGCCTCCTGCTCCTCCTTGGTCTTGACCTCGAGGTTGAACAGGAAGCCGACCGACTCCTCCTTGATGCCGTCGAGCATCGCGTTGAACATGTCGTAGCCCTCGCGCTGGTACTCCACGACCGGGTCGCGGTTGGCCATCGCGCGCAGGTGGATGCCGGCCCGCAGGTAGTCCATCTCGTACAGGTGCTCGCGCCACTTGCGGTCGAGGACCGACAGCAGCACCCGCCGCTCGAGCTCCCGCATCACCTCGGCGCCGAGCTTGGCCTCGCGCTCGTCGTAGGCGCGGTGCACGTCGGCGAGCAGCTGCTCCTCGAGGTCCTTGGCCGTCAGCGCGGCCTGCTCACCGTCGGCGACCTCGTCCAGCACCTCGTCGACGGTGACGCCGACCGGGTAGAGGGCCTTGAGCCCGGTCCACAGCTGGTCGAGGTCCCAGTCCTCGGCGTAGCCGGTCTCGGTCGCGCCGACCACGTAGGCCCGGACGACGTCGTCGAGCATCGACTGGATCTGGTCGGCCAGGTCGACGCCGTCGAGGATCTTGCGCCGCTCGTCGTAGATGACGGTGCGCTGCCGGTTAAGCACCTCGTCGTACTTGAGGACGTCCTTGCGGACCTCGAAGTTCTGCTGCTCCACCTGCGTCTGCGCCGAGCGGATCGCCCGGGTGACCATCTTCGACTCGATCGGCTGGTCGTCGGGGACGCGCAGCGTGTTCATCATCGACTCGAGCATCGGGCCGTTGAACCGGCGCATCAGGTCGTCGCCGAGGGAGAGGTAGAACCGCGACTCCCCCGGGTCGCCCTGCCGGCCGGAGCGGCCGCGCAGCTGGTTGTCGATCCGCCGGCTCTCGTGCCGCTCGGTGCCCAGCACGTACAGGCCGCCGACCTCGACCACCTGCTCGTGCTCGGCCTTGACCTGGGCCTTGGCCTCCTCGAGCGCGTCGTCCCAGGCGGCCTCGTACTCCTCCGGCGTCTCCGCGGGCGACAGGCCGCGGGCGCGCAGCGCCTCGTCGGCGATGAAGTCGGGGTTGCCGCCGAGCTGGATGTCGGTACCGCGGCCGGCCATGTTGGTCGACACGGTGACCGCGCCGAGCCGGCCGGCCATCGCGACGATCGACGCCTCCCGCGCGTGGTTCTTCGCGTTCAGCACCTCGTGCGGGATCCCGCGCCGGAGCAGGAACTTCGAGAGGATCTCCGACTTCTCCACGCTCGCGGTGCCGACGAGGACCGGCTGGCCGGCCTCGTGCCGCTCGGCGATGTCGTCGACGACGGCCTCGAACTTCGCCTTCTCCGTCTTGTAGATGACGTCGGGCCGGTCCTCGCGGACCATCGGCTTGTTCGTCGGGATCGGGACGACGCCGAGCTTGTAGGTCTGGTGCAGCTCGGCGGCCTCGGTGGAGGCCGTACCGGTCATCCCGGCGAGCTTCTCGTAGAGCCGGAAGTAGTTCTGCAGGGTGATCGTGGCGAGCGTCTGGTTCTCGTCCTTGATCTGCACCTTCTCCTTGGCCTCGATGGCCTGGTGCATGCCCTCGTTGTAGCGCCGGCCGGCCAGCACGCGGCCGGTGAACTCGTCGACGATGAGCACCTCGCCGTTGCTGACGATGTACTGCTGGTCGCGGTGGAAGAGCTCCTTGGCCTTGAGCGCGTTGTTCAGGTAGCCGATCAGCGGCGTGTTGACCGCCTCGTAGAGGTTCTCGATGCCGAGCTGGTCCTCGACGAACTCGACGCCCTCCTCGGTGATGGCGACCGTGCGCTTGGCCTCCTCCACCTCGTAGTGGACGTCCTTCTTCAGCAGCGGCGCGATCCGCGCGAACTCCTGGTACCACTTCGCGCTCTGCTCGGCCGGGCCGCTGATGATCAGCGGCGTCCGCGCCTCGTCGATGAGGATCGAGTCGACCTCGTCGACGATCGCGTAGAAGTGCCCGCGCTGGACCAGGTCGGCCTTGCTCCAGGCCATGTTGTCGCGCAGGTAGTCGAAGCCGAACTCGTTGTTCGTGCCGTGGGTGATGTCGCAGGCGTACTGCTCTCGGCGCACCGCCGGCGACTGGCCCGACAGGATCACGCCGACCTTGAGGCCGAGGAAGTGGTGGACGCGGCCCATCCACTCGGCGTCGCGCTTGGCGAGGTAGTCGTTCGTGGTGATGACGTGCACGCCCTCGCCGGCGATCGCGTTGAGGTAGGCCGGCAGGACGCCGGTCAGCGTCTTGCCCTCACCGGTCTTCATCTCCGCGACGTTGCCCAGGTGCAGGGCGGCGCCGCCCATGATCTGCACCCGGTAGTGCCGCTGGCCCAGCGTGCGGGTGGCCGCCTCCCGGACGACGGCGAACGCCTCCGGCAGCAGCTCGTCGAGCGTCTCGCCGTCGGCGTAGCGCTCCCTGAACTCGTCGGTCTTGGCCCGCAGCTCGGCGTCGGTGAGCTCGGAGGTCTCGTCCGCCAGCGACTCGACCGCGTCGGCGATCTTGGACAGGCGGCGGACGATCTTGCCCTCACCGGCACGCAACAGCTTCGTGAACACCACGGCTCCAGGGTAGGC
The DNA here is from genome assembly GCF_054050275.1 of Geodermatophilus sp. SYSU D00691. Taxonomy (NCBI): domain Bacteria; kingdom Bacillati; phylum Actinomycetota; class Actinomycetes; order Geodermatophilales; family Geodermatophilaceae; genus Geodermatophilus; species Geodermatophilus sp. SYSU D00691. The sequence continues at coordinate 7,046 of NZ_JBJGYZ010000039.1, forward strand.
GTGACAACCAGCGGCGTTGGCAGTTGCAACGCACAAGCTGTCCGTACGCTCCCCCGGTGGCCGTCGACCTGCACCACCTCAGCCCCGGCCTGCTCACCTTCCTCACCGAGCGGCACCTGGCCACCCTCACCACGCTGCGCGCCGACGGCACCCCGCACGTCGTCCCGGTCGGCTTCACCTTCGACCCCGGCACCCTCACCGCCCGGGTGATCACCTCCGGCACCTCCGCCAAGGCCCGGCACGTCCGTGCCGGGCAGGGCCGGGTCGCGCTGTGCCAGGTGGAGGGCCGCCGGTGGCTCACCCTCGAGGGGACGGCGGAGGTGCGGGACGACGCCGCGTCGGTGCGCGACGCCGAGGCCCGCTACGCCGTGCGCTACCGGCAGCCGCGCGAGAACCCGCGCCGCGTCGTCCTGCAGATATGGGTCGACCGCGTGCTCGGCAACGCCTGACCATGTGCCGGTGGACCTCAGCGCCGTCGATCTGACCACCGAGGTGGTGCGCACCGAGCGCCTGGTGCTGCGCCCCTACCGCCCCGATGACGAGGACGCCGTCTACGAGGCGTGCCAGGACGCGGGCATCCAGCGCTGGATCCACGCCCTGCCGGTGCCCTACACCCGCGAGGTGGCCCGCGCCTGGGTGACCGAGGTGGCGCCGGGCGAGCGCGCCGCGGGCCGCGGCATGCCGGTGGTGGTCGAGGCCGACGGCGCCCTGGTCGGCTCGAGCGGGGTGCACCTGCGCGAGGGCTACCTCGGCCCCGAGATCGGCTACTGGATCGCACCGCACGCCCGCGGCAGGGGCTACGCGGCCGAGGCGGCCTCGGCGCTGGCTGAATGGGCGCTGGGCCTGGGCGCGCCGCGGGTGCACCTGCTCGCCGACGTGCGCAACACGCCCTCGCAGTCCGTGGCCCGTCGCGCGGGCTTCACGCAGGAGGGGGTGGTCCGCTCCTGCATCCCGTACCGCGACGGCACCCGGGGCGACGCGGTGCTGTTCTCGCGCCTGCCCGGGGAATGAGCGGAGGCCGGGAGCGCAGGTCTCCAGCGCTCCCGGCCTCCGGTCCTTTCTCAGACGGTGGCCGGGGCCGCGGGCTGCTGCGCGGTCGTGCCGGCGTGCGAGGCGTCGCCGTTGAGCGGGGTCTCGACCAGCCGGATGAGGCCGTAGTCGAAGGCGTGGCGCCGGTAGACGACGGTCGGCCGTCCGGTGTCGGCGCACTGGAAGAGGTAGAAGTCGTGGCCGACCAGCTCCATCTCGTGGAGGGCCTGGTCGACGGTCATGGGAGTGGCGGGGTGGTGCTTCTCCCGCACCACGCGCCCGGGCAGGTGCTCGTCGAGGTCGGTGACGTGCGGCCCCTCGGCGAGCTGCTTGTCGAGGTCGAGCGCGGCGCCGAGGTCCAGCTCGGGGGCGGTGTTGCCGGAGAGGCGGACGCTGTCGGGGGTCCGGCGCCCGTGGTGCACGCGCCGGCGGTCGGCCGCGCGGCGGAGACGGGCGTCGAGCTTGCCCTCGGCCATGTCGAGGGCGGAGTAGAAGTCCGACGCGCTGGCCTCGGCGCGGACCACCGGGCCCTTGCCACGCATCGTGATCTCGACGCGCTGGCAGTTGCCCGACTGGCGGGGGTTCTTCTCGTGGAAGAGCTCCACGTCGATGCGGAGGATCTTGAGCTTGCCGTCGAAACGGTCCAGCGGGGTGAGCTTGTCCCAGACGTGCTGCCGGAAGTGGTCGGGGACTTCGACATTGCGACCACGGACCACGATCTCCATGAGACCTCCCGTTGTTGCGGGCTGTGATCGCTTCGACGCTAGTCCCTCGGGTGGGCCTCCGACAGTCGATCGTGGGACGCCGCGCGTTCACCTCGGACGGCGGTTGCCGCGGGTCCCCGTGAGGTCACGGCGCGGCGTCGCCGCAACGGCCGCCCCGAGGACCGGCGTGGCGCTCACGGCGCGCGCCCGGCCGAGCACGGCAGCGGCCTCGGTGAGGGTCGCGCCGCTGGTGACGACGTCGTCCACCAGCACCACCAGCGCGCCGGGCGGTGCGGCCCCGGCCAGGAGGAACGAGCCGGCCAGGTTGGCCCGCCGCTGCACCGCCGACAGCCCCGCCGAGTCGCGCACCCGGCCCCGCCGTCGCAGCAGCCGCGCCTGGGCGGCCGGGACCCCGGCCGCCCGCAGCTCCGCCTCCGCCCGGCGGGTCAGCTCGCGGACGTGGTCGCGGCCGCGGGTGCGCAGCGCCGCCGCCGACGGGGGCACGGGGACCAGCAGCACCGGGCCGGCCCCCCGCCCCGGCACCCCGGAGACGACGGCGGCGACGGCCAGCGCCAGCGCCGTCCCGAGCGCCGCGCCCAGCTCGGCCCGCCCGCGCTCCTTGAACGCCAGCACCGCCGCCCGCACCGGCCCCGCGTACGCCCCGGCCGCGACCGTGGGCGGGAACCCGGTGGGGAACCGTCGCGGTGCGGCCAGGTGCGGCACCGCGAACAGCCGGCCGCAGCGGCGGCACAGGACGACGCCGGGCAGCCCGCAGCCGGCGCAGGTGCGCGGCAGCACCAGGTCGGCGAGGGCGGCGAGCACCCGTTCAGCCTGTCCGCGGCGGCGGCCGGGGCGCCCCCGCCGGCCGGATCTGTGGACTACAGCGGGAAGAACGGCTCGATGCCCGGCAGCGGCTCCTGACCGCGGATCAGCGTCGACCACGTGCCGCCGGACAGCTGCCAGATCGTCCCGCCGGCGCTGACCAGCGGTGCGCGGCTGGGCGCGGCGGCGACCGCGGTGGGCTGGCTGGGCAGGCCCGCCGTCCCGACCCGGTCCAGCCCCCAGCCGTCGACGCCCACGGTGTAGGGCTCGACCTGGTCCTCCCCGGCGTCGCCGGCCAGCACGATCAGGCTGCCGGCGTCGCGCCACGCGACGTCGACGACCTGGGTGAGCGCGGGGGCGATCTGCCGCAGGTCGGGCAGCGCGACCGCGCCGTTGTCGGAGCGGACCACGGTGCCCACGTAGAGGCTGGGGCCCTCCGGCCCGTCGACGACGACGGCCGCGCGCACGCCGTCCGGCGAGAGCTGCAGCACCGTGGTGCGGCCCAGGCCGGGGAGCGTGGGGGTGCTCACCGCCTGCGGCGGGCCCTGCGCCGGCACCCGGACGACGGCCTCCCCGTCGCGGACCGCCCAGAACTCGGCGCGCGTGGCGGCGACGGTCGGGACGCTCAGCGTGCCGGCGGTGACCACCGGGGCGAGGTCGCCCCCGTACGCCCCGGCGAGCAGGGTCTGCCCCCCGCCGGCGGGGGCCACCCCCGCCATGGAGACGAGCTCGCCGGTGCGCGGGTCGGCCGACACCGCCGCGCTGGTCAGCCCGTACGCGCCGGTGCCGGCCGGGCCGGGCGCCTGCCGGCCATTCACCGTGTACAGCGCCCCGCCGCTCAGGTAGTGGCCGGTGGCGTCGACCGCGACGCCACCGGGGTCGAAGCGCGCCCAGTCGTCGACCGTCTGCACCAGCGGGATGCCCTCGAGCGGCTCGCCGTCGACCAGGATCCGCACGTCCCGGGCCGACAGCGGCTCGAGGCTCCACACCAGCTGGGCGCAGACCTCCTCGAGCTGCGGCGACGGCTCCGGCGACAGGTTGGTCAGGTCGACGGTGATGGTCTGCCCGGACACGGTCACCGCACCGCGCAGCTCGGCGCCGGCGAGCGGGTTGCGCACGCCCGCGTTGAGCGCCGCGGACGGCCCCTCGAGCAGCCGGTTGACCAGGGTGGTGGGCTGCGCCTCGCCGGCGATCAGGTAGCGGGGATCGGGCACCAGCCGCTGACCGGTGGGGTCGAGGAAGTACACCGGCAGCTCGTCGTAGAGGCGGACGAAGTCCGGCTCGAGCATGAGCAGGCCGTCCGGCGGGTCGGTGATCCGCCACTCCTCCTCGACCTGCTGGAGGGTGAACTCGCGCGTGAACGGCTCCTGGTCGCCGATGGTGAAGACCCCGCGCGGGTCGACCGTGCCGACCAGGTCGGCGGTGACCCGGATGGTCCCCACCTCGGTGGTGACGGCGGAGTAGTCCTGGCTGATGATCGTGATGCCGGTCTCGTCCGACCAGGTCTCGGCCGCCTCGCCGGTGAGGTGCTCGCGGGCGACCGGGTGGCCGCGGGTGGTGCTCGCGGCGGCGTCGATGAACCCGCTCACGACTTCCTCGGGCGTCGCTCCCGGCTCCGGCGACAGCGGCTCGATGCCGACCATCTCGACCGGGCGGTCCGGCGGCTGGGTGATCTGCACGGTCGGCGAGCTGGTGGGGACGGTGGAGCAACCGGCCGCCGCGAGCACCGCCGCGGCCAGGAGGCCCAGCCGGCGCCTCACGGCCGCACCCCGGGCCGGTGCTCGGGACGGCGGACGATCGCCGGCCGCAGCGGCAGCGGCGAGCTGGTCAGCTCCCCGCCCGCGGTCAGCGGCAGGGTCAGCCGGAACTGGGCGCCCTGGCCGGGCTGCCCCCACACCTGCAGCCAGCCGCCGTGCAGGCGGGCGTCCTCCAGGCTGATCGACAGCCCGAGGCCGCTACCGCCGACCGTGCGCACCCGCGAGGGGTCGGCCCGCCAGAAGCGGTCGAAGACGTGCTGGGCGTCGGCGGGGCTCAGCCCGACGCCGAAGTCGCGGACCGTGACCGCCGCGGCCGAGGGGTTGGACGCGACGGTGATCTCGACCGGCCGGCCCGCGCCGTGCTCGATGGCGTTGCCGACCAGGTTGCGCAGGATCCGCTCGACCCGGCGGGCGTCGATCTCGGCGATGACCTCCTCGGCCGGCCGGTGCACCACCAGCTGGGTGGCGTGCATCTCGGCCAGCGAGCGCATGGCGGCCACCACCCGGTCGACCAGGGCACCCAGGCCGGCCGGCTCGGCCTCGAGGACGGCGGCGCCGGCGTCGTAGCGGCTGATCTCCAGCAGGTCGGTCAGCAGCGCCTCGAACCGGTCGAGCTCGGCGCGCAGCAGCTCCGCCGAGCGGGCCACGTGCGGCGGGAAGTCGCCGCGCGACTCGTGCAGCACGTCGGCGGCCATCTGCACGGTGGTCAGCGGCGTGCGCAGCTCGTGCGAGACGTCGGAGGTGAACCGCTGCTGCAGCTGCGAGAGACCCTCGAGCTGGGTGATCTGCCGCTGCAGGCTGTCGGCCATCGCGTTGAAGCTGGTGGCCAGCCGGGCGAGGTCGTCCTCGCCGCGCACGAGCATCCGCTCCTCGAGCTGCCCCTCGGCCAGCCGCTGCGCCGTCCCGGCGGCCCGCCGCACCGGGTCGACCACCAGCCGGGTGACCAGGACGGCGATCAGGACGACGAACAGGGTCAGGGCGATCCCGCTGATGATCACGGTGCTGCGGATCAGCCCGAGGCTCTCCGCCTCCTGGTCCAGCGGGAAGGCGTAGAACAGCCCGATCCGCTCCGCCCCGCCGGCGTCCCCGGGCACCGAGGCGCCGATGAGCAGCGTCGGCTGCGGCGTGCCCTCGTCATCGGGCACCAGCGCGTAGCGGTAGGACTGCCCGCCGGCGTCGACGTCGGCCCGCAGGTCGGCCGGGACGGCGTTCCAGACGGGCCCGCGGGTGGTCGCGGTGCGGGGCTGGGCGTCGCCGGCCCGGTAGACCATGACGACGTCGAAGTCGCCGGCCGGGCCGCCGCGGTTGAGCAGCGCCTGCACGGTGCGGTCGAGGGTCGAGCGCACGCTGGCCGCGTCGCCGGCGGCGATGCCGGTCACCTGGCTCTGCGCGTAGAAGACGCCGTCCTGGGCCTGGTCGATCGCCGCCTGCTTCTTCACCGACAGCAGCTGGTCGCGGATCTGGCTGAACAGCACGACGCTGACGATGATCACGACGGTGCCGGCGACGGCCATGGTGATCGCGCCGATGCGCACCTGCAGCGACGACCGCCACGCCCGCACGGCGCGGGCGGTGGCCCGGCGGGCGAGGTCCGCGGTCCGCCGTCCCGACCACCGCAGCCACTCGACCGTCTCCCGGCCGAGCCGCGGCAGCAGCGGGCGGGCGCCCTCCTCCGCCGGCGCGGGGCCGGGCTGGGGCGACAGGGCCACGCGGGGGCGCGACGGGGCCTCGGGCCCCGGGGCGAGCGTGCCGGTGGAGCGGGCGGCGTCGTGCGGGGAGATCACGGCATCACGGCGGGCCGGCCTTGTAGCCGACCCCCCTCACCGTCAGCACGACCTCGGGCTTCTCCGGGTCCTTCTCGATCTTGGCCCGCAGCCGCTGCACGTGGACGTTGACCAGCCGGGTGTCGGCGGCGTGCCGGTAGCCCCACACCTGCTCGAGCAGCAGCTCCCGGGTGAACACCTGGCGCGGCTTGCGGGCGAGCGCGACGAGCAGGTCGAACTCCAGCGGGGTGAGCGGGATCGGCACCCCGCCGCGGGTCACCTGGTGGGCCGGGACGTCGATCTGGACGTCGCCGATCGAGAGGTTCTCCGCCTGCCCGGTCTCGCCGCGGCGGAGCTGGGCGCGGACGCGGGCGACGAGCTCGACCGGCTTGAACGGCTTGGTCACGTAGTCGTCGGCGCCGGCCTCCAGGCCCTGGACGACGTCGATGGTGTCGCCCTTGGCGGTGAGCATCACGATCGGCACCGTCGACTGCTGCCGGATGTCCTGGCAGATCTGCAGGCCGTTGCGGCCGGGCAGCATCAGGTCCAGCAGGACGATGTCGGGCCGGGTCTGCTGGAAGACGCCGACGGCCCGGTTGCCGTCGGAGACGAACGCCGGTTCGTAGCCCTCGCGGCGGAGGACGATCCCGAGCATCTCGGCGAGAGCGGCGTCGTCGTCGACTACCAGGACACGGCCTCGGCTCGGCCCGTTCTGCGGAGCGGTGGGTGGCACGGCGCCCATTCTGCGCTGTCCAGCGCGGAAGACGACGCCACCCGCCCGCAGGACACACGGGCGGGTGGCAGGTGACGTGTTGGAACGGCCCCCTCCCCGGGTCCCGCCCTGAGCTTGCGAAGGGTGGGGAGGGAGGGGGTCCTTCCTCAGTAGCGGTAGTGGTCCGACTTGTACGGGCCCTCGACCGGGACGCCGATGTAGTCGGCCTGCACCTTGGTGAGCTCGGTCAGCTTCACGCCGAGCGAGTCCAGGTGCAGCCGGGCGACCTTCTCGTCGAGGACCTTGGGCAGGACGGTGACGCCGGGCGTCCTGCCCTCGTAGGCGGCGCGGTTGCCCCACAGCTCGATCTGGGCGAGCACCTGGTTGGAGAACGAGGCGCTCATGACGAAGCTGGGGTGCCCGGTGGCGTTGCCGAGGTTCAGCAGCCGGCCCTCGGAGAGCACGATGATCATGTGGCCGTCGGCGAAGCGCCACTCGTCGACCTGCGGCTTGATCGTCGTCCGGGTGATGCCCGGGGTCCGCGCGAGACCGGCCATGTCGATCTCGTTGTCGAAGTGCCCGATGTTGCCGATGATCGCCTGGTGCTTGGTCCGACCGAGCTGCTCGGCGGTGATGATGTCCTTGTTGCCGGTCGCGGTGATGATGATGTCGGCCTTGCCGATCACCTCGTCGAGCGTGGTGACCTCGTAGCCGTGCATCGCGGCCTGCAGCGCGTTGATCGGGTCGATCTCGGTGACGATCACGCGGGCGCCCTGGCCGCGCAGCGACTCCGCGCACCCCTTGCCGACGTCGCCGTAGCCGCAGACGACGGCGACCTTGCCGCCGATCATCACGTCGGTGGCGCGGTTGATGCCGTCGATGAGCGAGTGCCGGCAGCCGTACAGGTTGTCGAACTTGCTCTTGGTCACCGAGTCGTTGACGTTGATCGCCGGGAACAGCAGCCGGCCGTCGCGGGCCAGCTCGTAGAGCCGCATGACGCCGGTGGTGGTCTCCTCGGTGACGCCCTTGATGCCCTGCCCGATGCGGGTCCAGTACCGACCGTCGGCGGCCAGGCTGCCGCGCAGGACGTCGAGGATGACGGCGTACTCCTCCGAGTCGGCCTCGGTGGTGTCCGGGACGACGCCGTCGGCCTCGAAGCGGGTGCCCAGGTGCACCAGCAGGGTGGCGTCGCCGCCGTCGTCCAGGAGCATGTTCGGGCCGACGACGTCCCCGTTCTCGTCGCGGAACTCGAACAGCCGCTGGGTGCACCACCAGTACTCCTCCAGCGTCTCGCCCTTCCAGGCGAACACGGGGACACCGGCGGGCTGCTCGGGCGTGCCGTCGCCGACGACGATCGCCGCGGCGGCGTGGTCCTGGGTGGAGAAGATGTTGCAGCTGACCCAGCGGACGTCGGCGCCCAGCGCCGTCAGCGTCTCGATGAGGACGGCGGTCTGCACGGTCATGTGCAGCGAGCCGGCGATGCGGGCCCCGGCCAGCGGCTGCTCGTCGCCGTACTCGGCCCGCAGGGCCATCAGGCCGGGCATCTCGTGCTCGGCGAGGGAGATCTCCTTGCGGCCGAAGCCGGCGAGGGAGAGGTCGGCGACCTTGAAGTCGCCGTCGGTCAGTACACGGGTGCCAGTGCTGGCGGTCATGTCGCTCCAGGGAACGGCCCGGCCCACGGCGGCCAGGCATCGGTCGGTCGCTTGGGTGGAGGCGAGCATGCCGAGGCTTCGGCGGGGCTCGTGCCGTCGACCAGGGTAGTTGAAAGACGCCGCCCAGGGGACGGGCCCGGCCTCAGCCCAGGCCGGTCGTGGCCCGGAAGAGCACGGCCGGCCCGGCGGCCCGCACCGGCTGACCGGCCGGCACGAACGCCGACCCACCCTTGCGGACGACGAGCTCGCCGTCGGACGAGCTGAGCACGGCCTCGCCCTCGGTGCAGAGCAGGATCTGCGGGCCCGCGGTGGTCAGGTCACCGGCCAGCTCGTCCAGCTGGACGCGGGTGAGGTCGAAGTCCTGCACCGGCACGGGGTAGCGCAGACCGCCGGGGCCGAGCACCGGGTGGATGACCGGGATCTTGCCGTCGGTGAAGTCGAGCACCTCGATGAGGGCACCCAGGTCGACGTGCTTGCTGGTCAGGCCGCCGCGCAGCACGTTGTCGGAGCTGGCCATGACCTCCACGCCGGCCCCGGAGAGGTAGGCGTGCAGATTGCCGGCGGGCATGAACACGGCCTCGCCGGGGGCCAGCTTCAGGTGGTTGCACATCAGGGAGATCACCACGCCGGGGTCACCCGGGTAGGCCTCCGCCAGCGCGGCCGCCCAGCGGTAGGTGTTGATGAACTCGGGGTCGTGCGCCTCGACGTAGGAGCCGGCCTTGGCGGCGACCGCCTCGACCAGGGAGTCGCGCCGCTTCCGCGACAGCGCGAGGAGCTGCGGGATCGCCGTCTGCAGACCACCACGCGCCAGGGCGGCGATGGTCGGCTTGAGCTCCGGCAGCTGCAGCTTGGCCAGGCAGTGCAGCGACTCCTCGACCGGGCGGAAGCCGCACAGCGCCTCGAACGTCGTCAGTGCCAGCAGCAGCTCGGGCTTGTGGTACGGGTCCTTGAAGGTGCGCGTCGGGTCGTCCTTGGGGATCCCCGCGGCCTCCTCGGCGGCGTACCCGGTCTCCGCCTGCATCATCGTGGGGTGCGCCTGCAAGGACAGCGGCGCGTCGGCCGCCAGAACCTTCAGCAGGAACGGCAGCCGCCGGCCGAACCGCTCGACCACTGCCGGGCCGAGCAGCGCGTCGGCGTCGGCAGCGATCGCCTTGTCCAGGGGCACGCCGTCGGAGAGCACGCTCGGGTCGTCAGGGTGCGCGCCCATCCACAGTTCGGCGCAGGGTTCGTCCGCCGGCGACGGCTCGCCGAGCAGCTCGGGGATGACCGTGCGCGAGCCCCACGCGTAGTGCCGGACCGCATTCGTCAGTTGCCACATCACCCCCGAGGCTAGCCGCCCTGGCGCCCGGCCACGCGCTCCCACGCGCCGTGACGGCCCCGTCCGTCACCCTCGTGCGCGTGCGTCACACGGCGGAGGCGCGCACGTCCGGCGCACCCAGCCGGGCGGCGTCGGCCGTGCGGTCGTCGGGCATCCGCTGCGACTCCCGCTCGGCGGCCACCCGCGCCGCGTAGTGCTCGACCTCCCGAGCCCGCTGCGCGGCGTCCCAGCCCAGCGGGCCCGCCACCAGGTCGGCGACGTCCTCGGCCGACTCCACGCCGCGGTGCGCCGTCTCGATCGACACGCGGGTGCGCCGGGTCAGGACGTCGTCGAGGTGGAGGGCGCCCTCGGCCGTCGCGGCGTGCACGACCTCGGCGGCGAGGTGGTCCGGCGCCCCGGCGAGCGGCCGGCCGAGGGCGGGGTCGGCGCGCACCAGGGCCAGCACGTCGTCCACCCGGTCCCCGTGCCGGCGCAGCAGCCGGCCCACGGCCTCCTCGGTCAGCCCCGTGGCCGCGGCCAGGCGCGGCCCCGAGTCGCGGACGGCGGCCCAGCGGTGCGCCCCGACCAGCGGCAGGTGCGCCGTCCGCGAGCCGGGCACCCCGGGCAGCGCGGCGACCGCGGCGTCGACGGCGTCCTTCGCCATCACGCGGTAGGTCGTGTACTTGCCGCCCGCGACGAGCACCAGGCCGGGCACCGGCGTGACGACGGCGTGCTCGCGGGAGAGCCGGCTGGTCTGGTCGGCCTCCCCCGCCAGCAGCGGCCGCAGCCCGGCGTACACCCCGACGACGTCCTCCCCGGTCAGCGGCCGGGTGAGAACCCGGTTGACCTGGCCCAGCAGGTACTCGATGTCGGCGCTGCTGGCCGCCGGGTGGGCCCGGTCGAGCCGCCACGGGGTGTCGGTGGTGCCGACGATCCAGTGCCGCCCCCACGGGATGACGAACAGCACGCTGGTGGGGGTGCGCAGGATCAGCCCGGCGTCGTGCCCGGCGATCGCCTCCCGCGGCACGACCAGGTGCACACCCTTGGAGGCGCGCACCCGCAGGCTGGGCGCCTCGACGCCGAGCATCGCGCCGACGTCGTCGCTCCACACCCCGGTCGCGGCGATGACGCTGCGCGCCCGGACCTCGAACGCCGACCCGTCGGTGAGGTCGGCGACGCGCACGCCGACCACCGCTCCCCCACCGCCGTCGCGCAGCAGCCCGGTCACCCGCGCGCTGGACAGCACCCGGGCGCCGTAGCCGGCGGCGGTGCGGACGACGGCCAGCGTGTGCCGGGCGTCGTCGACCTGGGCGTCCCAGTAGCGGATCGCGCCGTGGACGACGTCGCCGCGCAGCGCCGGGAACGCCTCGAGGGTGGCCCGCCGGGACAGGTGCCGGTGGGTGGGGATGCCGCGGTCGGCGGCCAGCGCCGCCCCGAGGAGGTCGTAGAGCGCGACACCGGCGCCGTAGTAGGCCCGCTGCCAGACCGGCGCGGTGAGCGGCAGCAGGAACGGCAGCGGCGTGACCAGGTGCGGGGCGATCGTCCGCACCAGCCGGGCCCGCTCGTGCAGGGCCTCGTGCACCAGCGGGAAGGCGAACTGCTCCAGGTAGCGCAGTCCGCCGTGGACGAGCTTGCTCGACCGGCTGGAGGTGCCCGCGGCCCAGTCCCGCGCCTCGAGCAGCGCGACCGACAACCCGCGGCTGGCCGCGTCGAGGGCGGCGCCGGCGCCGGTCACGCCGCCGCCGATCACGACGACGTCGACGACCTCCCGCGGCAACCGCGCCCGGTCCGCCCGCCGCCGGGCGGGCGAGAGCTCGGTGCGCACGCCCACGACTGTCCCCCCGCTGCCGGCGCCTGGACGGTGGACCCGGTCACACCCGCGGTCTCAGCGGGTCTCGGGCTCCCCGCCCGGGCCAGCCCCGCTGGCGTGGGCCCCGCTGGCGCGGTTCCCGTCGGCGGGTGCGCCGTCCGAGCGGTGCTCCGTCGCGTGCCCCGTCTCGTCCGCGTGCCCCGCCTCGCCGGTGTGCTTCTTCCGCCGGTGCCAGGTCAGGGAGCCGAGGAGCACGATCAGCCCGCCGACGACCAGCCCCAGGACGGCGCTGCCCAGCGTGTTGACCAGCCACCCCACGAGCCCGCCGAGCGCCCCGGTGGCCTCGTGCGCGGCCTCCTCCAGGTGGTGCACGGTGTCGTACAGGACGTGCAGGCCCAGCTCGTCGGAGCCCACCAGCAGGATGTGCCCGCCGACCCACAGCATCGCCGCGATGCCGACCACGGTGAGGACGGCGAGGAGCTTCGGCATGCCGCGGACCAGGCCGCGCCCCAGGGCGGAGACGGCCTTGCCCGGGCGCTCGGACAGGTTCAGCCCGACGTCGTCCATCTTCACGATCAGGCCGACGACGCCGTAGACGAGGACCGTGATGCCGATCGCGACGATGACCAGGATGAACAGCCGCGACAGGAACGGCTCGTCGGCCACCTCGTTCAGCGAGATCACCATGATCTCGGCCGAGAGGATGAAGTCGGTGCGCACGGCGCCGGACACGATCGTGTCCTCGTCCGGCGCCGCCTGCTCCTCCGCGCCGTGGCCGCCGTGGTGCCCGCCGCCGAACTTCTCCCACACCTTCTCGGCGCCCTCGTAGCAGAGGTAGGCGCCGCCGAGCATGAGGATCGGGGTGAGCAGGAAGGGCAGGAACTGGCTGAGCAGCATGATCGCCGGGAGGATGATCAGCAGCTTGTTGCGCAGCGACCCGACGGCGATGCGCCGGATGATCGGCAGCTCGCGCTCGGCGGCCAGACCGTGGACGTACTGTGGCGTGACCGCGGTGTCGTCGACGACGACGCCGGCCGCCTTCACGCTGGCGCGCCCGGCGGCGGCGCCGATGTCGTCGACGGAGGCCGCGGCCGCGCGGGCCAGCGTCGCCACGTCGTCGAGGAGCGCGGCAAGTCCACCTGCCATGGAAGGTCCTCCCGGTCGGGTCAGCCGTCGGACGCCGTCGGCCCGGGCATCGCAGCGGTCACCTCGATAGGTTCCGCTCGTTGTCCAGCGCCAGCGCCAGGTAAACGGAGCTGAAGTCGGCCACGGCGAGTTGCCGCGCCAGCCGCGGCAGGCGGGGGAACCGCTCGGGCTCCCCGTGCTCGGCGAGCCCGCTCACGGGGACGTTGTGCGCGGCCGCGGTCCGCAGCACCTCGTTCACCGCCTCGCCCGCCGACCGCGGGTCCCGCTCCCCGCCGTCGTGCGCGGCGGCTTCCGGGTCGCGGATGGTGAGCAGCCGCAGCCGGCGACCGGTGTCCTCCGCGCGGTCGCGGAAGAAGTCGTCCTCGGCGTCGGAGGTGGTCAGCGGCCCACCCAGGACGGCGTTGGCGGCCACCCGCTGGTCGGGCAGCCGGAAGGTGGTCGCCGGCAGCCCGGCGAGCGTGGCCAGCTGGTCGGCGACGCGGACCGCCGCCGCGCCGGCCAGCGGGCCCTCGGCGGCGATGACCGGCAGGGCGTCCAGCAGCTCCAGCGCGAGGGTCTTCGCCGGGTTGACGAACGACTCCTGCGCCGGGCCGCACTCGGTGGCGATGTCGTCGAGGGCGGTGGCGACGGCGTCGGCGTCGGCGGTCGCCGCGGAGAGCAGCTCCAGGTCGACGGCGAGGCGCAGCAGCGGGGTGAGCAGCGACCACAACGTGGTGTGCCGCACGCGGCTGCGCGGCAGCGCGACGTACGGGGCGCGGGCGGTGGAGCACGCGCCCTGCAGCGGCGCGTCCTCGGCGCCGATGCCGACCAGCGCCACACCGCGGCGGGCGGCGTCGTACGCCGGCGCCACCGCGTACTGGCCGGCGCCGGTCCGGGTGGCGACGACGGCGATGTCGGCCGGCCCGGTCCACACCGGCAGCGCCGGGCCGGGGACGACGTCGACCGTGACCGGGCTCGACGGGCCGAGCAGGGCACGGAGCACGCCGGCCGCGACGGCGCCCTCGCGGCGGGCGACGATGACCAGGCCACGCGGCCGGCCGCCGGCGGTGACCCGGTCGAGCCCGGCCTCCTCGGTCAGCCGGGCGGTCTCCCGCACCTGCGCGCCGGCACCGGCGACGGCGGGCAGCAGCCCGCGCGGGTCGCGGGCGCGGAGCACCTCGAGGTCGTCGAGGACCTCCTCGGCGAGCTCGGGGTGGGTCACGTCTGCCGGGCCTCGTCCAGCAGCAGCACGGGGATGCCGTCGCGGACCGGGAAGGCGCGCCGGCAGGTGGGGCAGACCAGCGCGCCGGCCGCCTCGTCGACGGTCAGCCGCGTGTGGTGGGTGTCCGGGCAGGCCAGGATCTCCAGCAGGACCGGGTCGAGCCCCAGCGGCCCGCTCACGCCCGCACCAGGGCGAGGACGCGGTCGCGCAGCTCGGCCATGCGCGCCGCGTCGGGTCCCTCCACGTTGAGCCGCAGAAGAGGCTCGGTGTTGCTGGCCCGCAGGTTGAACCAGGCGCCGTCGGGCAGCGTGACGGTGAGCCCGTCGAGCTCGTCGACGCCGGCGCCGTCCTCCGCCTCGAACTCCTTGCGGACGGCAGCGGTGCGCTCGGCGGCGTCGGCCACGGTGGAGTTGATCTCCCCGGAGGCGGCGTAGCGGGAGTAGGCGGCGGCCAGCTCCGACAGCGGCCGGCTCTGCTCCCCCAGCGCGGCGAGCACGTGCATGGCGGCCAGCATGCCCGTGTCGGCCCGCCAGAAGTCGCGGAAGTAGTAGTGCGCCGAGTGCTCGCCGCCGAAGACGGCGTCGGTGCGGGCCATCTCGGCCTTGATGAAGGAGTGCCCCACCCGGGTGCGCACCGGCTCGCCGCCGTGCTCGCGGACGATCTCCGGCACCGCCCGGGAGGTGATCAGGTTGTGGATGATCGTCGTCCCCCGGCCCTTGGCCAGCTCGCGGACGGCGACCAGCGCGGTGATCGCCGAGGGGCTGACCGCCTCACCCCGCTCGTCGACGACGAAGACGCGGTCGGCGTCGCCGTCGAAGGCCAGGCCGATGTCGGCGGCGTGCTCGCGGACCGCGGCCTGCAGGTCGACCAGGTTGGCCGGGTCGAGCGGGTTCGCCTCGTGGTTGGGGAAGGAGCCGTCGAGCTCGAAGTAGAGCGGGACGATCTCCAGAGGCAGGCCCTCCAGCACGACCGGCACGGTGTGCCCGCCCATGCCGTTGCCCGCGTCGACGACGACCTTCAGCGGCCGGACGGCGGAGAGGTCGACCAGCGACCGCAGGTGGGCGGCGTACTCGTGCAGGACGTCGCGCGCGGTCACCGAGCCGACCCGGTCGGGGACGCGGTGGTAGCCGTCCCGCTCGGCCATCTCGCGGATCTGCACGAGCCCCGACTCCTGCCCGATCGGGGCGGCGCCGGCGCGGCACATCTTGATGCCGTTGTACTGCGCGGGGTTGTGGCTGGCGGTGAACATCGCGCCCGGGAGGTCCAGCGAGCCGGCGGCGAAGTAGAGCAGGTCGGTGGACCCGAGGCCGGCCTCGACCACGTCGAGGCCGCGGCTGATCACACCCTCGGCGAAGGCCCGGGACAGCGGCACCGACGACTCGCGCATGTCGTGGGCGGTGACGACGGCGGTGGCCCCGCTCTCACCGTGGACGAACTCGGCGAACGCCGCGCCCAGCGCGCGGGCGACGTCCTCGTCCCACTCGCCGGGGACGACACCGCGGACGTCGTAGGCCTTGACCACCGCCGAGAGATCGCGCATGGCCAAACACTAACGGCGGGCGGGGCGGCTCGCGGGAGCGGCCGGGGGCGAGGTGTCGCGGGCAGGCGCCAGCGCCGACGGGCGCGGCCTGCGACGTCAGCCGGTCAGCTGAGGTCGGGCAGGACGCGCAGGTGACCGCGGCGGGTGCCGCTGCCGTCGTCGGCAGGGTTCCGCGGCGGTTCCGGGCGGGCGGCCTCCCGGACCGCGTCGGCGAGGGCCAGCAGGTCGTCGCCGGTCGGGCCGGAGTCCTCGACGTCGATCTCGTGGCGCACGACCTCCCAGCCGCGCGGCACGGTCAGCCGCTCGGCGTGGAACTCGCACAGGTCGTAGCTGTGCGGCTCGGAGAACGTCGCCAACGGGCCCACGACGGCGGTCGACTCCGCGTAGACGTAGGTCAGGGTCGCCGCTGCCGGTTGCGCGCAGCCGCTGCGCGAGCAGCGACGTGACTGCCTCACCACCGGTTCCTCACGCTGGGCACAGTAACGCCGCCCGCGCGGACTTCGCAGCAGGCGCACCGTGAAAGTGGCAGGGCTGCACATCCTGCACGATCACCCCATGGGCATCCACACCGGTCCGGTGCTGCTGCTGGGCGGCCGCAGCGAGATCGGGACCGCCCTGGTCGAGCGGCTGGTCGGCTGCGGTGCGGGCACCGTGGTCCTGGCCGCGCGGCGGGCCGCGGAGCTGGACGAGGAGGAGGCCCGCCTGCGCCGCGCGGGCGCCACTGCCGTGCACCGCGTGGAGTTCGACGCCGACGACCTCGACCGGCACGCCGCCGTCCTCGCCGAGGTGGAGGAGCGCGCCGGGGTGCCGGCGACGGTCGTGCTCGCCTTCGCCGTCCTGGGCGACCAGGCCGCGGCCGAGCGCGACCCCGCCACGGCGGTGTCCGTCGTCCACACCGACTACGTGGCGCCGGTGCACCTGCTGACCCTCCTGGCGGACCGGCTGCGCCGGGCCGGTGACGGCACGCTGGTCGTCCTCTCGTCGGTGGCCGGGGTCCGGGTGCGGCGGGCCAACTACGTCTACGGCTCGGCCAAAGCAGGGCTCGACGGGTTCGCCTCCGGGCTCGCCGACGCCCTGCACGGCTCGGGCGTGTCGCTGGTGCTCGTGCGCCCCGGCTTCGTGATCGGGCGGATGACGCGGGGCATGCGGCCCGCGCCGTTCTCGACCACGCCGGCGGAGGTGGCCGACGCGGTCGTGGCCGCGCTCGCGCGAGGGCGCACGACGGTGTGGGTCCCCGCCGTCCTGCGGCCGGTCTGGTCCGGCATGCGGCTGCTGCCGCGCGCGCTCTGGCGGCGGCTGCCCCGCTGACCGGGTGCCACCGCCGTACGCTCGCACCCGTCATGACCCGTCCGCCCCGCCGTTCCCGACGCGACCGCCACGGTCGCGGCCTGCGGGGACGGCTGGTGCCCGACGGCGTCCCGCTGGCCCGCAGCCGGGCCGAGCAGTTCGACGACCTCGTGCTCGACGCGGTCGAGGACCTCGAGCGCCGGTGGGAGCGCGAGCTCGCCGGGGTGGAGTTCGCCGTCGAGGACGTCCCGTGGGTGGACCACACCAGCCCGGACGAGGTGGTGCTCGACCCGGACGTGCTCGAGGACGGCAGCGTGCCGCTGGCGCGGGTGCTGCCCGCCCACCGGGAGAACGGCCGCGAGGTCCCGCCGCGGATCATCGTCTACCGGCGGCCGCTGGAGATCCGCGCGCACGACCGCGACGACCTGGCCGACCTCGTGCGCGACGTCGTCGTCGACCAGGTGGCGGTGCTGCTGGGCCGCGACCCGGAGGAGATCGACCCGACCGGCTAAGCCGTCGGGCTGCCGAGGTCCCGCGCGATGCGGCGCGCCTCGGCCAGGCGGCCGCGGGCGAAGGCGGCGTCGAGGCCGTCGCCACGGTCGGGGCGGGTCAGCCGGGCGACGAGCTGCTCCAGCGCCACCGCGTGCCAGAGCAGGCCGACGTCGGGCTCCTCCCACCCCGCCGTGCGGTCGAGGACGACGTCGGCGACGGTGCGGCGGTCCTCGGCGTCGGGGGTGGTCGCCCAGAGCGTCAGCAGGTCGCGGTGGCGGGGGCCGGGGCACACGCCCGACCACTCGAGGACCACCACGCGGTCGCGGTCCTCGTCGAGGACGGCGTTGGCGGCGCGGAAGTCGCCGTGGCTGACCTCCGACAGCGGGAGCTGGCGCGCCGCGGCCCGGACCGCCCGCAGCTCCCCCAGCCGCACCCCGCCGCGCACCAGCCGGCCGGTGTCCTCCACCGACGCCCGGGCGCGGCCGATGGCCGGGCCGCGCGGCGGCGACCAGGGCTCACCGGGCGGTGCGGGCAGCGGGGCGACGCGCACGGCGGCCTCGACCGCGGCGGCGGTCCACCGCGGACCGCCGACCGGCGCGCCGTGCACCCGCGCGGAGACCAGCCACCGGCCGTCGTCGTTGGCCGCCAGCGTGGCCGGCACACCGACGTCCCGCTCCTCGGCCCAGCGGCGGCCCCGCAGCTCGGCGCGCAGCCGGAGCCGGCCGCTCTCGGTGACCGCGAGGTCGACGACCCGGTCGGCGAGCACGCCCTGCACGACGCCGAGCCGCGCGGCGAGGTCGGTGGCCGACAGCAGGGGCTGGTCCACGCCCAGTTCGGACAGGAGCGCCGCGATGCGTGCGCGGGCCCCCTCGTCGGCCGGTCGTCGCGCGTCGCTCATCGCCGCGATCCTGGCACGCCGGCGCGGACCCGGCGGGTCGGCGACCCGGTCCTGCGATGCTGGGCGGGATGGACGTCTCCACCGCGGCTGCCGGGCCGTCGCTCGCGCTCGGCATCGCGGTGGCCGTCGGGGTGCTCGCGCTGGCGGTCGCCGTGGCGCTGGCGGTCACCTGGCGACGCCCGGACGGCTCCGCGGGGCGCGGGGACCGGCCCCCGCCGCCGGGGGTGTTCCCGGACGACGACCTGCCCGCCTTCCGCGAGCACCCGCCCGGCTTCCCCGGCCCCCGTCCGCCCGGCGCGACGGACCAGCGGCGGACGGCGGTCGGGCCGGCCACCCCCGGGACGAACCCGGTCCGCGCCCTCGCCGTGCTGGCGCTGGTCGCCCTCCTGCTGATCGCGGCCGCGGCCGCGGTGGCCGCGACCACCGGCGACCGGACCCGCGACCCCGGGCCGCGGTCGGCAGGCACCTCGGGAGCCGCCGCGACGAGCGCACCGGTCACCCCCTCGGGGCCCGGCGAGCTGGCCGCGCTCTCGGTGCCGCTCGGGGCCGACGGCACGGCGGCGCGGCTCGTGTTCGGGACCGTCGTCCTGGCCCGGCACGAGGTGGGCATCACGGTGTCGACGCCGGCCCTCAGCGTCACGGTGGCCGGCGACGGGACCGCGCTGGCCCACGTGCTGCTGCCGACGTGGAACTGCATGACCGACCGGCCGCCCGCCGACCCGGCGGTGGCGGGCTGCCGCGCCTCGGTCGTCGAGCAGGCCGACCTGCCGACCCCGGCCCTGGCCGTGGTGCGGTCCGGCGACGAGCTGCAGCTGTCGGGCCGGTTCCCCACCTACACCGAGCCGTCCGGGGGGCCGCCGGTCTTCACGGGCCGGGTGTACGCGCTCGACGTCGTGGTCCGTCCGGACGACGCCGACGCGGAGGGCTGGACCGCGGCGTCGGGCGAGCTCTCGACAGGGGGCGGCCGGGTGCCGTCCGTGGACGACGCCACGCTCAGCGCCGTCCTCGCCCGCTGATCGTCGCCGCTGGTCAGCGGCCCGGAATCGTCGTACCTGCTCCGTAGCTCGGGGTCGTGCCGCGGGTCTCCGGTTCCTCGACGTTCGTGGGGGTGCTGATCGACTGGTTGGTCGACCAGCCGGCGCCTCTCGCGCGGGTGCCGGTGGAGTGGATGACCCAGGAGCAGGTCGCCGCCGAGCTGCAGCGGATCGACCGCGACCGGGCCCGGGCCGCCGCCCGCGAGGCGGCGCTGATCGCCCGGTTCGCCGAGCACGGACCCGACGGCGACGAGGATCACCACCCACCGGGCATGCGCCGACGACCACCACCCGAACCCGAGCCACCGCTGGCCGGACCCGGCGACGACCCGCCACCGTTCTGACCGCGAGGAGAGCGATGCCGCAGCTCAGCCGCGCCGGGTCGGCAGGAGCTCCACCAGCGCCCGCGGGAGTCTCGGCGGCCAGGGTGTCCAGGGCAGCTGCGGGCGCGGTCCGCCGATCGCGGTGAGCGAGACCAGGGGCGCGCCCATCTCCCGCGGCAGCGCGTCGGGCGCGGCGACACCCCGCCAGGGCCAGCGGTCGGCACCGTCGAGCAGCGTGAGGAGCGCGGCGCGCGGGCGCTCCGGCTCCCCCACCACGGCCAGCTCGAGCTGGCCGATGGCCGCGTGCACGCGGCTCGTGGTGCGGACGAAGGTGCGCGCCCGCCCGTCCCGTTCGCCGGCGAGCAGGGCGGGCAGCGCCCGCTCGAGCACGCGGGCGTCGGTCGTCCGGTGCACCGGGCCGAGCCGGTCGAGGGCGTCCACCAGCCGCTCGGTGCGGCCGCTGCCGAACGTGGCGGACGGGATGCGGGCAGCGAGCGCCGCGGTCGTGGGGCAGCCGAGCGGGAGACCTGCCAGCCGCAGCGTCCAGGGGCGGCGCAGCGAGCCGAGCAGGTCGACCACGCCGGCCGCGAGGAGGTCGGCGGCCGCGGGGTCGGCGGCGAGCAGGCGGAAGGGCGGCCGACCCTCGGGGGCCGGGGTGGCCGGGCCGTCGCCGAGCAGCGTCGCCTGCACGACCGGGCCTCGGGACCGCAGCCCCAGCAGGGCCAGGGCATCGGGGCGGCCCTGGCGGTGCGCCTCGACCACGACCGCCACCGGCTTCGACCAGGACGAGGCGGTCGTGAGGACGGCGGTCAGCCACGGGCCGCGGGCCGGCACCGGCGCGCGCAGGCGGGCCATCAGCGGCGCGGCGGCGCGGACCTCCCGGACCACCCGGGCCCGACCGCTCACGACCCGGGTGAACACGCCCTCATACGACCACAGCCGCCGACTCCCGGGAGTCGGCGGCTGTGGCGGAGGACAGCGGTTCGCTCACACGGCGCGGCGGCGGAGGCGGCGCCGCTCGCGCTCGGACAGACCGCCCCAGATGCCGAAGCGCTCGTCGTTCGCCAGCGCGTACTCGAGGCACTCGGCCTTGACCTCGCAGCCGGTGCAGATCTTCTTCGCCTCGCGGGTGGAGCCGCCCTTCTCGGGGAAGAAGGCCTCCGGGTCGGTCTCGGCGCACAGCGCCCGCTCCTGCCACGACTGCGCGTCGGCCTCCAGGCCGATGCCCAGCAGCCCGGCGATGCCCTGGCCACCCAGCGGCCCCGCGACGCCGTGGTCCGACCCCAGGCCGAATCGGTCAGCCGACCGCTCGGACGCCCCCATGTAGTCGCTCAACCACGACACCTCCGCCATGACGATGCGTCCCCTCTCGCTCTCGTCCCGGTGCGCGTTCTCCGAGACGTTCCCGGGCCGCTCTGCACTGGATGACACCGCGGGAATTACACGCGTGTCGCTCCGAAGCCGTCAACTTCGCTCGTTGTAAGCGGATCGCCACAGGTGACCCAGGCGTCACAGTCGTTCGTCAGAATCTCGCCAAGGCCCCCGACACGCCGGTCGAACAGTCGACAACTGCCATGCGGCACGATGCGTTTCGTGCAGTTCGTCGTACTCGCCGGAGGTGTCGGCGGCGCCCGTTTCCTCCGTGGACTCAAGGCCGCGGCACCGGGTGCCGACATCACTGGGATCGTCAACACCGGGGACGACGTGACGATGCACGGGGTGCGCATCTGCCCCGACCTCGACACGGTGCTCTACACCCTCGGCGGCGGCATCGACGAGGAGCGCGGCTGGGGCCGGGCCGGCGAGAGCTGGACGGTCAAGGAGGAGCTCGCCGCCTACGGCGCCGACCCCGCCTGGTTCGGCCTCGGCGACCGCGACCTCGCCACCCACCTGATCCGCACCCGCATGCTGGACGCCGGCTACCCGCTCTCCCAGGTGACCGCCGGCCTCGCGGCGCGCTGGCAGCCCGGGATCACGGTGCTGCCGATGAGCGACCAGCGGGTCGAGACGCACGTGGTGGTCGCCGACCCCGACGACCCGGAGCAGCCCAGCCGCCGGCAGCGGGCGATCCACTTCCAGGAGTGGTGGGTGCGCCACCGCGCGGCGCTCGAGCCGTCGGCCTTCGTGCAGGTCGGCGTCGACTCGGCGCGTCCGGCACCCGGTGTGACGGAAGCGATCGGCTCCGCCGATGCCGTCCTGATCGCGCCGTCCAACCCCGTGGTCTCCGTCGGCACGATCCTCGGTGTGCCGGGGATCCGTGACGCCCTGCGGAGCACAGCGGCCCGCGTCGTCGGCGTCTCGCCGATCATCGGCGGCTCGGTCGTGCGCGGCATGGCCGACCGGTGCCTGCCCGTCCTCGGCATCGAGGTGAGCGCCGAGGGCGTCGGCCGCCACTACGGCGCCCGCGGCGAGGGCGGCCTCCTCGACGCCTGGCTCGTGGCGCCCGGTGACGACGCCACCGTGCCCGGGGTCGACGTCCGGCAGGTGCCGCTGCTCATGTCCGACGCCGGGAAGACGGCCGCGCTGGCGCGCGCCGCCCTGGACGCCGCCGGTGTCTGAGAAAGGACCCCGTCCCTCCCACCCCTCGCACGCTCGCGGCGGGGCCCTGGACAGGGCCGTTCCATCCGGTTACTCCGTCCACCCTGTCCTCGGGTTGCCGGAGTTCTCCCCCGGTGACGACCTCGCCGCGGCCATCGCCGGCGCGGCGCCGTGGTTGGCCGACGGCGACGTCGTCGTCGTCACCTCGAAGGTCGTGTCCAAGGTCGAGGGCCGGCTGGTCCGGGTGCCACCCGGTGCCGACCGCGAGGCCGCCCGCCAGCGGGCCATCGACGACGAGACGGTGCGGGTCGTCGCCCGGCGCGGCCCGCTGCGCATCGTGGAGACCCGGCACGGCTGGGTCGTGGCGGCCGCCGGCATCGACGCGTCCAACGTGCCCGGCGACGCCCTCGTGCTGCTGCCCGAGGACGCCGACGCCTCCGCCCGCCGGCTGCGGGAGCGGCTGGCCGAGCTCCTCGGGGTCGACGTCGCCGTCGTCGTCAGCGACACCTTCGGCCGCACCTGGCGCGAGGGCCTGACCGATGTCGCGGTCGGCGCGGCCGGCATCGTCCCGCTCGAGGACCACCGCGGCGCGGTCGACCGCCACGGCAACACCCTCGAGACCACCCAGGTCGCCGTGGTCGACGAGCTCGCCGCCGCGGCCGACCTGGTGAAGGGCAAGCTCGCCGGCGTCCCGGTCGCGGTGGTGCGCGGCCTGCCGGTCGCCCGGCCGCCCGGCGACGACCCCGGCACCCGGCCGCTGGTCCGCCTCGGTCCCGGGGACCTGTTCCCCTACGGCACCCGCGACCTGCTCGCCTCCCGCGAACCGGCCGCCGACCTCGTGCCCCGCCCGGGCGAGCTGGAGGCCGTCGCCGCGGCGTTCCGGATCGCCAGCGCCGCCCTGCCGGAGTTCCCCGTCGTCCTGCGGCACGGCGGCGAGGGGGACGGCGTCGTCGACGTCCACCTGCCCGACCGGGCCACCACCACGGCTGCGCTCAACCTCGGGGCGCTGCTCGGCGCGGTGATCGTGCAGCTGCACGCCGAGGGGTGGCGGACCAGGTGGGAGCCGGTCGGCACGCCGGGCGGCAGCTCCCTCGTCGGGCGGTTGTGGCTGGGTTCCGACGGGCCCTGAACTGCGGTTCCGCTAGCGTCGCCGCTGTGGAGATCCGCGAACTGGCCGTACCGGACAGCTACGTGCTGGACCTCGTCCCGCACGGGGACTCCCGCGGGCGGTTCACCGAGTGGTACCGGGCCGACGTCCTGACGAGCGCCACCGGCTCCGCGCTGCCGCTCGCCCAGGCCAACCACAGCGTCTCCGCTCGCGGCGCGCTCCGCGGTGTCCACTTCGCCCTGGTTCCGCCCGGGCAGGCCAAGTACGTGTACTGCCCCGCGGGCAGGCTCCTCGACGTGGTCGTCGACATCCGCGTGGGATCACCGACCTTCGGGGTGCACGACTCGGTGCTCCTGGACAGCGAGACCCCTCGGGCGGTGTACCTGGCGGAGGGCCTCGGCCATGCGTTCGTCTCCCTGGCCGACGGCACCTCCGTCACCTACCTGGTCTCCAGCGGTTATGCCCCGGATCGCGAGTTCGGCATCGACCCGATGGACCCCGAGCTCGACCTCCCCTGGCCCGACGACCTGGAGTTCGAGCTCTCGCCGAAGGACGCCGGGGCACCCACGCTGTCCGAAGCGCTCGCGCGCGGGCTGCTCCCGACCATGGAGCAGTGCGTCACCCGCTACCGGCAGCTGCGGGAGCGGTGACGTCCGGGCCCGCCTCGGCGGTTCACCGACCCTGAGGGACCCCGCGTCCGGCCGCTACTCCCATGTCGGCCATGCACCTCCGCAGCGACTGCTCCCACGGCGGCAGCGCGGGCAGTCCCGCGGCGTGCCAGCTGGCCGGGTCCAGGACCGAGTAGGCGGGTCGGGGCGCCGGCCGCGGGAAGGACGACGTGTCGGTGGGCCGGACGCGCCCTGGGTCGGCTCCGGCGAGGGCGAAGATCTCCTTGGCGAAGCCGCACCACGTGGTGGACCCGGCATTGGTGGCGTGCAGCACCCCTTGAGCCGACGAGGCGGCGGTCGCGACCAGGCCCTCGGCGAGGTCCCGCGACCAGGTCGGCGTGCCGGTCTGGTCCTGGACGACGGTCACCTCCGGTCGCTCCCGCTCCAGGCGCAGCATCGTCTTCAGGAAATTGGTGCCGTGGGCCCCGTAGACCCAGGCCGTCCGGACGACGACGGCGTCGCCGCCGGCAGCCGCCACGGCACGCTCCCCGGCGAGCTTGGTGCGCCCGTAGGCGGTCCGCGGCACCGGGACGTCCTCGACGCCGTAGGGCCGCGTCGACGTCCCGTCGAAGACGTAGTCGGTGGAGACGTGGACCAGCCGCCCCCGGCCCGCCAGTTCCTCGGCGATCCAGCCGGGTGCAGCGCCGTTGACGACGAGCGCCTCGGCCTCGTGCTCCTCGGCGGCGTCGACGGCCGTGTAGGCCGCGGCGTTGAGCACCACGGGGCGGCGGGACCCGGCCGCGGCCATCCAGTCGCGCAGGACCGTGCGCACCCGGGCCTCGTCCCGCAGGTCCAGCTCCGCGCGTCCGACCGCCGTCACGACGTCCTCGCCGCGTTCGGCCAGGACCGCCTGGAGGTCCTGCCCGAGCTGCCCGCGGGAGCCGGTGATCAGCCAGGCGGTGCCGCTCACCGGGCGGTCGCGGCGGCGGCCTTGAGCGGCTCCCACCAGGCGCGGTTGTCCCGGTACCACTGCACGGTCAGCGCGAGACCGTCCTCGAAGGTCATCCGGGGGGCGTAGCCGAGCTGCGCGGTCTTGGAGTGGTCGACCGAGTACCGCAGGTCGTGCCCGCCGCCGCGCGGGTCGACGATGTGCTCGACGTAGCTCCAGTCGCGGCCGGTGGCCTCGAGCAGCTTCTCCGTGAGCTGCCTGTTGGACAGCTCGCGGCCGCCGCCGATGTTGTAGAACTCACCCGGTAGGCCCTTCTCGACCACCAGCTGGATGCCGCGGCAGTGGTCGTCGACGAACAACCAGTCGCGGACGTTCGCGCCCTCGCCGTAGAGCGGCACCTTCTGCCCGTCGAGCAGGTTGGTGACGAACAGCGGGATGACCTTCTCCGGGAAGTGGTAGGGCCCGTAGTTGTTGCTGCAGCGGGTGACCGAGATGTTCAGCCCGTACGTCCTGGCGTAGGCGCGGGCCAGCAGGTCGCCGCCGGCCTTGGCCGCCGAGTACGGCGAGTTGGGCTGGAGCAGGTGGTCCTCGGTCCACGAGCCCTCGTCGATCGAGCCGTACACCTCGTCGGTCGAGACGTGCAACACGCGCGGGACCCCGTGCCGGACGGCGGCCTCGAAGACCTGGTGGGCGCCGAGCACGTTGGTCGAGACGAAGTCCGCCGCGCCGCCGCTGATCGAGCGGTCGACGTGCGACTCGGCGGCGAAGTTCACCACGACGTCGTGCCCGGGCAGCGCGGCGTCGAGGTCGGCGGCGCTCCGGATGTCGCCACGCACGAACCGGTAGCGCGGCGAGTCGGCCACCGGCGCCAGGTTGGCCAGGTTGCCCGCGTACGTGAGCGCGTCGAACACGGTCACCTCGGCGTCCTCGAAGCCGGGATACCCACCGGACAGCATGGTCCGGACGTAGTGGGACCCGATGAAGCCGGCTCCGCCAGTGACCAGGACACGCATGGGGCAACGGTAGCCCGGGCCGCCGGACGCGCCGGGAGCGTGCCCGGTGCACCTCATCCCATGGAGGGACGATCCCGCAGGTCCGGCGCCGTAGGGTCTCCGGTCGTGCGCGGCATCATTCTCGCGGGGGGCACCGGCAGCCGGCTGTTCCCCATCACGCAGGCCGTGAGCAAGCAGCTCATGCCGGTCTACGACAAGCCGATGATCTACTACCCCCTCTCGACGCTGATGATGGCCGGCGTCCGCGAGGTGCTGGTGATCACCACCCCGGGCGACAGCGAGGCGTTCCGCGCCCTGCTCGGCGACGGCAGCCGGCTCGGCATGCGCCTCGAGTACGCCGTCCAGCCGCGGCCCGAGGGCCTCGCGCAGGCGTTCCTCATCGGCGCCGACTTCCTCGGCGACTCCGCCGCCGCCCTGGTGCTGGGCGACAACATCTTCTACGGCGCCGGCCTGGGCACCGCGCTGGGCCGCCTGCCCGAGCCCGACGGCGGGCACGTGTTCGCCTACCACGTGGCCAACCCCAGCGACTACGGCGTCGTCGAGTTCGACGTCGACGGCCGGGTGCTCTCCATCGAGGAGAAGCCGGCACGGCCGAAGAGCTCCTACGCCGTACCCGGCCTGTACTTCTACGACAACCAGGTCGTGGAGATCGCCCGCGACATCACCCCGAGCGCCCGCGGGGAGCTCGAGATCACCGCGGTCAACGAGCACTACCTGGCCCAGGGCCGGCTCACGGTCACCGTCCTCGACCGCGGCACGGCGTGGCTGGACACCGGCACCTTCTCCTCGCTGCGCCAGGCCACCGAGTTCGTCTCGGTGGTCGAGGAGCGCCAGGGCCTCAAGATCGGCTGCATCGAGGAGATCGCCTGGAGGCAGGGCTGGCTGGACGACGAGGGTCTGCGGGCCGTCGCCGAGCCGCTGGGCAAGAGCGGCTACGGCGACTACCTGCTCGGCCTGCTCGAGGACGGCCGACGGTAGCGCCTCAGATCCGCCGGTAGTCGGTCGGCGCCACCCGCGGCCCCCGCTTCGGCGGGCGGCTGCCCCCTATCTCCAGCAGCCGGACCACGCGCTGCCGGTGGCCGCGCCAGGGCTCGAGCAGCTCCATCATGCCGTCGTCGTCGGTCTTGCGTCCGGCCAGCGACCAGCCCACCAGGTTCTTCAGGTGGTAGTCGCCGTAGCTGACGGTGTCGGGGCAGCCGAAGGTGCGCTGCACGACCTCCGCCGCCGTCCACACCCCGATGCCCGGGACGGTCTGCAGCCGCTTCTGCAGCGTCGGGGAGTCGGGTGCGGCGTCGCACGGCTCCAGCCGGGAGGCGACCGACGCGACGGCGCGCAGCGCCCGCCGGCGGGCCCCGTCGAGCCCGCACCGGTGCCACTGCCAGTCGGTGACCGCGAGCACCCGCTCGGGGATCGGGACGACGCGCATGCCCTCCGGCGCCGGTCCGGGCGCCGGCTCGCCGCAGAGCCGCAGCAGCGCGCGGAACACCCGGTGCGCCTCGATGGTGGTCACCTTCTGCTCCAGCACCGCCGGCAGCAGGGCGTCCCAGGTGCGCCCCGTGCGGCCCAGCCGCAGCCAGGGCGAGCGCCGGTGCGTCTCGGTGAGCAGCGGGTGCCCGCACGGGTCGAACTCGTCGGGCCGGTCGTGGGCGCCCAGCCAGCCGGGCACCCGGGTGCCGGCCCAGACCGCGCCCGGGCCCCAGGCGCGCACCCGCACCTCGGTGCCCTCGGGTCCGGCGACCGTGCGCACGTGCACGGTCGCCGGGCCGTCGGGGGTGGACGTCGTCCGCCAGGTGCCCGTGTCGGTGTGCCGGAGGGTCGGGTCGCCGGTCCCCCGCAGGTCGCGGGAGAGGGCCCGGCGGGCGTCGAGCGGCCAGTCGGGCCGCCAGACCGATTCGTACGGAGGGGTGCTCAGGGAAGACTCCGTGGTGAGTTGCACTGCTACTTCGGGGCCATCCTCAAGGCGCCGTCCATCCGGACGACCTCGCCGTTGAGGTAGCCGTGCTCGACGATGTCGAGCGCCAGCTCCGCGAAGTCGGCCGGCTTGCCCAGCCGCTTCGGGAACGGGATGCCGGCCGACAGCGCCGCCCGGGCCTCCTCGGGGAGGCTGCCCAGCAGCGGCGTGTCCACCAGCCCGGGGGCGATGGTGCACACCCGGACACCGACGGTGGCCAGGTCCCGGGCCGCCGGCAGGGTCATGCCGACGACGCCGCCCTTGGAGGCGGAGTACGCCAGCTGGCCGATCTGCCCGTCGAAGGCCGCGATCGAGGCGGTGTTGACCACCACACCCCGCTCGCCGTCCTCCAGCGGCTCGGTCTGCGACATGGCCGAGGCGGCCAGCCGCATCACGTTGAAGGTACCGACCAGGTTGACCGTGACGACCTTCACGAAGGCGCCGAAGTCGTGCGGCTCGCCGCCGCGACCGACCGTCCGCTGCGCCCAGCCGATACCGGCGCAGCTGATCGCGATCCGCAGCGGGCGGTCCTTGCCGGTGGCGTCCTCGATCGCCGCCTGCACCGAGTCGGGGTCGGTGACGTCGGTGCGGACGAACGTGGTGTGCCCGCCGAGCTCGTCGGCGAGCGCCTTCCCGCGCTCCTCCTGCAGGTCGAGGATGGTCACGGCGGCCCCGCGGGCGGCCAGCTCGCGCACGGTCGCCTCGCCGAGCCCGGAGGCCCCACCCGAGACGACGGCGGCGACGTCGTAGGTCTTCATGCCCGGCACGCTAGCCGCCCGCTCAGCTGAACCGTGAGCCGTGTCTCCCCTCCACCGCGGCCAGCAGCGCCTTGACCCGCTCGGCCTCTGCCACGGGCGCGACCATGGTCACGTCGGCGGTGTGGACGACGACGCTGTCGCGCACGCCCACCAGCGCCACCAGGTGCTCCGGGTCGTCGCTGAAGACGATGTTCCCGTCGGCGTCGAGGGTCACCGCGAGCCCGCGGACGGCGTTGCCGCCGTCGGCGTCCGCGGTCCGCTCCAGGGTCAGGGCGAGCGCCGGCCACGAGCCGACGTCGAGCCACTCGACGTCGAGAGCGGCGACCAGCACCCGGCCGGGCTCGGTCGCGGCCGGCTCGAGGACGGCGTAGTCCACGCTGATCTTCGGCAGGGTCGGGAACACCTCGGCCAGGACGGCGTCCCGCGCCGGGCCCGGGGGCTCGGCGACGACGCGGGCCAGCCCCTTCGCCGTCTCCGGGAGGTGGTCGGCGAGGGCGTCGAGCACCGTGCGGGCGCGCCACACGAACATGCCGGAGTTCCAGAGGTACTCCCCCGAGGCCACGTACTGCTCGGCGGTGCCGAGGTCGGGCTTCTCCCGGAAGGACGCCGCCTCGGCGACGCCGGACACCTCGGTGGCCGGCCCGCGCTGGACGTACCCGAAGCCGGTGGCCGGCGCCGTGGGCACGATGCCGAGAGTGACCAGGGCGTCGGGGCGGGGAGCGAGGGCGTCGAACGCCGTCCGCAGGGCCGCGGCGAAGCGCTCCACCGGCCGGATCACGTGGTCGGCGCTCACCACCGCCAGCTCGGCGTCGGGGTCGACGTCGGCGACGAGCGCGGCGGCCAGGCCGACGGCGTTGGCGGTGTCGCGCGCGACCGGCTCGAGCACGAGGCGGTCGGGGCCGAGCTCCGGCAGCGCGGCGCGCACCTGGGCGCCGTAGCGGGCGGCGGTGCAGACCCAGATGTTCTCGGTGGGCAGCACCGCCTGCAGCCGGGTGAAGGCCTCGGCGAGCAGGCTGTGCGCACCCCCGCCCGGCTCGGCGACCACGTCGAGCAGCTGCTTGGGCCGCTCGGCCCGGGACAGCGGCCACAGCCGCGTGCCGGACCCGCCGGCCATGATCACTGCGTGTCGCATCAGGACCTCTCGTCGGTTGCGGACCGGGACCGGCCGACCGCCCGGCGCAGCAGCCGCCGCCGGGCCCGCTCACGCGGCAGCTGGGCGACGGTCTGCTGGGGCCGGGCACCGGCCCCCACCTTGCTGCTGACGTAGGAGACGAGCATCCGGGCGCCCAGGCCGGCGCGCAGGGCCACCCGCAGGGGGGTGTGCCGCCGCTCGGGGAAGTCGGCGGACAGGTAGCGCAGCGCGCTGGTGTGGTGCACCCGCTGCATGCGGTGCGGCTGGCGCCGGGTGGCGTGGCCGCCCTCGTGGGTGACGACGGCGGTGGGCACGTAGACGTGCAGCCAGCCGCACCGCCCGAGCCGGCGGGCGAGGTCGACGTCCTCGAAGTACATGAAGTACCCCGGGTCGAAGCCGCCGACGGAGTGGAACGCAGCCAGGTCGACGAGGAAGCAGCTGCCCGACAGCCAGCCCGCGGTCCGCTCGGTGGGGTCCTCCCGCTCGCGCCGGTAGCGCGCGGTCCACGGGTTGGCCGGCCACGCCCAGCCGAGGACGGCGTGACCGATGCCGGTCGACAGCGACGGCAGCTCCCGCGCCGAGGGGTAGACGGCGCCCTCCGGCGTGCGGATGGCCGGGCCGACGGTGGCGGCCCGTGGCCAGCGCGCCACGGCCTCCAGCAGGGTGTCCACCGAGCCGGGGTCGAAGCGCACGTCGGGGTTCGCCACCAGCGCGTGACCGGTGCGCCGACCGGCCAGCGCCGCGTTGACCGCCGCGCCGTAGCCGATGTTGCCGCCGGTGGGCAGCAGCCGGACCTCCGGCCGCTCGGCCGCGGCCTTCTCCGGCACGCCGTCGGTGGACCCGTTGTCGGCGAGGACCACCTCGTAGCGCCGAGTCGTGGCCTCGGCCAGCGAGTCGAGGAAGGCGGCGAGCGCCTCGCCGGGCGAATAGGTGACTACGACGACGGTGAGCACGTCGTCCGCCGGGACCGGCGCGGTCACGCGGCCGCCCGTGCGTAGCTGGCCAGGTGCGCCCGGGCGGTCGCCGCCCAGGTGAAGCCGGCAGCCCGGGTCTGCGCGGCCGCGGCGAGCTCGGCCCGCCGCGCCGGGTCGTCGAGGAGCGCCCCGAGCGCGGCCGCGATCTCCTCCGGCGACTCGCCGCAGTACGCGACGGCATCACCGCCGACCTCGGGCAGGGCGAGCCGGCGCGTGGTCAGCACGGGCGCCCCGCAGGCCATCGCCTCGAGCACCGGCAGTCCGAAGCCCTCTCCCAGGCTCGGGTAGGCGACCACCTGCGCGCCGCCGAGCAGCCCGGACAGCTGGTCGAGGGGCAGGTAGCCCGGGCGGAGCAGGGTCAGCCCCGCGGGGACCTCGGCGGCGGCGCGGTCGACCTCGTCGTCCCACCCCCGGCCGCCGGCCAGGACGAGCACCGGCGGGTCCGGCCGCTGCTCGCAGGCACGGATCCAGCCGCGGACGAGCGCCGGGAGGTTCTTGCGCGGCTCCAAGGTGCCGAGAAACGCCACGTAGGGCGCCTCGCCCACGCCGAGGGCTGCGCGCACCTTGGCGACGTCGTCGGCCGACGGGCGGTGGAAGCGGGCGTGGTCGACGCCGTGGTGGGCCACGTCGATGCGGCCGGCGTCGGCACCGGCCACCCGCACCAGTTCGTCGCGGGTGGCCGCCGACGGCGCGAGACCCCGGCGCGCCCGGCGCAGGCTGATCCGTGTCCAGGTGCGGAAGAAGCGGCTCTTCACCGCCAGGTGCACGCCGGGGTCGGTGAAGAAGGTGGCGTCGTGGAAGGTGACCACGACGGGCCGCCGGGCGGCTACCGGCATCGTGTAGTGCGGGCAGTGCAGCACGTCGGCGCCCACGGCCCGGGCCGCGGCCGGCAGCCCGACCTGCTCCCAGGCCAGGCGGCCGGGGACGGAACCCGCCCAAGCGGGCGCCGATCGCACCCGGTCAGCGCCGACGAGAACGGCGTAGTGCTCGACGTCGCGCGGCTGGCAGGCGACGACGACGTCCCCGCCCTCGGCGCGCAGCGCAGGCAGCAGCTCGTCGACGTAGCGGCCCACTCCCCCGCGATCCTCCGGGACCGCCGTGGCATCCACCAGCACGCGCGGGGTGGGCAGGGGCACGGACGTCGGTTCCTCACGAGGTGGGCGGCTGCTGCGGTGCGGAACGGCCGCACGGCGGGATCCGGTCAACCCTAACGCGGGCCGCTCAGGCGGAGCGGGCGGCGCCGAGGTCGCGGTAGAGCTCCCACAGCCGGGCCGCGGCCCGGGGCCACGAGTGCTCACCCGCCAGGATGCGGCCGCGCTCGACCATGCCCCGGCGGAGCGCGTCGTCGCCGGCCACGCGGGCCAGCGCGGCCGCGAGCGCCGGCGCGTCACCGACCGGCGCCCGGCAGGTGGCGTCACCGCCGACCTCGGCGAGCGCCGGGTCGTCGGAGCTGACGACGGCCGTGCCGGCCGCCATCGCCTCGAGCACCGGCAGGCCGAAGCCCTCCGCGCGGCTGGGCATCACCAGCGCGGTGGCGCGGTGCAGCACCACCGCCAGATCGGTGTCCGGAAGCCACCCGAGGGTGCGGACCCGATCGGCGGGGAGCCCGAGCCGGACGGCCATCGCCGCCGGGTCGACGCCGCCCCAGCCCGGCTGGCCGACGAGCAGCAGCGGCAGCGGCGGGGCGTCGGGCAGGGCGAGCGCCTCCAGCAGCACGTCGAGGCCCTTGCGCGGCTCGAGGGTGGCCAGGCTCAGCAGGAAGGGCCCGTCGGGCAGCGCCAGCCGTCGTGCGCGTTCCGCGGCGTCGCGGGGCAGCGCCAGCGCGCCGCTCACCCCCTGGCCGACGACATGCACGGGGCAGGCGGGGGCGAGGTGGCCGGCGAGCTGAGCGGCGACCGCCCGGGTGGGGACGACGACCGCCGCCGCCCGGGCCGCGGCCTGCGCCGCCATCGTGCGGTGCCAGTGCACGCCGCGCGGCGTGAGCGTCTCGGGGTGGGTCCACGGGACGGCGTCGTGCACAGTGACCACGAGCGGGCGCCGGTCCCCGGGCGGCAGCAGCAGCGTGGGCGCGTGGACGACGTCGGCCCGCCGCGGGCGCGGGCCGCGGCCGTGCTCCCAGGCCAGCACCAGCGGCCGGCGCGGCAGCGGCAGCCGCCGCGGGCCGGCCACCCCGGGCACACGGGCCGCGGACGGGTCCCGGTGCCAGGCGGTCCACCCGATCACCTCCGAGTCCGCCGGCGCGGTGGCCGCCAGCGCCGCGGCGAGCTCGGCGGAGTAGCGACCCGTGCCGCCCGGGACGGGCGCCAGCAGCTGCTCGAGGAGGACCGCTACCCGCACGCGCGGGTCACAGCGCCAGGTCGGTCGCCCGCCGGACCCCGCCGGCCACGCGGTCGTACAGGGCGTGGAACCGGGGGTCCAGGGAGTCGCGCGGCGGTAGCTGGGTCTTCCCCTGCTGGGTGGGTTCGCGCGTCCCGGTGGAGAGGGCGTGCGCCAGCCACACCACCGACACCAGGTCGCCGTCGGTGTCGGCGCGGGTGACGTCGGCGAAGTCGATGAGCACGGCCCGCTCCCCGTCCCAGAGGACGTTCCAGCTGCGGACGTCGTTGTGCCAGAGGTCGCGGCCGTGCAGCTCGCGCAGCGACGCCAGCACGTCTCGCACCACGCCCTCGACCTGATCGGCCGGCATCGGCCCGGACGATCCGAGGAGCTCGCCCCCCACCCGGGCGTACACGACGACGGCCCGGTCCCCGGAGACCTCGTAGTCGAGCAGCCGCGGTGCGCTCGGCAGGTCCTGGATGCTCAGCAGCGCGGAGATCTCGTGGGTGATCAGCCGGGCGTTGTCCGAGTGCCGGTCGGGGAACCGGTACTCCTTGATGAAGACGTCCTCGCCCCAGTAGTAGCGGCGGCTGTCGTGGTCGAACACCGCGGCCGAACCCGGGTACGCCTCGGCCTTGGACCGGTTGAAGCCGTAGACCCGGTTGTTCACGGTGACGGTGTCCCGCCGGGTGACGACGTAGAGCGGTCGCTCCTTGTCGGAGAGGTGGGTGCCGAACATGCCGAGGGGGACGATCTCGACCTGGTCGCGCACCAGCGCGAGCACCTCGAGCTCGTCCTCGGGCAGCGCCTCGTCCCAGAACAGCTCCGGGTCCTCGCCCTTGCGGGCCAGCTCCAGCACCAGCACGGGCACACGGGCGAGCAGCTCGCGCACCAGCTCCTGGGTCTGCGCCACGCCCTGGTGGTAGACGACGTGGTGCAGCACGCTCAGGATCGTCACGACGTCGAACTGACCTGGCGCCAGGGAGCGGACGCTGTCCGCGTCGAACTGCTGCGTGCGGATGCGGCTGGGCACCCCGTTGAGCTCGCCGATCAGCTGGGCCACCTCGGCGTTGGCCGGGTTGCCCTCCCACCCCTCGGTGTCCATGCCGCGGTCGGCGAAGTAGAAGCAGACGTAGCCCAGCGACGAGCCGACGTCGAGCAACCGCTTGCCGCGCAGGGTCGCCCCGAAGTGGTTCTCGATCGCCCGGCAGCGGTCGACGCTGTCCCGGGCGGGCTTCTCGATCAGGCCCGGGAGCCCGTACGCCGGCTGGTACGGCTCCACCCGGGAGGCCAGCTCCCGCAGCTTCTGCAGCCGGAAGTCGAACTGCTGGAAGTGGTTGACCCGCAGGTCGACCTGCTGCACGAGCTGGCTCAGGTCCCGGATCTCACGCGCGAGGTCGTCGACCTGCGCGACCGAGCGACGCAGCGCTCGGCGGTCCTCGGCCACACCGGGGAACAGCCGGTCGACCCCATGCTTCATCCGCTTCAACATGTCCGTTCCCTCTCCCACCCGGGGCGCGACCCCGGGATCTGCGTCTTCACCCGGCGGCTGGAATCCGCTCGTCGCCACCCGGCGGTACCTGCTGGACCGACGGCGCGCGCGCCTCGAGCGCGGCGACCCGCTCCTCCAGCGCGTCCAGGCTGGCGCTCACCGCCTGCTGGAGCATGTGCACGTGGTGGACCACCGGCTCGATCTCCCACCCGATCAGCCGGCGGATCGTCCGCTTGAGCTGCGAGACGCCGGGCCGCAGGGAGGTGGCCGGGGGACGGCTGTAGGGCGGCATCCGGCGGACCGCGGCCGCCGAGCGGCCGGCCGCGGGCTCCCCCTCGACGGGCCGGGGGCGGAAGCCGTGGTCGGTGGTCGGGGGCAGTTCGCCGCCGCGGGCCCGGGCTGCCCGGTCGCGGACCGTCGCCTGGACGTTGGCCCAGAGGTCACCCTCGCCGATCTCGAAGGGTTCTTCCAGGACGCTGACACCGGCCGCCTGGCGCAGGGCGACGGCCAGCCCGGCGTCGTCCTCGACGAAGGTCACCGAGCGGTCCGCGGCCTGTTCGGCGAGACCGCCGACGCGGGTGGCGATGACCGGCCGGTCGTAGAGCGCCGCGCGCTCCAACACGCCCGAGGACCAGATCTCCCGGTACGGGAGCACGACCACGTCGGAGGCGACGATCCAGCGGTCGAACAACTCGTCGGAGACGTAGCCCTCGTGCAGGTACGCGCCCTGCGTCTCGGCGCACAGCCGCTCGAGCTCGTTGAGGTGCGCGATGAAGGACTGCTCGTCGAGGCGGGTGCTGCCGACGATGTCCAGCCGGCAGCCGTGCGCGCCGAGCCCGGCGAAGGCCCGGACGGCGCGGTCGAAGCCCTTGTGCTCCTGGATGAACCCGATGCAGAGGAAGACCGTCTCGTCGACCGGGATGCCCAGCGACGCGCGGGCCTCCTCCCGGCCCACCTCCGAGCGCCGGATGAACGATGCTCCGTGGTCGGCCAGGTGGGCACGGGCCGGGTCGACCGGCACCGCCTCGAGGAAGCGGGTCCGCTCGGTCTCGCTGTGGAAGTACAGCTCGTCGGCGCTGCGGAAGAGCGTGCGGCAGGCCCGCGCCCGCACACCCGGTCCTGTGGCGACCTCGCCCTCCCACTCGTGCACGACGACCTCGACGCGCTTGCTGCGCCGGAAGGCGACGGTCAGCGCGGCGTCGACGGCCGCGCGGTGCCGCGGCTCGGCCGAGCGGTAGAAGAAGGCCGGGTGCCACTGCACGATGACCTTGTCGTACTCGGGCACGCGGCGGGCCAGCGCCAGGCCGAAGCGCGGGCCGGCGTGGAAGTCGAGGTGATAGCGGGCCGCGGAGGGCTCCGGGGAGAGGGCGTCGACCTCGTGCCCCTCCGCCAGCAGCTTGGCTACCGTCTGCACCGCGTAGGTCGCGATGCCGTCCCGCTTGGGCGGGTAGGGCGAGACCATGAGGATCCGCATCAGGCCGCGCTCCCCGTCCGGGCCGCCGTCCGCGACGGGGCCGACGTCCACCTGCTCAGCGACTCCTCCACCTTCGGGATCACCGTGTCCCACGTGTAGTTCTCGAGGACGTATGCCCGTCCCGCGCTGCCGAGCCGCCGTGCGGCCTCGGGCTGCTGGGCGAGGAAGACCAACGCCTCGACGAACTCGGCCTCGTCGCCATAGACGACACCGGCCCGGCTGCGCTCGATGTGGTATCGGACCACCCCGCCCTGGCCGACCCCGATGACCGGCGTCCCGGCCAGCCACGATTCCATGATCGTCCGGGAGAAGGCCTCGTACCGGCTGGGCTGGACGTAGGCCGCGGCGGCCGCGTACGCGTCGTTGCGGTCCTCGTCGGAGAGGAAGCCGAGGTCGTGGACCCGGCCCGCGACCTCGGCCGGCGGGCGGACCTCCCCGACACCCATCGTGACCAGGTGGAAGGGCAGGCCGCGGGTTGACACGGCACGGCTGAACATCTGCAGCAGCTCGTCCCAGCCCTTGGCGCCCTCGCGGCGGCCGGTGTAGAGCAGGAAGGGCGCGTCGATGCCGAACTTGGCGCGGAACCGCTCGGGCTGGTAGCCCTCGGGCACCTCCACGCCGCAGCCGACCACGTCGTGCGGGGCCAGCTTCGGGAAGATCGAGTGCGCCAGCTTGTGCTCGGGCTCGGTCTGGAAGAACAGCCCGGCCACGCCGCTGAGCACCGGCTGGAAGATGCTCTGGTAGGCGTAGGGCTCGTCGTGCAGGCAGGTCCACAGCACCGACCGGGTGGGGTGCACCTGGCTGCACGCCACCGCGGGCCAGAACAGGTAGGGCCCGAAGAC
This sequence comes from Geodermatophilus sp. SYSU D00691, assembly GCF_054050275.1. NCBI lineage: Bacteria > Bacillati > Actinomycetota > Actinomycetes > Geodermatophilales > Geodermatophilaceae > Geodermatophilus > Geodermatophilus sp. SYSU D00691. The sequence continues at coordinate 43,668 of NZ_JBJGYZ010000039.1, forward strand.
GATGGCCCGGTAGTCCGTCCCGTGCGTGAGCAGGTGCGAGTACAGGCCGGGGATGCGCACGTCGTCGTTGAGCCAGCGCTCCTGCTCGCCGAGCGGGATCGCCTCGCCGGCGAACATCCGCATCCCGATCTCGTGCCGCTCGCGCCCCGAGGTCGACTTCACCGCCTCGAACCGGCGGACCGTGAGGCCGTCCTCGACCGCGGTGCCCTCCGGGAACTCGTTGCGCCAGGTGATGTAGTCCAGCGCCGTCGTGGTCAGGATCTCGACATCCCAGCCGCGCTCCTGGAGAGCCCGCGCCATGCGCCCCATGACGAGTTCGGCGCCGCCGCCGCCCGCCCCCTCGGAGGAGTACCGCGCCGGCACGAAGGCCAGACGTCCGGTCCGGTCGACAGAGCTGGATGGCACGTCGGTGGTGCTCCTCGTCGTGGGAAGGTCTGATGCACGGAGGGCGGCCGTTGCCCGGGCGCTCACGCGACCACGACCGATGGCTTGTCGAGCGGGAGGACGTCGACCGTGGCGGGCATCCGCACGATGCCGTCCTGCCACTCCGAGTCGATGACCTTGAAGTTGCGGATCCGCGCGACCCGGACGTAGTGCGGCCCGTTGATGCCGTGGGCGGCCAGGGTCACGTGGTACGGCCCCTCGACCAGCGGGATCGACCTGTAGTTGAACACCACCCGCCGCGAGCCGTCGATCGGCTCCAGCTGGTGGCCCATCAGGTGGGTGTTCGATGCGTAGCAGTTCTGGTCCATGTGGTTCTCGATCTTGATGCCCACGGCCCAGTCGGTCACCGGCTTCGGCGAGGTCACCGTGCACTCCACGCCGAACGGGTCGCCGGGCGAGAACTCGGTCTTCGGGTTACCGGCCCCGTCGGTGATGACGACGTCGGTGATGCTCATCGGCGTGTAGGTGGTGACGCCGGCGGCGCTGGCCTGCTCCTTGGCCGCCGCGGCCTCCGCCTCAGCCTCGGCCTGCTCGTTGAAGGTGTCCCGGATCATCCGGATCGCCTGCTGCGGGGCCCCGTCGTACTGCACCACGCCGTGGTCGAGCAGCACCGCCCGGGCGCAGAGGTCGCGGACCAGGTCGAGGGCGTGGGTGACGAAGACGACGGTTCGCCCCTCGCGCATGAAGGAGCGCACCTTCTCCAGGCACTTGCGCTGGAACGCCTCGTCGCCGACCGCCAGGACCTCGTCGACGAGCAGGATCTCGGGGTCGACGTGCACGGCGACGGCGAACGCCAGCCGCACGTACATGCCCGACGAGTAGAACTTCACCTGGGTGTCGAGGAACTCCTCGATGCCGGAGAAGTCGACGATGGCGTCGAAGTACTTGTCGGTGTCGGCCCTCGACAGACCGAGGATCGACGCGTTCAGGTACACGTTCTCGCGGCCGGTGAGGTCGCCGTGGAAGCCGGCGCCGAGCTCGAGCAGCGCCGCCAGCCGGCCGCGCCGCTCGACCAGCCCGGTGGTCGGGCTGAGGATGCCGCCGATCACCTTGAGCAGGGTGGACTTGCCCGAGCCGTTGTGGCCGATCAGGCCGAGCGAGGTGCCCGAGGCGATCTCGAGGTCGATGTTGCGCAGCGCCCAGAACTCCTCGCGATGGGTCTGCGTCTGCCGGGCGTTGACCAGCCGCTCCTTGAGCGACTTGTTGGCGTTGAGCGAGAACTTCTTGCTGACGTCCGAGACGCGGATGACCGTCGTCATGTCACAGCTCCTGGGCGAAGTCGCCCTGCGCGCGGGCGAAGTAGCGTTGGGCCAGCCAGAGGGCGCCGAGGCCGACGACGGCCAGGACCCCCAGGCGCGCCCAGAGGTTGCCGTCGAAGGTGTACTCCGGCCCCATGGTGTAGAAGGCCCGCTGGAACGCCGTGACGACGTTGAGCATCGGGTTGGCCAGGTAGATCTCCAGCAACGTGGTGTGGCCGCTCTCGGTGAAGTTGTGGATGGGCAGCGTGACCGGGTACACGATCGGCACCAGCCAGAACAGGGCGAGCAGCACGATCTCGATCAGGTGCTGCAGGTCGCGGAAGTACACGGTCGCCGCCGCGAGGAACAGCCCCAGGGCCAGCCCCCACAGCAGGCAGACGACCAGCGCCAGCGGCACCAGGCCGAGGTCCCAGGTGGGGACGACGCGGAATCCCGCCAGCGCGGCGATCCCCAGCGCGGCGAAGAGCACGATCATCTGCAGGAGGAAGTTGACCAGCGCGGCGCCCACCACCGACAGCGGGAAGATCTCGCGCGGGAAGTAGGTCTTCTTCAGCAGCCCGCCGTTGCCGACGATCGAGCCGGTGCAGCCGCCGACGATGTCGGTGAACAGACCCCAGACGACCAGGCCGGAGAAGATGAAGATGGCGTAGGCCGGCTGGCTGTTCCCCAGGAAGATGGTGAAGGCCAGGTAGTAGATGATCAGCTGGGTCATCGGCCGGACCAGCGTCCAGAAGAAGCCCAGGACGCTGTCCTTGTACTTGACCTTCAGTTCCTTGCGGACCAGCTGGGCGAGCAGCTCCCGGTAGCGCAGGATGTCGCGCGCGTCGTGCAGGGCGCCCCGGAAGAACCGGCGGGGCGGGTTGACCCGCTCCATGGGCAGCGCCTCGACGGCCTCCGCCCGCGCCACGGGCGCCGGAGCCTCGTCGAGCAGACGGGGAGGCGGACCGCCGTCGGATGACCGCACGTCGGTGCCTGTCGTAGCCATGAGAAGTCCCAATCGTCGAACCCTGACGTCGGTTCAGGGTAAGCGTGCCGTGGTTGCGCGCGTGCCCATTGCGACGGACCGGTGAGTCACACCAGGCCCCGCAGGCCACCGCCGTCCCGCCTCTATCGTGAGCCCCCCATGGACGTGATCCTCGACGGGACCCCGCTGCTGGGGCCCCGGACCGGCGTCGGCCAGTACGTCGCCCACCTGTACGCCGCCCTGCGGGACGAACCCGGCGTCCGGCCGCGGCTGTACGCGTTCACCGTCCGGCGTGGCGGGCGGCCGGCCGACGTCCAGCCGGGCGACTGGCTGCACCGGATACTCCCCGCTCGTGCGCTGCAGCGCCTCTGGACGGCCGGGAGGGGACCCGGGGCGGGGCTCCTCCTCCCCCGCACCGATGTGCTCCACGCGACCAACTTCGTCGGCCCGCCGGCGCGCCGGGTCGGCCGGGTGGTCACCGTGCACGACCTCACCTTCCTGCGCTACCCGGAGCTCGTGCACGCGAGGACCGCCGCCATCGCCGGCCTGATCCGCCGTCAGGCGCGCGAGGCCGACGCCGTCCTCACCCCGAGCGCGGCGGTCGCGGCCGAGGTGGTCGAGGACCTCGGCGTGCCCGCGGACCGGGTCCGGCCGACGCCGCTGGGCGTGGACGGCGCGTGGTTCGACGCCGTCCCGCCGTCGGCGGAGTGGCGCCGCCGGCACGGTCTGCCCGACCGCTATCTGCTCGCCGTCGGCACCCGGGAGCCGCGGAAGAACCTGGGGATGCTGCTGACCGCGCACCGCGCGGCCGGTGCGGGCGGCGTGCTGCCGCTGGTGCTGGTCGGGCCTCCGGGGTGGGGCGAGGACGTGGTCGACGACCGCGACGTCCTCCTGCTGCCCTACCAGCCGGCCGAGAACCTCCGGGCGCTGGTGGCCGGCGCCGCGGCACTGGTCTTCCCCACCCGGTACGAGGGTTTCGGGCTGCCGGCGCTGGAGGCGATGGCGGCCGGGACGCCGGTGCTGGCCAGCGACCTGCCGGTCCTGCGCGAGGTGCTCGGGGACTGCGGCGACCACGTGGACACGACCGACCCGGAGGCGCTGGCCGAGGGGCTGCGCCGCGTCAGCGCCGCGCCGGACGACGAGGCGGGGCGGCGGGTCCGGCAGGCGCGGGCGGCCGCGTTCACCTGGCAGCGCTGCGCCGCCGCGACCGCCGAGGCGTACCGGTCCGCCACATCGGCATGAGGCACCAGGGGTCACAGCGGACACACGCCACTCCGGCCACCTGCGATAAGGAGCGTTCCGCCTCATCCCGCGGGTAGCTTTCCCGACCGGGACCGCCACGCCCCCGCCCGTCGGCGCGGGCCGTCCGACCGCCGGCGGCGCCCGCGGAGCCACACAGGGAGCCCAGTGTTGACCACCGACGCCATGCAGAGCCCGGCCCCGGAGACGGGGGCCGGCGACAAGGTGCACGCGGCCCGGACCAAGAACGGCCGGCTCGAGTTCCTCGATACCCTGCGTGGCATCGCGGCGCTCGTCGTGGCCCTGCAGCACCTCGGTGAGGTGATCTGGCCCCAGCTGGTGTCCTTCTCGCACCTCTGGTGGCGGCCCGGCGAATTCGGCGTCGTCGTCTTCTTCGTCTGCAGCGGGTTCATCATCCCGGCATCGATGGAGCGTCGGGGCGACCTCAAGGAGTTCTGGATCGGCCGCGCGTTCCGGCTCTTCCCGCTCTACCTGTCGCTCCTGCTGCTCACCGTCGTCATCGTGCGCACCGTCCCCGGTGCCCTGCCGAACCCCAATTTCCACCCGGTGTGGGACACGGCGGTCAACGCCTCGATGCTGCAGATCTTCACGGGGCGGCCGCTGTTCATCGGCGCGTCGTGGACCCTCGGCTACGAGATGGTCTTCTACCTGCTCATGACGGTGCTGTTCATGCTGGGCTGGCACCGCCGGTCGGCAGGGATCGCGACCGGCCTGTACGTCTCGGCGCTCGTGCTCGGCGGCTTCCTCGTCCCCTACTTCCTGGTGCAGTACCAGATCCGATCGTGGGCCGCGGTCGTGTTCGGCCTGCTGGCCCTGGCCGTCGTCGTGGTCGTCCCGCGACTCAGCGGCGGTCAGCGCTCGGTGGCGCTGACGATCACCGTCGCCGTCCTCCTGCTCCTGCTGAACCGGCCGCACGACCTGTGGTTCTCGCTGGTCCTGCTCGGCTCGATGTTCCTCGGCACGGTTCTCTACCGCTACGACGTCGGCGAACTGCCCCGGCGGACGGCCGTCGGGGTCTTCGCCTTCGCGGTGGTGGCGATCACCCTCGTCGAGCACCGCTACCACGTGGGCTCACCCGAACCTCTGACCGGGACGGTCCCGCGGTGGTGGACCGAGGCCGGCACCTTCGTCTCGGCGTACCTGACCTTCGGGGCGTTGTTCCTGCTGCGCCGGTTCCGCTTCCCCCGTGTGCTCGTCTACCTCGGCACGATCAGCTACTCCGTCTACCTGGTGCACGCCCTCGTCCTCGTCCTACCGCTGCCGGACGTCGACGGCCCCGTGCTCTACGCGGGGCTCGTGGCGGTGACCATCGGAGCGTCCGCACTGACCTACCACTTTATCGAGAAGCCGGGCCAGCTCATGGGCCGGCGGCTCATCGCCCGGTACCGGGCCGGGAAGGGCGACGACGCCGGGGCTCGGCAGCCTGGCCACCCATCCCCCGCGCCGCTCCCGGTCGACGACCCGTCCTCGTCCGCCCCTGCCACAGCCGGTCCGAACGGGGACGGGAACCGCACCCCTGAGCCCACGGGCAGCGCCCGCCCCGCCTGACACCGTCGCACCGCCGAGCGGCCGGTCCTCGCTCCGAGGACCGGCCGCTCGGTCGTCGTGCACCGGACACGTCGGGGCGCGGATGGTCGCGACCGCTGCTCGAGAGGACGAGGGCGTCCCGCAGAGCGCCGAGGGCGTCTGTCTGGATCTGCCCCTGGCTGTCGTCGTTCACGCGGCGAGGCGGCTGACCGGTGGGCGGCCTCCGAGGGCGGAGTGGCTCCGGGCAGCGTTGTGGTGCGCCAGCCGGCCGTCCAGGGCGGCGGTGCGCTCGTCGTCGGAGGTCCAGGCGGTGGCGTAGGCCCATGGGGTCTGCAGGGTGCGGTTGAACCGTTCGGCCGTGCCGTTGGTCGACGGCCGGCCGGGCCGGATGAACCGGCGGGCGATGCCCAGCTGCTCGCAGGCGGTGATCCAGGCGGCCGCGCGGCGGTAGCCCAGCGCGTTGTCGGTCAGCACGCGGGTGACGGTCACGCCGTGGGTGGTGGACCAGGCCACCGCCCGGGTCAGGAAGGCGGCGCAGGTGGCCGTCCGCTCGTCGCCCTCCCCCTGAGGGGCATGGTCACCGTGGAGCGGGCACGTCGTCGACGGCTTCCTGCCGCTCGACCGGGGGACGGTCGCGCTCTCGCCGACCCCGTGGCACCGGTCGATCTCACGGAGACGCGAGCGCTCACCGGCGCCGCACCCAGGGGTTGGCGGACGTGGTGGGCGACCGAGTGGCCCGTAGGTGAGGAGGAGCCCGGTCCGGGGAGGGGTGGTCGGCGCTGTCCGGCTTCCCGGCCATCTCACCGACCAACCGGGGGACCCCGGCACGGTCTCCGTGCCGGGGTCCCTCCCCCGCAGGCGGACCTACAGGTAGGTCACCGTGGTGACGCCGGTTGCGGAGTTCCAGGCGATCCATCCGCCCTGGAAGTCGGCCCGGGTGCCGCTCGGCACGGCGTACTCCCCTCGGGTGGGCAGGCCCAGCCGGGACCACTCGGCCCCGAGGGAGTCGTACTTCGTCTGGATGGCGCCGTAGACCGGGTGAGCACCTGTGGCGGCCGACCACATGATCTTGCCCTTGGCGAAGACCTGGTACGTGCCGTTCCCCCGGCCGAGCGCGGCCTCCTCCATGGCGGGGAGGCCGAGACCGTTGGCGCCGCCCATCGCTGTCCAGCGCTGCCCCAGCGGGCCACCGACCCGGTAGGCCGTCCCGGCGCCCGTGGTCCAGTAGATGCCGGCACCGCTCGCGAAGGCCACGTACTGGCCCCGCCCGTCCGCGGTCGCCCGCTGCGGACCGGTCGGCAGCCCGAGGTCGGAGTTCAGCCCGCCGAGCGCCGTCCACCGGTCGCCGATCGGACCCGTGAGGACGACGGCTCCTGCGGAGGCGGTCCACACGATGGTCCCGGCCGAGAAGGTGGAGTACCGCCCACCGCCGGTGGGCGTGTCGGCCTCATCGGAGGTGGGCAGGCCGAGGGCTCCCATGGCCCCGCCCCTGGCCAGCCACGCCTCGCGGATGCCGCCGCCGACCAGGCGAGCAGCGCCGTCCTTCCAGACGAGCGTGAAGCCACGCGAGTAGCTCTGCAGGTAGGCACCGCCGGCCACGGCGGTCTCGCCGGTGGAGGGCAGGCCCAGCCGACCGGGCCCGCCGGCCGCGGACCACGCGGTGGCCAGACCACCGCGCAGCTCGTGCGCACCCGTCCCCGCCGACCAGTAGACCGACCCACCGGTGAACGACTGGCGGACCGCGCCGGTGACCTCGGCGACCGGCACCTCTGCTGACGTCGGGAAGCCGAGGCTCCACTCCGCACCCATGGCCAGCCAGCGGTCACGGATCGCCCCGCGCACGAGCTGGGCGCCCGTCGCGGAGCTCCAGTAGATCGACGCGCCGTTCGCGAAGTGGTTGAACGCGCCGCCGCTGCCGGCGGGGCCCTCGTCCGTGGTGGGGACACCCAGCCGCTCGGCACCGCCGGCCGCGAGGTAGGCCTCGAGGATCCCACCCTTGACCAGGCGGACGCCCGCGGCGGCCGACCAGTAGAGCCGGCCCCGCTCGTAGGCCTGGAAGGCGAAGCCGTTGCCGTACTCCTCGGTGCCGACCGGGTTGCCGAGCGCCGACCGCAGCGCGGAGTCGCCCTGGTAGCGCGTCTCGATCGCCGACAGGGGGACGTCGAAGGTGAACCAGTTGCTGCGCAGCCCGGCGGCCGAGCGGATCTGGTTGCCCGTGACCGTGACCGCGGTGGCCGCGCCGGAGGAGTTGACCCCGCGCAGGACGACGGTCAGCACGCGCCCACCCCACTCGCCGCGGCCGTCGCGGCTGGTCACCTCCAGCGAGACCAGCGTGCCGACGGAGGGGAACGCCGACTGGAGCGTGGCCTTGCTCAGCGAGGCCGACCACGAGTGCGCCGCGGAGGCGACCACGCCGTCCCACGGGTCCTGCCGTGCCTGCAGGTAGGCGACTCCACCGTCCACGGTCCAGCCACCGTTGGACGAGGAGAACTCGGCGAGGATCGTCGCGCCGCCGCTCTGCCGCACGATCCCGTCGGTGGCGTTGATCGCGGCGTCGGTGGACGCCTCCTCCTTGAGCGTCAGCGCGCCGTTCACCCACGTCCGCGCGCCGGCGTAGACCTGGCAGGCGGTGGTGTCGCAGATGTCCCAGTACTGGCCGGCGGGCTTGCGCAGCATCTTCGCGACCGTGTAGCTGCGCGCTGCGACCGTCTGCGCCTCCAGCGCCGCGGCCGGCCACGAGGCGGGCATCTCGCGCGGCACGACGCCGCGCAGGTAGTCCTGCAGCGACAGGTTGTTCACGGTGACCAGCCCGGTGCCGCTCGCCACACCGAGCACCGCGCCGCGGTAGCCTCGCACGTCGCCCGGCCGCACCACGCGGACGATCGCCGGGCCGGAGAACTGGACCGGACCGTCGAAGAGCTGGCTGCCGCCGATCGTCCAGGCCTCCCAGTGCCCGTCGGGCTGCTGGAAGTGCACTCCGTACTTCCCGGCGGACCGCACGATCCGCCAGGCGACCGGACCGCCGGGCAGGACGCCGCCGCCTCCCGTGGCGAGGTCGTGCACGGCCAGGCCGGCGTCCGCCAGGACGAGGACGTCGTCGCCGTCGTTGGTGACCTGCACCTTGACGCCCCACGGGGCCGACCGGACGCTCGCCGTCCCCGGGTAGTAGAAGTCGAGGATCTGCGCCGACGTCGCACCGGACCGGGCGCCGCCGTTCGCCCCGTACTGGCTCAGCCCCCGGCCGTGGCCGTAGCCGTGCCCGGCCAGCTTGACCACGCCGTCGGCAGGGAAGGTGACCCGGTCGGTCGCCGCGGCACCGGCGGGGCCGGACCCGCCCACCAGGGACAGGCCGAGGACGACGACGACGGCGGTCGCCGCGATCCGGACCGCCCGGCGAGCGCTCCCACCCAGCCGTCGAGGGGAGGCGACCATCAGGGCGCCGCCGTCACGACACCGGTCGAGGCGTTGTAGGTGAGCGTGCCGTGCTGGAAGTTCTGCCGGGAACCACCCGGGATCCAGTACTCGCCGCTGGTGGGCAGGCCGAGAGACGACCACTCGGCGCCCATGGAGTCGTACTTCGCGCCGATGGCGCCGTAGATCTCCCAGGCCCCCGTGGTACCGGACCACATGATCTTGCCGGCCACGAAGAGCTGGTACCACCCGCCGACGCGCCCGAGCGCGGTCTCGTCCGTGACCGGGAAGCCGAGCCGGCTGAGGCCGCCGATCGCCGCCCACCGGGCGCCGATGCCACCGCGGACCACGTGAGCGCCGGTGCCGGTCGAGTGGTAGATCGCCGCACCCGACGTGAAGGTGACGACCTGGCCGCGACCGTCGGCGGTCGCCCGCTGCGGGCCGGTCGGCAGGCCGAGGGAGGAGTTGACCCCGCCGGCCGCCTTCCACCGGTCGCCGATGGGGCCGGTCAGGACGACGGCGCCCGCGGACGGCGTCCAGACGATCGAGCCCCCGGTGAAGGTCGTGTAGAAGCCGCCACCGCCAGACGTCGCCAACTCGTTGGTCTGCGGCATGCCGAGGGCACCGGTCGCGCCGCCGCGGCCGAGCCAGGCCTCGCGGATCCCGCCCTGGACCCGGTAGGTGCCCGCCGGGGTCCAGGCGAGGGTGAAGCCGCGGGAGAACTCCTGCACCGTGCCGCCGGACACGTACTTCTCCCCGCTGGCCGGGAAGCCTAGAGTCGACAGGCCACCCTGGTCGGTCCACGCGGTGGCGATGCCGCCGCGGAGCTCGAAGGCCGCGCCGGTGGCGGCCGACCAGTAGATCGAGCCGTTGGTGAAGTCCTGCCGGTACCCACCGCTCACCGGGGTCTCCGCGGCGGTGGGGTAGCCGAGGCGCCACTCCGCGTTCAGGGCCATCCACCGCTCGCGGATCCCACCGCGGACCGGCTGGGCGCCCGTCTCGAGCTTCCAGTAGATCGAGACGCCCTTCTCGAAGTGGTTGAACGCGCCCCAGCCACCGGCGACGCCCTCGTCGGTCGACGGCACACCGAGGACCGTGGCCCCGCCCAGCGCGATGAACTTCTTGAGGATGTCACCGCGGATCAGGTGGACGCCGGCCGTCGCGGACCAGTAGAGCCGCCCGTTCTCGTACTCCTGCCAGGCGTAGCCGTCCCCGTACTGCTCCCCACCCTCGGGCGCGCCCAGCGAGGCGCGCAGGTCCGGCTCGCGCAGGTACCGGCGTTCGATCGCCGACATGGTGTAGTCCACCTGAGCCGCCACACGGGCGCGGATCCCGTCCATGTGGGCGTAGGCGTAGCGGCCCGGGCAGGCGGTGTTCCCGACGTCGCGGTGCCCGAAGACGGTCGGCACGGTCACGACCGTGCCGGCCCCCCACCGGGCGGTGCCGCCGCCGCCCGACGTCAGCTGCGTGGTGGCCCGCGGGTCGATGCCGTACAGCGAGAACTTCCAGGCGATGATGTCGGCGACCGCGTCCAGCGCACCCCGGGGCGGCTCCGCGACGTCGTAGTTGCCGAGCATCGAGACACCGAACGTGTACGTGTTGAACCCGCCGGCGTGCGCGCCCACGACCGTGCTGGCCAGGCCGCCGTAGCGGCCCTCCCACAGCCGGCCGAACTTGTCGACGATCACGTTGTAGCCGATGTCGCCCCAGCCGCGGCTGACCGTGTGGTAGCGGTAGATCGACCGCATGATCGCCGGGACCTCGTCGGCGGTGTAGTTGTTGCTGTCGGCGGTGTGGTGGACGGTCGCCGCCTTCAGGGTCGAGGCGTACTCCGGATCCCACGTCCGGATGCTCTCGTCGGCGCCCCACTGGGCGCGCGAGTAGACCGCCGGCATGGCCATGGCGGCGTCCGCGGTGTCCTGGATGTCGGCCGCCCCGAGCGAACCGTCCGCCTCGCTCTCCCCCGGGTCGACCAGGTCGAGCGTGACGTCGGTCGGCTGGGCGCCCGAGCGGGTGACCAGTTCGGCCTCGACCCCGGTGCTCGGGCCGGTCCACAGAGGCGAGGTCCCGCCGCGCAGTTCCGCTCCGGAGTCGGCGGAGCTGTTCTGCTCGGCGTCCTCGACGGTGACCTCGGTCCAGTCGCCCCAGTTCCCGGAGCCGTCCTGCACGCGGATCTTCACCACCGTGTCGGTGACCGCCGGATCGTGCGCCCAGGTCACACCGACGAGCGAGAACTCGTCGGTGTCGGTCTCGGTCACCGTCAGCGTGGGAACCGTGTCGGCGACGCCGGCGACCGGCTCCGTCGTCCCCTCCTGCACCTCCGCCTCGCCGGCCGGCTCGGCGACGGAGCCCATGGGGACCTCGTCGCTCGACGTCTCGACGGGCACCGCCTCCGGCGAGGGAGCGGCGTAGACGGGCAGCACGAGCACGGTGGCGGTCACGGCGAGGAACGTCGCCAGGAGCGCGAAAGTACGGCGCACGGGGTGGTCCTCCGATGGCCTGAGCCTGCCGGCACGACGGTGGGGGGACGGGCGTCTCCCCACCGTCGATGACATCGGCGCTCGGGGCGGGTGACTTGAGAACCGGACGATGGACCCGTGAAGGCTAGGTCACCGGCCGGTCACGGAACGTCCACGACCCGCCGTGGAGATGGGAAATCCGCACCGGGGGCACCCGTGTTCCGGTCGAACGGACCGGTTCACCCCGACGCTCCGAGAGGAACCACGGGACGCCGCGCGAGCGTTGACGGTCCTGCCACCGCCGCCCGACCGACGACGGCGCGGACGGCGGCGTCCGGCACGGACGGGGTCAGTGTGATGAACGGGATTGCAGTGCTGGCACACCCTGCGTCATGTCCCGGACCGGATGCGTCCGGGACGTATCGTCACGACACGCCGCAGGAGGGCACCCAGGTGGTCGCCGGGAGCCCTCCGGCCCGACGTGAGGACCTGACGTGAGCACCAGCAACCGGCGACTCGATCGCCGCGAGCGGCAGCTGCCCGCTCGGCTCGACCCCCGGGGGGGGGGGGGGGGGGGGGGGGGGGGGGGGCGGGGGGGGGTGGGGGGGGGGGGGGGGGGGGGGGCCTGGGCGGGGGGGGGGGGGGGGGGGGGGGGGGGGGGGGGGGGGGGGGGGGGGGGGGGGGG
>NZ_JBJGYZ010000040.1:0-51367 GCF_054050275.1 Geodermatophilus sp. SYSU D00691
GGGGCGGGTGTGCGGTGTGGGGGGGGTGTCCCGGGTGCCCGGGGGGGGTGGGGGGAGGGCGGGCATCGCCGCCGTCCGCACGGTGGTGGACGCCGCCGGCGGCGACCGGGCCCGTGCCATGGCCGACGCCGGGGCGCTGCTGGAGGAGGTCGGCGCCGGGCTCGCCCGCGAGGTCGTGCCCGCGGCTCCGGATCGCTAGCGTCGCGCCATGGTCCCGGAGACGCTCCCCTGGTGGGAGGACGGCGAGCGGCACCTCGCCACCGCCCTCGGCCGGCTGGTCGACGAGGAGTTCGACCGCCCGTCGCGGCTGCCCGGCTGGTCGCGGCGGACGGTGCTCGCGCACGTCGCCCGCAACGCCGACGCCCTGGTCAACCTGCTCACCTGGGCGCGCACCGGGGTCGAGACGCCGATGTACCCCTCCCAGGAGGCCCGCGACGCCGGGATCGCCGAGACCGCCCGGCTGGGGTCCGACGAGCTGCGCGGCGAGGTGCTGCTCGCCACCAAGCGGCTGGTCGACGCCGTCCGCGAGATGCCCGAGGAGGCCTGGACGGCCGACGTGCGCACCTTCCAGGGGCGGACCGTGCCGGCCGCGGAGGTGCCGTGGATGCGCTGCCGCGAGGTCTGGGTGCACGCGGTCGACCTCGACACCGGGGTCACCTTCGCCGACGTCCCCGAGGACGTGCAGGCCGCGCTGGTCGACGACGTGTTCCGCATGTGGGACCGCCGCGACACGGTGCCCGACGTGGTCGTCTTCGCCGGCGACCGCGAGTGGGGGACCGGGGCGCTGGCCGTCGCCGGGTCGCTGCCGGCGGTCACGGCGTGGGTCACCGGCCGCAGCACCGGGGACGGGCTGACCGCCGACGGTCCGCTGCCGGCCCTGGCCCCCTGGCTCTGACCGGGCGGCTGTCAACCCGGCCCGCGGCTCGCGGCGTGTACCCGGGTGAGGGACGGCTGGGGGTGGGCGATGGCCGCGCAGGACGACGACGCGTTCCGGCGGTTCGTCGTGCAGCAGCGCCGCTCGCTGCTGCGCACGGCCTACCTGCTCACCGGGGACCACGGGCACGCCGAGGACCTCGTGCAGACGGCGCTGCTCAAGACCTACCGGCACTGGGGGCGGATCAGCGCGCGCGGTGAGCCGACCGCGTACGTGCGGCGCGTGCTGGTCACCACCCACACCAGCTGGCGGCGCCGGCTGTCGAGCACCGAGCAGGTGATCGAGGCGGTGCCCGACCGGGCCGAGCGCCCGCAGGCCGACCGCGACGAGCAGCTGCTCGCGGCGCTGCGCACCCTGCCCCCGCGGATGCGGGCGGTGGTCGTGCTGCGGTTCTACGAGGACCGCTCCGAGGCCGACACCGCCGAGCTGCTCGGCTGCTCGGTCGGCACGGTGAAGACCCAGAGCTCCCGGGCGGTGGCCCGGCTGCGCACCCTGCTCGCCCCCGGCGCGAGCCGACCGGAGGCGGGACGGCGAGAGGCGGGACGGCGATGACCTTCGAGACCGAACTGCGCGACCGGCTGGTCGACGTCGCCGGCCGGGTGCCGGTCCGGGGCCCGGACGACGACGGCGCCGTCGACGACGTGCTCGAGCGGTTCCGCACCGGGCGGCGCCGCCGGATCGCGCTGGCCGCGGGCGCGGCGTGCCTGGTCGCGGCGCTCGCCGTGCTCGTGCCCGTGCTCGGCGGGAACGCCCCGGCCGACCGCGGGGCGCCCGCCACCGAGGCCCCGCCGCCGGCCGGCGGGCCGGAGTGGACCGAACCGGTGCGCGGCTCGCTGGCGGGCGACACGGCGTTCCTCGAGGAGGTGCTCGACCGCCGGGTGACCGACGTCGACGGCGCCGAGGCGCCGGCGGCCACCCACCGCGTCGTCTTCGCCGGCGACGGGGACGGCGTGCGGTGGGCCCTGGTGGCCGGCGTGGTCGACGGGCGGCCGGTCGCGCGGTGGTTCACCGGGCCCGCGGGCGCTCCCGCGGCCGACCTGGAGGCCGGGGGCAGCGAGGGCGGGCTGCGGCCCGGCCGCCCCCTGGGCTACGCCCGCACCACCGCCGAGGGGACCGTCGTCCTGGTCCTCTGCCAGCCGGGCGACACGGTGCTCTTCTCGACCGGCGTCGAAGTGGACGCCGACGGGTCCTTCGGGCGCACCTGGACCGCCGACCCCGCCGTCGACGGCACGGTGGTGCACCGCGCCCCGGCCGGGACCACCGGCACCGGTCTGCGCTTCCGGGTCGAGCGGGACGGCGTCCTGGTGGGCGCCGGGCCCACCGCGAAGACGTTCGCCGACGGCCCGGAGCCGTTCGACCCCTCCGCCGTCCTCACCCGGCCGCCGGTGCGCGGCGGCGGCACGGCGCCGGCCGCGGCCGTGGTGACGGCGGTGCACCGGGTGCTCGACCCGACGGGGCTGCCGGCCGACGCGGTCGACGTCGCCACGCTGTGGACCACGCCGCTCCCGGAGCACTTCGGCCGGGACGCGCGGGCGGTGGTCGTCGCCGTGACCGTGCCCTCGGGCGCCGTCGTCACCTCCACCGCCTACGGGTACGCCACCGGCGACGGTCCGGTGGCCCGGCCGTGCGGGACGGCGGTGCACCCGGCCGGCACCGCGCTCGACGACCTGCTGGTGGCCGCCGAGTGCGAGGTGGTGACCTCCGAGGGCGACCGCCGCTCGGTGCTGGTGTCGGCGCCGCCGGGAGCCGGCTCGGTGCAGCTGCTGTCCGCGTCCGGGGAGCTGCTGCGGGAGGCGGCGCTGACCGCCGGGGCCGCCGTCGTCGGCGACCCGGGGGAGGCCGACCGGGCGGTCGTCGCCGGCCCCGGGGTCGCCCCGCAGCAGGTGGCGGTGAGCCAGGGACCCCCGGACGAGGCGCTCGACGTCGACGGGGGGTGACCGGCCGGGAATCCGTGGGCGTGTCGCTCTCGGCGTGTCACGATGCCCGGGCCGCAGCGCCCCAGGGGATGCTGCCGCGACCGCATGCAGGCAACTCCCAGGAGCAACGATGACCCACCCCGGCCAGGACAACCAGCCGCCGCAGCGGCCGGCCGATCCCACGCGGGCCGTCCAGCTGCCGTCGGTGCCGCCCCCGCCGCCGGGCGCACCGCAGCACACCCCGCCGCCGCCCCCGCCGGCCGGTGGGCCGCAGCAGGCGCCGCCGCCCCCGCCGCCGGGCGCCCCCCAGCCCCCGTCGGGCTGGGCGCCGCCGCCCCCCGGCCAGCACGCCCCCGGCCAGCCGGTGCCCGGCCAGCCCGGCCCGCAGGGCGGCTGGACCCCGCCCGGTCAGCCCCCGCAGGGCCAGCCGCCGCAGGGCCAGCCCTACCAGCAGTGGGCCCCCGGCCAGGGTGCCCCGGGCCCGGGGCCGCGAAGCGGCGGCAAGGGCAAGGTGATCGGCATCGTCGCCGGCGTCGTCCTGCTCGTCGCGGTGGTCGTGCTCGCCCTTCTGTTCTTCGGCTCCGGCCGCTTGGAGGAGGGCGACTGCGCCACGATCAGCGCCGCCGGCGAAGCCGAGGAGGTCGACTGCGACTCCGCGGATGCGGTGTTCAGGGTGATCGGGGTGCAGGAGGGCGAGCAGACGTACGAGGAGTACCTCGCCGATCCCAACACCTGTGTGGACTTCCCCGAGACGACCCAGCCGATCTGGCAGGGCGCCGAGGGCGAAGAGGGCACCGTCCTCTGCGCCGGCCCGGTCTGAGCCGCTGACCCGGGCCCTCGGGGTGGCCTCTACCACCCCGGGGGCCCTGCGCGCCAGCGGCGGGTCGGACGGCGTCCCGAACCCCGCTCCGCCGGCTCCGCCGCCGCTACCCTCCGCCGCCATGGCTCTCCGGCGACGTACGTGGATCTGGTCGGTCGCAGCGGTGCTGGTGGTGCTCGCCGCCGTCACCCTCGTGTGGTTCCAGCCCCAGAAGCTCTTCTACGACCAGCGGGTCGACGAGGCGCTGCCCAGCGTCGCGGCCGGGGAGACCGACGGCACCGAGCCGCAGGCCGACGGGTCCGGCACCGCCGACCCGACCGAGCCGCCCGCGCCGACCGGCCCGGTCGAGCTGGCCAGCGGCACCTTCGTCTCCCGCGAGCACGAGACGGTCGGCACCGCGCGCGTCCTGCAGCTGCCCGACGGCCAGGTGATCATCCGCTTCGAGGGCTTCGAGACGTCCAACGGCCCGGTGCTGGTCGTCTGGCTGTCGCAGAACACCGCCACCGGGCCCGACGACGCCTTCGACGACGAGTACCTCGACCTCGGCCCGCTCAAGGGCAACATCGGCGACCAGAACTACGTCGTCCCCGAGGGGGTGGACGCCGCCTCCTTCACCAGCGTCGTGGTGTGGTGCGACCGGTTCAACGTCTCCTTCGGCGCGGCCGACCTGAGCCCGTCGGCGGCGTCCTGAAAGAATCTTGGGAGATCTCCCGCGACCGTGTCGATCCGGCGGCGGGCCGTTCGACGTTCGTGCAGAGCGGGGAGCGGCCCCGCCACCGACGAAGGGACAGCCCGATGCGCTTCATGGTGATCGTCAAGGCCGACGAGCGGACCGAGGCCGGCGCGATGCCGACCGAGCAGGAGCTCGCCGAGATGGGCTCGTACAACGAGGAGCTGGCCAAGGCCGGCGTCATGCTCGCCGGCGAGGGGCTGCACCCCAGCTCCAAGGGCGCCCGCGTCCGCTTCGACGCCGACGGGAAGGGGACCGTGATCGACGGTCCGTTCGCCGAGAGCAAGGAGCTCATCGCCGGCTACTGGATCCTGCAGGTCTCCTCGCGCGAGGAGGTGCTGGAGTGGGTGAAGAAGGCGCCGTTCCGCGGCACCGAGATCGAGGTCCGGCAGGTGTTCGAGGCCGACGACTTCGGCGAGGCCTACACCGACTCGATCCGCGAGCAGGAGGACCGGGTCCGCGCCTCGGTCGAGGCGCAGCAGGGCAGCTGAGCACGCGCCCGGCACCGGCGGGACGGCGTCGATGACCGCGGTGGACGTCCACCGCGTCGTCGACGCCGTCTGGCGCATGGAGTCGGCCCGGCTCGTCGGCGCGCTCACCCGCGTGACCGGCGACGTCGGGCTCGCCGAGGAGCTGGCCCAGGACGCCCTGGTGGCCGCCCTCGAGCAGTGGCCGTCGTCCGGCGTCCCGGACCGGCCCGGTGCGTGGCTCATGGCGACGGCGAAGCACCGGGCCGTCGACACCTTCCGCCGCAACGAGACGCTGCGCCGGAAGACCGCCGAGCTCGGCCGGGAGCTGCCGGAGGCCGAGGAGCCCGACTGGGCGGCGGCGCTGGACGAGGTGGTCGAGGACGACGTCCTGCGGCTGGTGTTCATCTCCTGCCACCCGGTGCTCAGCCGGGAGGCGCGGGTCGCGCTCACCCTGCGGCTGGTCGGCGGTCTCACCACCGACGAGATCGCCCGGGCCTTCCTCGTGCCGGAGTCGACGCTGGCGCAGCGGATCGTCCGCGCCAAGCGCACGCTCACCGCTGCCCGCGTGCCCTTCGAGGTGCCGGCCGGCCCCGACTTCACCGCCCGGCTCTCCTCGGTGCTCGAGGTGCTCTACCTCGTGTTCAACGAGGGCTACGCCGCCACCGCCGGCGAGGACTGGGTCCGCCCCACCCTCTGCCAGGAGGCGATGCGGCTCGGGCGGATCCTGGCCGCGCTGACCCCCGACGAGCCCGAGGTGCACGGCCTGGTGGCGCTCATGGAGATCCAGGCCTCCCGGCTGGGCGCCCGCGTCGGGCGCGACGGCGCGCCGGTGCTGCTCGCCGACCAGGACCGCAGCCGCTGGGACCACGTGCTCATCGGCCGCGGCCTGGCCGCGCTCGAGCGCGCGGAGTCGACCGGCCGGGCGCTCGGCCCGTACGCGCTGCAGGCCGCCATCGCCGCCTGCCACGCCCGCGCCCGCACCGTCGAGGAGACCGACTGGGAGCGGATCGCCGCGCTCTACGAGGCGCTGGCCGAGCTGTCGCCGTCGCCGGTGGTGGAGCTCAACCGGGCGGTGGCGGTGTCGCGCGCGTACGGCCCGGCCGCGGGCCTGGAGCTGGTCGACGCGCTGCGCGAGGTCGCCGCGCTGCGCGGGTACCACCTGCTGCCCAGCGTGCGCGGTGACCTGCTGGAGCGCCTCGGCCGGCTGGGCGAGGCCCGCGCCGAGTACGAGCGGGCGGCGTCGCTGACCCGCAACGAGCGCGAGCGGACGCTGCTGCTCGACCGGGCCGCCGCCTGCGCCGGATCGCTCAGCCCCGGGCCAGCCGGTCCGCGTGCTCCCGCTCCGCCGGCCGGACCTCCGACGCCGACGAGCTGACCAGCCGCCACCGCACGACCGCGCCGTCCGGCGTCCCGCCCGTCCCGCGGGCCAAGGCGTCGGCGATGCCCGCCCGCACCCGTTGCTCGTCGTCGGGCTCTGCGGCGAACAGGATCCGCAGCGCGACCTCCTCGCCGCTGCGGTCCGCCCTGGTGTGGTGCGGCGCCAGGGGGCACGGCGGCTCGTGCTCCCAGCTGCCGCACAGAGCCACGGTGATCGCCCCGCCCGGCGCCCGCTCGTCCTCACCGGGTGCCATCGCGAGCACCGCGTCGTGCGCGAACGGCCGCCGAGCCACGCGGCGATGGTGTCAGTCGGGCTGGGAGTTCTCCACCAGGTGAGCGAGCAGGCGGCGGAGCTCGGCCACCTCGTCGTCGTCCAGGCCGGCCTTGAGCCGGCCGTCGAAGGCCGCCGCGGCCCGGCGCAGCCGGAGGAACAACTGCTCCCCGGCGTCGGTGAGGGCGATGCGCTGCACCCGCCGGTTGCCCGGGTCGGCGGCGCGCGTGACCAGCCCGGCCCGCTCCATGCCGTCGAGGTGGTGGGTGAGCGTGGGCTGCCGGATGCCCATCGCCTCGGCCAGCTCGCGGTGGCTCCCGGGCGCTGTGTTCTTCAGTGACGAAAGCACCTGCCAGGTGGCCGCCGAGCCGCCGACGGCGGCCAGCGCGTCGTCGTACGCCCGGGTCAGCGCCTTGGCCGTGCGGCCGACCAGCAGGCCGATGGGGAGCTGTCCGGGGGCCATGAGCGCACCTTAGCCGCCTAACGGTTAGAGGCCTAACACTCGCTTGCGCCGGTGAGCACACTCCGGGGCATGACGACGCGCGGCGATGCGTCACCGGCCGACCTGTCCCGGCGGTCCTTCCTCGGCCGCGGGGCCGCGACGGGGCTCGGCATCCTCCTCATCGGCAGCGCCGACGCCGTCTTCGGCGCACGGCCCGCGCTGGCGGCCGGGTACGGGCCGCTGGTCGCCGACCCGCGCCGGGTCCTCGGGCTGCCGGCGGGCTTCGGCTACCGCGTGGTGGCGCAGGTCGGCGTGACCCGCCTGACCACGGGCCAGCCCACGCCCGCCGCTCCCGACGGCACCGCCTGCTTCCCGCGGCCCGGCGGCGGCAGCGTGCTGGTGGTCAACCACGAGATCGGGGGCGCCGAGCGCAACCGGGTGCCCGCGATCCCGGGCTACACCTACGACAGCGGTGCCGGCGGCGGGACGACGACCCTCGAGGTGGACGCCCGGGGCGACCGGGTCCGCGAGTACGTCAGCCTCGCCGGCACCTACCGGAACTGCGCCGGCGGCGTGACCCCGTGGGGCACGTGGCTCAGCTGCGAGGAGACCGAGGCCGTCGCCGGCGGCGCGCTGCGCCGGCGGCACGGCTACGTCTTCGAGGTGGACCCGCTCGACCAGCAGGCCAACCGGGACCCGCAGCCGGTCCGGGCGCTGGGCCGGTTCGCCCACGAGGCGGTCGCGGTCGACCCGGCCACCTCCCGGATGTACCTCACCGAGGACGCGTCGGGGCCGAACGGGCTGCTCTACCGGTGGACGCCGCCGGGCGACCGGGTCCCGCTCGGCAAGGGCTCGCTGCGGACCCTCGGCGCCACGGAGGGCGCCCTGGAGGCGATGCGCGCGCTGTCGGGCACCCGGCACGTGGCCGACCTGTCCGAGGCCACCGCCGTCGGCACGTCCTACCGCGTCGAGTGGGTGGCGGTGCCCGACCGGGACGCCCGCTCCACCGCCACGCGGCGCCAGGCGTACGCCCGCCCGGTCACCCGCGGCCGCAAGCTCGAGGGGATGTGGTGGGGCGGCGGCGGCGCCTACGTCGTCTCCTCCTACGCCCGCCGCTCGGAGGGCCAGGGCACCGACCACGACGGCCAGGTGTGGTTCCTCGACCCCGAGGCGCGGACGATCACGCTGCGGCTGCGGTTCGCCTGCACGCCCGCCGACCCCGACGGCGACGTCGACGGGCCCGACAACATCACCGTCTCTCCGTACGGGGGCGTGATCGTCGCCGAGAACGGGGCCGGCCGGCAGCACCTCGTGGGGGCCACGCCGTCGGGGCAGACCTACCTGTTCGCCCGCAACGAGGCGAGCACCGCGGAATTCACCGGCCCGGCCTTCTCGGCCGACCGCCGCTTCCTGTTCGCGAACATCCAGGGCGACGGCGGGTCGGAGGATCCCGGCTACGTCCTCGCGGTCACCGGGCCGTTCCGGACGCAGGCCTGACCCGCCGGGACGGTCTTCCGCCACACGGTTGCGCGCCACTAGCCTCCGCCCATGGCGCGGCTCTTCGCCTACCGCAGCTACCGGGACGCCCCGGCCGCCCTCGACTGGCTGACCGCCGTCGGCTTCGAGACCGTTCGGCGCCAGGAGGACGAGACGGGCCGGGTGGTCCACTGCGAGGTCCGCCTCGGCGACGTCGTCCTCATGGTCTCCAGCAACGACGCCGACTACGTCCGCCCCCCGCTGGTCGGCAGCTCGACCGGCGACGGCCTCTACCTGCTCGTCGAGGACGTCGACGGGTGCCACGACCGGGCGGTCGCCGCGGGCGGCCGCTCCGTGTTCCCGCCGGAGCGGACGCCGTTCCACACCCGGCGGGCGCGGGTGCTCGACCCCGAGGGCGGTGAGTGGAGCTTCGGCACCTATGAACCCGGGGTGGCCTGGTGACGACCGGGTCCCGGCCGGACGGCCCCGTGCGGGCCGCCACCGTGAGGAGTGGCGCGCGTGGCTGGCCGAGAACGCGGAACGGTCCGGCGGGGTGTGGCTGGTCGACGACGAGGGGCCCGGCCGGCTGCTCGGCTGCGACGACATCGTCGAGGAGTGCCTCTGCGCCGGCCGGGTCGACAGCCGGCCGCGCCGCCTCGACGACGCCCGGGCCATGCTCTACCTCTCGCCGCGGCCCGGGAGCCGGTGGTCGCGGGCCGACGAGCAGCGCGTCGCCCGGCTGACCGACGCGGGGCTCATGACGGCGCGGGGGACGGCGGTCGTCGCGGCCGCCCGGGCCGACGGCTCCTGGACGGCGCCCGACGAGGTGGAGGACCTCGTGGAGCCGCCCGATCCGAGACCCGGGCGGCCCGGGTGGCGACCGTCGTCGCCGAGGCCGCGGCGGGCCGGCGCCACCCAGGGGCGGCGCGGCCGACCGATCAGCCGAGGCGCTCCAGCAGGACGCGGGCGACGCGTACCGCGGCCTCGTCCACGGGTTCGCTCCGCGCGGCCGAGCGCAGCCAGGCCGCCAGCGGGCCGGCGACGGCGGGGGAGAGGCCCACGATCCACCGGGCGCTGCGGGCCCGCACCTCGGCCACGTGCTCCGTGGCGCCGTCCGGCCGGTGGGCGACCACCTCCGGGCGGCTGGCCAGCAGCCCGCCGACCCGCCAGTCGCCCCTCGGCGCCTGCCGGGCCACCTCCTCGACGCGGTCGGCGGCGCGGCGGATCTCCTCCGGTGTCACCCCTTGACGGTACGTGACCGACAGCAGTGGGCGACTTCTGTCGAAGCAGTGCCAGTCCTCGATCGGATCTTCGTCGATGTCGCCAAAGCGGAACTTGATCGTCATCGATAAGGTTCGTCCTGGGTCACACCGGGTGTCCCGGCGCTCACGGGGGTGCGCCGGGCCCCCGGCCCTCACCCCTCCGCATCGGGACGTGCGGGATGCCGTCCTCGACGTAGCCGGGACCGCTGCGCCGGAACCCGAACCGCTCGTACCAGCCCTCGAGGTGCGCCTGCGCGCCGAGCGTGATCGGGGCGTCACCGCACAGGGCGATCCCGGCGTCGAGCAGGCGCGCGGCCAGACCCTGCCCGCGCCACCCGGTGGCCGTGGCCACCCGCCCGATGGCCCGGCCCTCGGCCTCGCGCAGCACCCGGATGGTCGCGACCGGCTCGCCGCCGGCCTCGAACCACAGGTGCACGGTGCCCGGCTCGGTGTCGCGGCCGTCCAGCTCGGGATAGGGGCACTCCTGCTCGACGACGAAGACGTCGACCCGGAGCCGGCACAGGCCGTACACCTCCCGGCCGGTCAGCTCGGCGAAGCGGGCCTGGCGCATGGTCGGTCCGGTCACCCCCGAGTTGTAGCGCAGGCGGCGGGGCCGCCCGAGGGCGGAGGTCCCGGTGTGCGGGATCCTTCTGCTTAGGTGTGCCTCGCCTATCTTCTGGGAGGATCAGCTCGTGCTCAGGCTCCGCAGGGTCGTCGTCGCCCCCGCCACCGCTCTCGCCACCCTTGTCGCCGTCGCCGCCTGCGGGTCGGCCGAGGGGGCCGACGCCGAGACGCTGACCGTCTACAGCGCCCAGCACGAGAGCCTGGTGCGGGCGATGCTCGAGGACTTCACCGCCGAGACGGGCATCGAGCTGGAGTTCCGGGACGGCAACGACTCCGAGCTGGCCAACCAGATCGTCCAGGAGGGGGAGGCGTCCCCGGCCGACGTCTTCCTGACCGAGAACAGCCCGTCCATCCACGTCGTCGACGAGGCCGGCCTGCTGGCACCGCTCGACCAGGCGACCCTCGACCAGGTCGGTCCGCAGTACCGGCCGGCGTCGGGGACCTGGACGGGCTTCGCCGCGCGCGCCACCGTGCTCGGCTTCCAGCCGGCCGCGGTCTCGGAGGACGAGCTGCCGCCCTCGATCCTCGGCCTGGCCGACCCGCAGTGGGAGGGCCGTGTCGGGATCGCGGCCGGCGGCGCCGACTTCCAGGCCATCGTCAGCGCGGTGCTCGCCCTGCGCGGCGAGGAGGAGACCAGGGCCTGGCTGGAGGGCCTCGAGCGCAACGCCGAGATCTACGCCAGCAACACCGCGGTGATGAAGGCCGTGGACGAGGGCGAGGTCGACCTCGGCGTGATGTACCACTACTACTGGTACCGCGACCAGGCCGAGAACGGCCTCGTCGGTGACGACGTCGTCCTGCACTACTTCCGCAACCAGGACCCGGGCGCCTTCGTCAGCGTCTCCGGCGCCGGGGTGCTCGCCTCCTCCGACCAGCAGGAGGACGCCCAGCGGCTCGTCGAGTACCTGACCAGCCGGACCGCGCAGGAGCGGCTGGCCGACAGCGACGCCCTCGAGTACGCCGTCGGGGTCGACGTCGCCTCGGCCGAGGCGCTGCCGCCGCTGGCCGACCTCCAGGCCCCCGAGCTCGACCCCGGGTCGCTCGACGCCCCCACCGTCACCGAGCTGATGCAGGAGGTGGGGTTGCTCTGAGCGTCGCGGCCGGGCTCACCACCGGCCCCGGGCCGACGGCGGCGCCCGCGGGCCGGGTCCGTCCTGCCCGCGGGCGGCTGCGCCGGCACCCGGTCACGCTGCTGCTGGCCGCCGCCGTCGCGGCGCTGGCCCTGCTGCCGCTCGGCTACATCGCCTACTACACCGCCGACGTCGGCTGGTCCGGCGTCCGCGAGCTGGTCTTCCGGCCGCGGGTGGCCGAGCTGCTGTGGAACACGGCCCGCCTGGTCGTCGGCACGGTCGCCTGCTGCGCCGTCCTGGGGGTCGGCGCGGCCTGGCTCACCGAGCGGTCCTCGGTCCCCGGCCGGCGGGTCTGGCACGTGCTGCTCGTCGCGCCGCTGGCCGTGCCGGCGTTCGTCAACGGGTACGCCTGGATCTCCCTGCTGCCCGGGCTGGACACCTACGGCGGCGCGCTGCTGGTCGTGACGCTGTCCTACTTCCCGTTCGTCTACCTGCCCGCGGTGGCCGCGTTCCGCGGGCTCGACCCCGCGCTGGAGGAGACCGCCCGCGGTCTCGGGCTGTCGAACTGGTCGGTGTTCCGGAGGGTGCAGCTGCCGCAGCTGCGGGTGGCGGTGCTGGGCGGCAGCCTGCTGGTCGCGCTGCACCTGCTCGCCGAGTTCGGCGCCTTCGCGATGCTGCGCTACCCGACCTTCACCACGGCGATCTACGACCAGTACCGCGCCACGTTCAACGGGCCCGGCGCGACGATGCTCGCCGGCGTCCTGGTGCTGCTGTGCCTCGGGCTGCTGCTCGCCGAGCTGCGGCTGCGCGGCCGGCACGGGTTCGCCCGCACGGGCAGGGGGGCGGCCCGCCCGGGCCGGCCGGTGGCGCTGGGGGCGGCGACCGCCCCGGCGCTCGCCGGCCTGACCGCGCTGGTGGCCCTGGCGCTGGCCGTGCCGCTCGGCGTGCTCGTGCTCTGGCTGGTCCGCGGCACCTCCGCCACCTTCGACGGGGCGCGGCTGCTCGCCACCACCGGCAGCACCCTCGCGCTGGCCGCGGTCGCGGCCGTGGTCACGACGGCGCTCGCGGTGCCCACCGGCTGGCTCGCGGTGCGGGTGCGCGGCCGCGTCAGCACGCTGCTCGAGCGCAGCACCTACCTCGGCAGCGCCGTCCCGGCCATCGTGATCGCGCTGGCGCTGGTGACGCTCAGCATCCGGGCGACGCCGTGGCTCTACCAGACGGTGCCCGTGCTGCTGGCCGCCTACGCGATCCTCTTCCTCCCGCGGGCGGTGGTGACCGTGCGGGCCGCGGCGGAGCAGTCGCCGGTCCTCTACGACGACGTCGCCGCGTCGCTGGGCGCCTCGCCGCTGGACCGGCTGCGCCGGGTCACGCTGCCGCTGCTCGCCCCCGGCATCGGCGCCGGCGCCGCGCTGGTCTTCCTCGCGGTGGTCACCGAGCTGACCGCCACCCTGCTGCTCGCCCCGACCGGGACGACGACGCTGGCCACCGCGTTCTGGTCGGCCAGCAGCGCCCTGGAGTACGGGGCCGCCGCGCCGTACGCCCTGGTCATGGTGCTGCTCTCGGCGCCGGCCACCGTCCTGCTCTCCCGTGACGCCCGACGAGGTCTGACCACATGAGCTCCCTGACCGTCCAGCAGGTGACGAAGTCGTTCGGCGCCACGCCCGTGCTCACCGGCGTGGACCTGTCCGTGCCGACGGGGAGCTTCACCGCCCTGCTGGGCCCGTCGGGCTGCGGGAAGACGACGCTGCTGCGGCTGATCGCCGGCTTCGACGACCCCGACGCGGGCACGATCACCGTCGGCGACACGGTGGTGGCCGGCGCCGGCCGCAGCGTGCCCGCCCGCCGACGGGGCATCGGGTTCGTGCCGCAGGAGGGCGGGCTGTTCCCGCACCTGTCGGTGGCCGGCAACGTGGCCTTCGGCCTGCCCCGCCGCGAGCGCCGCGACGCCGCCCGCGTGCGCGAGCTGCTCGCCCTCGTCGGCCTCGACCCGGAGCTGGCCGGGCGCTCACCGCACCAGCTCTCCGGCGGTCAGCAGCAGCGGGTCGCGCTCGCCCGCGCGCTCGCGCCCCGGCCCTCGCTCGTGCTGCTCGACGAGCCGTTCTCCTCGCTGGACGCCTCGCTGCGGGAGGAGACCCGGCAGGCCGTCGCCACCGCGCTGCGCGCCGCCGGCGCCACCGCCGTCCTGGTCACCCACGACCAGGCGGAGGCGCTGTCGACCGCCGACCAGGTGGCCGTGCTGCGGGGCGGCCGGCTGGTGCAGCTCACCGACCCGCGGACCCTCTACCGCAGCCCCCGCGACCTCGACGTCGCCACCTTCGTCGGGGAGGCCGTGCTGCTGGAGGCGGAGGTCAGCGGCGGGCGGGCCCGGTCGGTGCTGGGGCCGCTGCCCGTCGCCGGCGCCCCCGGCGAGGGGCCGGTGCGGGTGCTGCTGCGCCCCGAGCAGCTGCGGCTCGGCGAGCCCGACCCGGCGCTGCCGGCGGCGCGGGTGCGCAGCGTGGACTTCTTCGGCCACGACGCCCGGGTGTGGCTCGACCTGCCGTCTGGGGAGTCGGTGGCCGCCCGGCTGGAGGGGATGCACCTGCCGGTCGCGGGTCAGGAGGTCTCGATCTCGGTGCGCGGCGCGGCGCTGGCGTTCCCGGCGGACGGTGCCGTGCCCCGGCTGTGAACCGCGGTTAGGAATGCCTACGCTAACCCCGTGGATCTCTTCCTCTTCACCGTCGATGCAGGACGAGGTCGCGACGTCCTGGCCGCCGGCGCGGCCGGGATCGTGGTCGACTGGGAGCGCCGCGGCAAGGCCCGCCGGCAGGCCGGCGAGGACACCCAGATCAACAGCGACACCCCGGCCGACCTCACCCGCATGCGGACGGCGGTCGACGGGCGGATCCTCTGCCGGGTCAACGGGTTCGGCCCGTGGACGGCGGGCGAGGTGGAGGTCGCCGTCGCGCGGGGCGCCGACGAGATCCTGCTGCCGATGGTCCGCACCACCGACGAGGTCGACCGGACGCTGGACGCGGTCGCCGGCCGGTGCGGGGTCGGCATCCTGATCGAGACCCAGGACGCCGTCGACCGGGCCGCCGCGCTCGCCCGGCGGCCTCTGTCGCGGGTCTACGTCGGGCTCAACGACCTGCGGATCGACCGCCGGTCGGACTCGCTGTTCGAACCGCTCGTCGACGGCACCGTGGAGGAGGTCCGCTCCGTCGTCGACGTGCCCTTCGGCGTCGCCGGTCTCACCCTGCCCGGCGGCGGGAGCCCGGTGCCCGGCGTGCTGCTGGCCGGCGAGCTCGTGCGCCTCGGGGTCGACTTCACCTTCCTGCGCCGGTCGTTCACCGCCGACATGGTCGGGCGCGACCCGTTCGTCGAGGTGCCCCGGCTGCTGGCCGCCCTCGACGACCTGCGCGCGGCGGGGCCCGCCGAGACCGCGGAGCGCTGCGCGCGGTTCGTGGCGGCGGTGACCGGCCGCGGCGTCGCCGAGCCGGTCCCCTCGCCGGCGTGAGGGCCCTGGTCACCGGGGCCGGCGGGTTCGTCGGCCGGCACCTGGTGCAGCGCCTGCGCGCCGACGGGTGGGACGTCGTCGGGCTGACCCGGGCCGACGTAGACCTCGCCGATCCGGCGGCCGGCGCGGCCGCGGTGCGCGCCGCGGACCCCGACGTCGTCTTCTCGCTCGCCGCCGCGCGGGCGAAGGCGACCCCCGCCGAGCGGGCGGCCACCGTCGCGGTCAACACCAGCCCCTGGCTGGTCGACGCGCTGCCCGACCGGTGCCGCGCGGTGGTCCGGCTCGGCTCCTCCACCGAGTACGCCGCCGGGCCGGCGCCGCTGGACGAGTCGGCGGCCCTGCGCCCGCGGGGCTTCTTCGGGGCGAGCAAGGCGGCCGGGTCCCTGCTGCTGCAGGCCGCCGCGGCCGAGCGCGGGGTGCGCGCCGCCGTGCTGCGCGCCTTCCAGGTCTACGGCCCGCACGACCACCCCACCCGGCTGGTCCCGGTCGTGCTCGCCGCCGCCCGCACGGGCGCGGTCGTGCCGCTCCCGGCACGCGTCAGCCGGCGCGACTGGGTGTGGGTCGGCGACGTCGTCGACGCGTGCGTGCGCGCCGCGCTGGCCGACGACCTGCCGGCCGGCGCGGTGCTCAACGTCGGCACCGGCGTGCAGACCAGCACCGAGGAGCTGGTGGCCACCGCCGAGCGGGTCACCGGACGGCGGGTCGCGACCGCGCCCGGCGCCCACCCGGGCCGCGAGTGGGACAGCGCCGACTGGGTCAGCGACCCCGGCGCGGCCCGGCGCCTGCTCGGCTGGGCGCCCGCCGTCGACCTCGCCGAGGGCCTGGCCCGCACGTGGCGCGCCGAGACGTGAGCGCCGGGGTGCGCGTCGCCGTGGTGGTGCCCGTGTACCGCAACGCGGGCACGCTGCGCCCGCTCTGCGAGCGGTTGGCCGCCGCCCTCGACGGTCACGACTGGCACCTGCGGCTGGTCATCGACGCCTCGCCCGACGAGAGCGTCCGTGTCGCGCACGAGCTGGCCGCCACCGACCGCCGGGTGGCGATCACCGGCCTGACCGTCAACGTCGGCCAGCACGCCGCGCTCGCCGTCGGGCTGGCCGCCGAGGACGACGTCGACGTGTGGGTCTGCATGGACGCCGACCTGCAGGACCCGCCGGAGGCGGTGCCCCGGCTGCTGGACCGGCTGGCCCGCGGCGACGTCGACGCCGTGTTCGCCGGCCGCCGCGGCCGCTACGAGCCGGCCGTGCGCCGCGGGACCGGCGCGCTGCACCGGCGGCTGGCCGCCCGCCTCACCGGGCTGCCGCCCGACGCGGGGGCCTTCCTGGCGATGACCCGGCCGGTGCGCGACGCCGTCCTCGCCGCGCGGGCGCCGAGCGTGGTGCTCGCCGTCGGGCTGGCCGGGCGTCCGGTGACCAGCATCCCGGTCGAGCGCGCCCGCCGCGCCGAGGGCCGGTCGGCGTGGACCTCCGCACGGCGGCTCCGGCAGTCGGCCCGTTCGCTGCTCTGGGCCGCGCGCGCCCGCCGTCGTCGCTAGCGGGCATCCTTCCCGACCCTCGTGCGTTGCCCTGGTAGGCACGACCAGGAGCGCGCAGCATGACCACCCACTGGCACCCACCTGATGTCCTCGACGACATCCTGGCGATCGCCCGGCGCCCCGGCGTCGCCGAGCCCGTCGAGATCCGCATCCGGCCAGAGGTCCGCGACCTCCTGGTGTCGCAGGGCCGCGACGGCCCGGTCGAGCTCGACGGCATCCGGTTGGTCGTGGACGAGGAGCTACCTGCGTACCCCGGCTACGAGATCCACCGGGCGCTGCCGGGGCCTCGGGCGGCGTGAGCTACCGCAGCCAGAGCTGGACGACGAGGTCGGTCTTCGACCCGGGGAAGGACCGCTCGTCGACCAGGCGCAGCCCGGCGCCGACCAGGATCTCGTCGTCGTCGGTGGGTTCCGGCTCGCCGTCGATCAGCCGGCGGACCACCCACACCCGGTCCTCGCCGGGCGGGGCGTCGTCGGGGGGCAGGACGACGTCGGCGCGCAGCCGGGGCGCGAGCAACCGGACGTAGTGGTCCAGACCGAGCGCGGACCGCTGGTCGGCGGCGACCACCGGCTCACCGGCCCGCTGCACGCTCGCCAGGTGGCGGACGACGTCGTCGGACCGCTCGCGCGCCTCGCGGACGAACAGCGGCGAGGACACCAGCAGCGCCAGGCCGACGAGCAGCCCGGCCACCGGCAGCCGCGCGGTGCGGGGGAGGGCCCAGGCACCCGCCGCGGCCAGGACGCCGATGCCGAGCAGCCCGGCGAGCAGGTAGCGCGGCAGGTACACCGGGCGCACCAGCTCGGCCAGCGTGAGCAGCAGCAGCGGGACCACCGCCCACGCCGTCCCGACCACCCGGACCCCGGCGCCGCGCAGCCCGCCCACGACGGCCAGGCCGGCGGTGAGGAACAGCAGCGGCCAGGAGCGGCCGGTCCAGGCGGCGAAGGCCAGGTCGGCCAGCCGCCCGCCGGTGTCGCGCAGGTGCTCGGCGTTGCGCGCGCCGGTGCCGTTGAGCAGGTTGACGCCGATCAGCGCGGCGGTCGGCAGCGCGGCCGCGGCGCCGACGGCGACCAGCGGCAGCGCCCGCCGGCCGCGCAGGAGCAGCCCGGCGACGACGAGCGCGGCGACCACGGTGACCGCGTACCAGTGCATGAGGCCCGCGCCGGCCCCGGCGAGGCCGAACAGCAGCAGCCCCCGCGGCGCGCCGGCCAGCCAGCGGGCCAGGCCGAGCGCGGCGCCGCCGGTGGCCAGCACGGCGAGGCCGTAGCTGCGGGCCTCGACCGCCTGCTCGAGCACCAGCGGGCTCACCGCGAGCACCAGCCCGGCGAGCACCCCGGTGGG
The DNA here is from genome assembly GCF_054050275.1 of Geodermatophilus sp. SYSU D00691. NCBI lineage: Bacteria > Bacillati > Actinomycetota > Actinomycetes > Geodermatophilales > Geodermatophilaceae > Geodermatophilus > Geodermatophilus sp. SYSU D00691. The sequence continues at coordinate 17,755 of NZ_JBJGYZ010000040.1, forward strand.
CCGTCCGGCCAGGCGGGTGACGGCGCGGGTGACCAGCGCGAGCCCGCCGGCGGTGGCCAGCAGCGAGAGCACCCGCAGCGAGGTGTCCCCGCCGAGGCCCGGCAGCGAGACCCAGGCGTGCGCGACCACGTAGTACGGCGCGTTGTAGGACGGCGGCACGCCCGCCAGGTAGCTCGCCGTCCCCTCGCCGGCGGCCACCGCGGCCAGGACGTCGCCCAGCGGCAGGCGGGCGACCTCGGCGGTGAACAGCTCGTCGAACCACAGCCCGTGCCCCGGCGCGAGCAGCAGCCCGCCGAGGAGCAGGACCAGGGCCGGGGGGAGCAGTTCGAGCAGCCACCGGCGGCTGCGGGCGTCGCGGCGGTCGGCGGGCGCGGGGGCGCCACGGAGCGCCGTCGAGGTCACGCGCTAGAGGTTAGGCAACCCGCCCGCGGGTTCAGCCCTCGTCGTCCGCCCGGCCGCGGGCCCGCTGGTAGAGCGGCGTGGCGAACCACCACCACGCGAGGAGCACGGCGACCGCCCCGGCGGTGATCCAGGCCTGGGTGGCGCTGAACAGCACGTCGACGACGAGGAGCACCGCCGAGCAGATGGCCACCGCCAGCACCGCGGTGCCGGCGATCGTCGACTTGCTGCTGCGCTTGAGCAGCGCCTCCTTGTCGTGCTTGCGGAAGAGGATCCGGTGCTGGGCCGTCGGCGCGATGAGCAGACCGGTCGCGACGGCCGCGGCGACGAGGCTGACGAAGTAGACGTCCTTCTGGAACGCCGTCATGTCCTCGACGCCCTGCGAGAAGGGCACGACCAGCAGGAAGGCGAAGAGGAACTGCACCCCCGGGAGCGCGACCCGGAGCTCGTTGAGGAGCTCGATCAGCTCCCGGTTGACCCGTTCCTGGTGCGTCTCGCCGGGCTCGCCGTCGTCCCGCCCCGGACGTTGCCGCACCTCCACGCTCATGGCCACGCCTCGCTCTCAGCCGAATGCCGTCCCGCTGCCCGTTCACCTGCTGTTCACCCGTGCCCGGGAAGGATGCCGCACGAGCGGGTATCGCGGCGGCATGTCGACGACGAGTCCGCTCGAGCCGGAGCAGGGGATGCCGGACCAGGGCATCCCGGCCGCCGACCCGGGGGCCGGTGCCCCCGAGCCGGCCGACGGGTTCGGGATCGAGGGGGAGGAGCCGGACGTCGCGCACGCCCAGCCGGGCGACCGGGCCGATCCACCCGACGACCCGCCGGACCTGCCGCGCGACGACGTGCCGTTCCGCACGCCGGACCCGCGGGACGTCGGCGGCTAGGCGGGCGTCCCGTACCGCGCGGCAGCCCGGGCGCGCGCCTTGGCCGCCTCCACCTCGCGGTCCTTGGGCGGCGCCGTCGTCACCAGCGCGTCGAGCAGCCGCTGCGAGGCGGCCGCCACCTCGGCCACGGCCTGCTCGAACACCTCGGTGTTCGCCTGCGACGGCCGCGTCGTCCCGCTGATCTTGCGGACGTACTGCAGCGCCGCCGCCTGGACCTCCTCGGAGGTCACCGGGGGCTCGAAGTTGGCCAGCGGTCGGATGTTCCGGCACATGCCGGGCAGCCTACGAGCCGGGGGTGACGCTCAGAGGTCGAAACCGGCGCGGTCGATCCGCCGGTGGTAGCGGTCGCCGAGCTTGCCGCCCAGGACCGCGCCGACCAGCGTGACCACGAGGATCGCGACCAGGGTGATGATCCCGGCGGTGGTGGCGGTGCCCTCGTCGACCGGGATGCGCGGCAGGTTCAGCTGCTGCAGCACGTTGTACTCGGCGCCGAGCGCCACCCCGGCGAGCGCGAGCAGCACCACGACGAGCAGCCCGATCAGCCACACGGCCAGCCCCTGGCGGGCGCCGTCGAAGCGGGCCATCCGCCCGGCGACGTAGCCGCCGGCGAGGTAGGCGAGGAAGAGGACGACGAGGACGCCGATCCCGCCGGCCAGGCCGAGGGTGTCGGCCTGTGCGGCGGCCTCGTCGGCGGTGTCGACGCCGTTGGTGAGGCCGATCGCGACGCCGGCGGCCGACAGCAGGGCGATCAGGACGACGGCGAGCCCGTTGGCCGACAGCCAGCCGAAGAACGCCGCCCCCCACTTGATGCCGCCGAAGCGCGCCCGCTGGGCGGCGACCGCGTCGCGGGCCGTGCCGCGGGTCGCATGCGACCCTTCGGTCGTGGTGGTCCCGTCGCGGTCCTCGTGGATCGCCATGCCCGGCCTCCTCCGTCGCAGGTCGGACAGGGGATTCCCGCAGGCCGGGCCGCGGAAACGGCGCCGCCCGTCGCCCGATCGGGGGACGCGGTGACCGTCGTCCTGGTCGACGCGGCGAACGTGGTCGGCTCGCGGCCGGACGGCTGGTGGCGGGACCGGGCGGGCGCGACCGCGCGGCTGCTCGCCCGGCTGGCCGTGCTCCCGGGGACGTCGACGACCGGCCCGGACGGCGCCCCGCTGCAGGTCACCGGGGTGGTGGTCGTCGTGGAGGGGCAGGCCCGGGACGTGGCGGCACCGGACGGCGTCGACGTCGTCCGGGCGCCCGGCAGCGGGGACGACGCCCTGGCGGCGCGGGCGGCCGCGCTCGCCGGCGCCGGGGACCCGCCGCTGGTGGTCACCGCCGATCGCGGACTGCGGGCCCGTCTGCCGGCGGGCACCACGGTCACCGGCCCGCGCTGGCTGCTCGAGCGGCTGCATGGATCCGGGGCCGACGGGTAGGTCGTGCACAACCCTTCCCGAGCCACCGGAGTTCCCGCATGCCCTCCTCGCCCCAGACCGTGCTGATCACCGGCGCCTCGAGCGGGATCGGCCGCGCGACCGCCCGCCGCTTCGCCGAGAGCGGGGCGTCGGTCGTCCTGGTCGCCCGGGGCCGGGAGTCCCTCGAGGCGGCGGCGGAGGAGGCGCGCGCGGCCGGTGCCGTCGCGGCCGTCGTCCACCCCGCCGACGTCACCGACGCCGACGCCGTCCGGGCGGCGGTCGACGCCACGGTCGAGCGGTTCGGCCGGCTCGACGTCGTCGTGCACTCGGCGCAGGTGATGGCCTACGGCCGGGTCGAGGACGTGCCCGCGGAGGTCTTCGACCGCGTGGTGGACACCGCCCTGCACGGCACCGCGAACGTGGGCCGGGCGGCGCTGCCGGTGTTCCGCCGGCAGGGCGCCGGCCACCTCGTCGTGGTCAGCTCGCTGCTCGCGTCGGTCGCCACCCCCCTGATGGGCAGCTACATCGCGGCGAAGTGGGGCCAGATGGGGCTGGTGCGGGTGCTGCAGCAGGAGGTCCGGGACGTGCCGGGGATCAAGGTCTCCGCGGTCGCCTGCGGCGGCGTCAGCACGCCGATCTACTACCAGGGCGCGTCCTACATGGGCCGCACCGGCCGCCCGCCGATCCCGGTCTACACGCCCGAGCGCATCGCGAAGCGCATCGCGCGCGTCCTCGACCGGCCGCGGCGCATGGTGCACGCCGGGCCGCTGAACCCGCTGGTCATCGCCGGCTTCCGGCTCTTCCCCGGGGTGTACGACGCCCTGGTCGGGCCGATGCTGCGCACGTTCGCCGTCTCCCGCGACGAGACCGGTCCCACCGAGGGCAACGTCTTCGCGTCGCGGCCGGCGACCAACGCCACCCGGGGTCCCTGGCGCGGCATCTGAGCCCGGCCTCCGGGCCGAGAAGGCACTCCGTGCACGGGACACGCGCGAACACGCCGAACCGCCGTGCACGGACCGCCTTCTCGGCGCGTTCCCGCGGGGACGTCAGCCCCACTGCCTGGCGACGGTGTGCGGGTCGCCGAAGAACTCGACCAGCTCGGTGATCCGCCCGCCGTCGAGCCGTACCAGGCAGGCGTTGTGCTCGTCGACGACCTCGTCCCCGACCCTGCCGGTGCCGTGGAAGGTCGCGATCACCCGGTCGCCGTCCGCCCCCTCGACGGCCGAGTCGACGAGTCGCACCTGCAGCGTGCCGGCACTGGCCTGGACGAGCTGCCCGAAGGCGCCGAGGAACCCGTCGGGCCCGTGGAACGTGCCGGCGTAGCGGAAGGACCCCGGGATCACGAGGGTCACGTCGTCGGCCAGGGTGCCGCGGATCGCGTCGAGATCTCCCTTCCCCATGGCGTCGAACAGGGTGCGCACGGTCTCCAGGTTCTGCAGCCCTCGATCGGTCACGGCGGTCTCCTTCGTCGGCGTCCCCCGCGGAGCCCACCGTCGTGAACCCGGCCGGTTCGCGACAGGGGCGTTGGTACCGCCGTCCCGGAAGCCCGGGCGTTCCCGCGTCGACGTCAGCCGGACGCCTCCGCGCGGGCGTACCGGGCGGGCGGCTCGCCGACCACGCGGGTGAAGTCCCGCACCAGGTGCGCCTGGTCGGCGTAGCCGAGCTCGACGGCCAGCGCCGCCCAGTCCACCCGGCCGGCGGCGGCGCGGCCGGCGGCCTCGTGCAGCCGCGCCCAGCGCACCAGCTCCTTCGGCCCGACCCCGATCCACTCGGCGCAGAACCGCTGCAGGCTGCGCGGCGTCGTCGCCAGCCGGGCGGCGAGGTCCTCGACCCGGCGGATCGCCGGTTCGGCGTCGACCAGGGCGACCAGCCCGTCGGCGCGGTCGACGGCGCGGTCGGGCTCCGGGCACAGCGGGGTGAGGACGGCGTCCACGATCCCGGCGGCCGCGGCCGCGGAGGGCGCCGCCGCCACCTGCGCCAGGACGGCGTCGGCGTCGAGGTCGGCCATCGTGCCCACCGGCACCTCGGTGTCGGTCAGCGCCGACACCGGACCCGGCAGCCACGGCCGCGCCCCGCCCGGCCGGAACCGCACCCCCACCACCCGGCCGCGGCCGGTCAGCTCGTAGCCGGAGTCCGACCGGCGCAGCGGGCCGGTCACCCGGGCGCGGTCGGGCTCGAACGACAGGTGCACCGACGGGTTGGGCAGGATCCGCTGCCGGTGCGTCCCCCCGGGCGGCAGCGCCCACTCGACCGTCCAGAGGTAGGAGACGAAGGCGGCCAGCCGGGGCGAGGGCGCGTGCCGGCCGACGTCGAACGCCGCCTCCGCGGTGCGCGGGTGCAGGATGCCGCGGTCGTCGCCGGGCGGTTCGTCGGCGGGCACCGGCCGATTCTGTCGCGAATCTTCAAGACCCGCGGCCACCCCTGGAGTGGGCTGGGGGCATGACGAACACGACCGCGAAGCCCGAAGCCCTGCAGGTCCGCACCGCTGCCGAGCTGGCCGCGTCCGCCGTCGCCGCCGTCCCGGCCGACCGCTGGACCGCGCCGACGCCGTGCGCCGACTTCGACGTCCGGGCCCTCGTCGAGCACCTCGCCTGGGGAGCGCTGCTGTCGCTGCACGCGGCCCGCCGGGAACCGCTCGAGCGCGACTGGAGCAGCGCCGGGCCGCCGCCGTTCCTCGCCGGCCTGCCGCCGCAGGACTGGGCGCCCGCCGTGGCGCAGCAGCTGCGCGCCGCCGCCGACGCCTGGGGCGAACCCGGCGCCTGGGAGGGGGAGACGGTGATGGGGACGTCGCCGATGCCGGCCGCCGCCGTCGGGCCGATGATGCTCGCCGAGTTCGCCGTCCACGGCTGGGACGTCGCCCGGGCGGTGGGCGCGCCCTACGACGTCCCCGAGGAGCTCGGCCGGACCGCGCTCACCGCCGTGGAGGGGATCGCGGCGATGGGCCGCGACGGCGGGTGGTTCGGCGCCGAGGTGCCGGTGCCCGCCGATGCACCTGCCTTCGCGCGGGCGCTCGGCCTCGCCGGCCGCGACCCCGTCGGGACGGCGTCCGTGTGAGAGCGCCGCCACAGGAGCCGTTGCCGCCGTGGGCGGTGACGGCTCCTGTGGCACGACGGTGGTTCGTCTCACGCCCGATTCCCGGGCGAGGAGCGGCATGAGCGCCGGGAGCCGGGGCACGGTGGAGAGGAACGGGTGCCCGAGGTCGTGTGCTCTTCCCTGCCCCTCGCCCTCCCGAGAGACGAACTCCCATGACGACTCCTCCCTCGCTGGCGCGCGCCCGCGTCCCGGTCGCGGACCTGCTCCGCTCGACCGCCTCGCGCGCGCCGGAGCCCTCGACGTCGCGGCTGCGCGCCGCCGTCACCGCCCTCTTCGTGCTCGACGGCGCCGTCTTCGGCAGCTGGGCCGCGCGCGTCCCCGACGTGGCCGCCGGGGTCGGCGCCGGCCACCGCACGCTCGGCATCGCGCTGCTGTGCCTCTCGCTCGGTGCGCTGGTGTGCATGCGCGTCACGGGGGCGTGGTGCGCCCGGTTCGGCGCCGGGCGGGTGGCCGCGGTGGCCGCGGTCGCCGTCTCCGCCGGTGCGGTCCTGCCCGGTCTGGTGGCCGGCGTCCCCGGGCTGTGCGCGGCGCTGTTCGTGTTCGGCGCCGCGACCGGCATGGTCAACGTCGCCGCCAACTCCGTCGGCGTGGAGGTGGAGGCCCGCGTCGGCCGGCCGATCCTGTCGGGCCTGCACGCCGGCTTCAGCCTCGGCGGGCTGGCCGGCGCGCTGCTCGGCGGCGCCGTCTCCTCCCTGCTCGGCGTGACCGCGCACCTCGCGCTGGTCGCCGCCGCCGGCCTGTTCGTCAGCGCGTGGGCGCTCCCGGCTCTCGTCGGCGCCCCGCGGTCCACCGCGCCGCCGGACGCGCCGGACGGCGCGGACGGCCCGCGCCGTCGGCCGACCGCCGTCCTCGTCGTGCTCGGCGCCATCGCCGGCTGCACCGCGTTCGGCGAGGGCGCGCTCACCGACTGGGGCGCGCTGCTGCTGCGCGAGGAGCTCGCCGCCCCGGCGACCGTCGCGGCGGCGGGGTACGCCGGGTTCTCCCTGGCCATGGCCGCGGGCCGGCTCGCCGGCGGCCGGCTGCTGCAGGCCGTGGGGGAGCGGCGGCTGCTGGTCGGCGGCACGCTGCTCGCCGCAACGGGCGCCCTCGCCGCGGTGACGACGTCGTCCCTGACCGTGGCGCTCGCCGGCTTCGTGCTGGTCGGGCTCGGGCTGGCCAACGTGTTCCCGCTGGCCGTCGCCCGCGCCGGGCTGCTCGGCGGCGCCCGGGGCATCGCCCTGTCCACCACCGTCGGCTACACCGGCCTGCTGGGCGGCCCGCCGGTGATCGGGCTGCTCGCGGAGTCCGCCGGCCTGCCGGTGGCGGTCGGCTCGGTGGCCGTCCTCGCGGTGGTCGCCGGCGTCCTCGTGCTCACCGTGTCCGGCGAGCGGGTCCGGCTGCCGCGGCCGCGCACCCTCCTCGACCGGGCCGTCGCCGGGGTGGGGCGCCTGCAGCCGGCGGTGTCCGGCTTCGGGCACGGCACCGGCGTGTACGTGCGCGAGCTCACCACCCTCGTGCCCGACTGATCCTGGTTCACTGCCCGCATGACCGTCCGCCGCGGCACGCTGGCCGGGCACACGTACGAGTTCGGCTCGCTGGCCGACCTGCTGGCCAAGGCCACGCCGCCGCGGTCCGGCGACGTCCTCGCCGGCATCGCGGGAGGGTCGGCGGCGCAGCGGGTGGCCGCGCAGGCCGTGCTCGCCGACCTGCCGCTGGCGACCTTCCTCGAGGAGCAGGTCGTCGGCTACGACGAGGACGACGTCACGCGGCTGGTCCTCGACACCCACGACGCCGCCGCCTTCGCACCGGTGGCGTCGCTGACGGTCGGGGAGTTCCGCGACCGGCTGCTGCAGTGGGCGGCCGACGGCGACGAGGCGTCGATCGGCGGGCTGGCCCGCGGGCTGACCCCCGAGATGGTGGCGGCGACGTCGAAGCTGATGCGCAACGCCGACCTGGTCGCCGTCGCCCGGCGGACCCGGGTCGTGACCGGGCTGCGGAGCACGCTCGGCCTGCCGGGCCGGCTGGCGTCGCGGCTGCAGCCGAACTCGCCGACCGACGACCCGCTGGAGGTCACCGCGTCGGTGGTCGACGGCCTGCTGCACGGCTGCGGCGACGCCGTCATCGGCATCAACCCGGCCACCGACTCCCCGGCGCGCACCGTGGCCCTGCTGCACCTGCTCGAAGAGGTCATCGACCGGTACGGCATCCCCACGCAGTCGTGCGTGCTCGCCCACGTCACGACGACGCTGCGCGCGCTGGAGCAGGGCGCGCCGGTCGACCTGGTGTTCCAGTCGGTGGCCGGCACGCAGGCGGGCAACCGCTCGTTCGGCGTCACGCTGGACCTGCTCGCCGAGGCGCGGGCCGGCGTGCGGGCGCTCGGTCGCGGCACCGTCGGGCGCAACGTCGTGTACTTCGAGACCGGGCAGGGGTCGGCGCTGTCGGCCGACGCGCACCGCGGGGTGGACGGCGTCCCGGTCGACCAGCAGACCCTCGAGGCCCGCGCCTACGCCGTCGCCCGGCACTTCGAGCCGCTGCTGGTGAACACCGTCGTCGGCTTCATCGGCCCGGAGTACCTCTACGACGGCAAGCAGGTGCTGCGCGCGGGGCTGGAGGACCACTTCTGCGGCAAGCTGCTCGGCCTGCCCATGGGCGTCGACGTCTGCTACACGAACCACGCCGAGGTGGACGGCGACGACACCGACGCGCTGATGCTGCTGCTCGGCGCGGCGGGCTGCACCTTCCTCATCGCCGTCCCCGGGGCCGACGACGTGATGCTGCACTACCAGTCGCTGTCCTTCTCCGACGTCCTCACCACCCGGCAGGTGCTCGGCCTGCGGCCGGCGCCGGAGTTCGAGGCCTGGCTGGCGCGGATGGACCTGCTCGACGACGCCGGCCGGGTGCGCGCGCTCGCCCCCGACGCGCCGGCGGCCCGCGCGCTGCTCGCGGCGGCGTCCCGGTGAGCGACGCGGCGCCGGACGCCTGGGCCGTGCTGCGGTCGGCCACCCGGGCCCGGGTGGCCCTCGGCCGGGCCGGCGACGCCCTGCCGACGGCGCGGGAGCTGGAGTTCCGCGCCGCGCACGCCGCCGCCCGCGACGCCGTCCACGCGCCGCTCGACCGGGGCCGGGTGGCCCTCGACGAGGTGCTGGAGGTGCGCTCGGCCGCCCCCGACCGGGCCACCTACCTGCAGCGCCCTGACCTCGGCCGGCGGCTCGCCGAGGGCACGTCGCTGGACCGGACCGACGCCGACCTCGCCGTCGTCGTCGCCGACGGGCTCTCGCCGCGCGCGGTGCACGAGCACGCCGCGGGCGTCACCACCGCGCTGCTCGCGCGGCTGCCGGGCTGGTCGGTGGCGCCGGTCGTGCTGGCGCACCAGGCGCGGGTGGCGCTGGGCGACGCGATCGGCGCGGCGCTCGGCGTGCGCGCGGTGGTGGTGCTGATCGGGGAGCGGCCCGGGCTGTCGGCCGCCGACTCCCTCGGCGCGTACCTGACCTGGGACCCGCGGCCCGGCCGGGTGGACGCCGAGCGCAACTGCGTCTCCAACATCCGCCCGCCGCACGGGCTGACGTACGCGCAGGCCGCCGACACCGTCGCCGCGCTGCTCACCGCCGCCCGCCGGCTCGGCGCGTCCGGGGTGGCGCTCAAGGACGAGTCCGCGCTCACGCCCTAGCGGCTCTCCGGCTTCGCCTCGGGGATGTCGGGCGCCAGCTCGTCGTCGCGGGGCGGACCCTTCCACTCGACCAGCAGGAGCGACGCGTCGTCGCTGGTGCGCCCCCGCCGCGCGGCCATGAGCGCGTGCGAGAGCCGGCGCACCGTCTCGGCCGCGGCCAGTCCCTCGGCGGTGGTCTCCTCGATCACCTCGCGCAGCCGGGCCTCGCCGAACTGCTCGCCCGCGACGCGCTCCTCGACCACGCCGTCGGTGAAGAAGAGCACCCGGTCCGCCGGCTCCAGCCGGGCGGTCTGCACCCGCGCCGGCCGCCCGTCGGCGAGCCCGACCGGCCGGGTGATCGGCCCGGTCAGCTCGCCGACCACCCGGCCGCCACGGACGTGCAGCGGAGCCGGGTGGCCGGCGTTCACCCAGCTCAGCTCCCCGCTGGCGGTGTCCAGCCGGCCGATCTGCGCGGTGGCGAACCTGCCCGGGAAGGTGGCGGCCACGGCGTGGTCCATGCGCTCGTAGAGCTCGGTCAGCTCGGCGCCGGACTGCCGGGCGTGCCGGTACGCGGCGATGACGACGGTCGCCATCGTGGCGGCCTCCAGGCCGTGCCCCATCGCGTCGAAGACGGCGACGTGCAGCAGGTGCTCGTCGAGGGCGTAGTCGAAGCTGTCGCCGCCCACCTCGTACGCGGGCTCGAGGATGCCGGCCAGGTCGACGTCGGGCGTCGTCATGGCCAGCGGCGGCAGGGTGTCGCGCTGCAGGCGGGCGGACAGGGTCATCGGCCGGGTGGCACGGGTCAGCTCGATGGCGTCCGTGTAGGCGGACTTGGTGACCACCAGGTCGGCCACCAGCCCGGCGAGGCGCTGGGCCAGCCGCCGGTCGCCGTCGGAGACGGCCGGCAGCGTGACGGAGAGGACGCCGACCCGGTCGGAGCCGTCGAGCATCGGCAGGTGGAGCCGGCGCCGTCCGTCGGGCAGCTCCGCCTCGACCGGCTCGTCGGTGCTGAACGCCCGTCCCTCCGGGGACTCGTGGATCGGCACCCGGTGCCCCGCCATGCCCCGCCCCGCCAGCGGCTGCAGGCTGACCTGGTCGTGGTCCTGCAGGTGGATCGCGACGTCGTCCCCACCCGCGGCCCCCACCTCCTGTGCCACCAGCGGCCCGACGAGACGGGGCGGGATGAGGTGCGCCCGGTCCAGCAGCGAGCCGAGCAGCGCCTCGCCGAGGCTCTCCTCCGCCGACCGGTCGCCCGCCCGGTCCCGGAAGCCGATCGGGGTGCTGCGCTGCTCCTCGTCACCAGCAGGCATGGGGAGTTCGATGCGCGCCCGCCCGCGTCGGTAAACGCGGGCCGCGGCTCAGGACCGGCGCAGCAGCCGGGCCAGCCGGTGGGTGCGACCGGCGGACAGCTCCTCGGCCGTCGGCGGCTCCGGCTCGGCCGCCAGCGCCGCGTGCCGCTCGCGCAGCCGCACGCGGACGTCGTCGGGCGTGTAGGACCGCCGCTGCCGCTCGTTGCGCGCGAGGACGGCGCCGGTGGCCGCCACCCCGGCGAGGCCGGCCAGTCCGAGCAGCTTCCACAGGCGCACGTCCGTAAGTTAGCGCCGTGCCCGCCCGCCGCGCCCTGCCGCTCGACGAGGCCGTCGACCTGACCCGCACCGGCGACGTCTGGATCTTCCGCGGCGGCTCGCCCGCCGACCGGGTCATCCAGGCGGTGACCAACGCGCCGGTCAACCACGTGGGCATGGCCGTCGTCCTCGACGACCTGCCGCCGCTGCTCTGGCACGCCGAGCTGGGGCGGTCGCTGCCCGACGCGTGGACCGGCGACCACCACCGCGGGGTCCAGCTGCACGACCTGCGCGATGCCGTCCTCACCTGGCGGCACCGGTACGGGCAGCGCGCCTGGCTGCGCCAGCTGGTCGGCCCGGCCGACGACGGCGGCGTGACCCCCGAGATGGAGGACGCCGTGCTGCGCACCGTCGCGCGGCTGGACGGCAAGCCGTTCCCGACCACCCGCGGGCTGGCGGCGGGCTGGATCAACGGCCGGCTGCGGCGTCGGACCACCACCGAGGCCGTCTACTGCGCGGAGCTCGTGGCGGCCACCTACACCGCGATGGGGCTGCTGCCGGCCGAGCGGCCGCGCAACTGGTACGACCCGGGCAAGTTCTGGTCCGGCGACGACCTGGAGCTGCAGCTGGGCGCCACGCTGGGCGACGAGATCGCCGTCGACGTGCCCGCCGCCGGCTGACGCACCTGCACACCCCATGGGGTGTGTTCCCGGGGTTCGGCTGCGCCGCTAGCGGGAACGGGCCGATCCGCAACCCGTGTCCACGATCCTGCCCCACCGTCGGGCCCGAGGTCCTCCGCCGCGAGCCGTTCGCCGCGGACGGCCTGCTGCCCGGCCCCGCCGCCATGCGCGCGGTGACCGCCCTGCTCGCCAGCGGCGTCCGGGGGGACGACTGGCTGGCCCGCGAGGGTGCCGCGGAGTTCGCCGTCCTGATCGCGGGGGGTCCGGACGGCGCCGAGGTCGCTGTGCGCCGGCTCGTGGGTGGCGTCGGCGGCGTCGTCACCGGGGTGGCGGCCGCCGCCAGTCCCGCGGGCTCAGCCCGTAGGCGTCGCGGAACCGCCGGCTGAAGTGCGACGGGTCGGCGAACCCCCACCGCCGGGCGACCATGGCGATCGACCGGTGCTCGGCGGCGGGGTCGGCCAACTCCGCGCGGGCGCCGGCCAGCCGCTGCTCGATGATCCACTGCTCGAGGCTCAGGCCGGCCGCCCGGCAGAGCCGGTACAGGTAGCGGGTGGAGATGGCGTGCTCCCGGGCGATCCGCTCGGGCCCGAGGTCGACGTCCCCGAGGTGCTGCCGCACGTAGGTCCGGACCCGGGTCAGCAGGGTGTCGGCGAGCGCGTCGCGGGCGCCGCGCCGACCGCCGGACGCCGAGGCGAGGAGCGCCCGCACCAGGTCGACGGTGGCCGCGGCGAGGCTCGCGACCACCGGGTCGCCCTCCAACCGGGGCGCGTCCCGGGTCACCTGGTCCACGTGCACGCGGACGAGGTCGTACATGGCGCTGCGCCCGATGGCCGGTGCCGCCGCCCGGACGGTGTCCACGGGCAGCCCCAGCCGGCTCACCGGGACGTGCAGCGCGCGGCCGGCGCCGTGGCCGGTCCACCGGAACTCGTACGGCGCGGTCAGCTCGGTCGTCGCGAGGCCGCCCGCCGGCACGGTGCGCCGCTCGTCGAACTGCTCCTGCCGGCCGGTGCCCCGTTCCTGCACCGAGACCGAGAGCACCTCCACCTCGCCGCTCCGGAGCAGCCGCGGCGGACGGACCAGGGAGAGCCCACCGCTCACCTCGGCGCGCAGCACGGCCAGCCCACCGAGGTCCCAGCCGTCCATCCGCGCCGACCACGGCCGGTCGGCGTCGTGCACGTCCACGCGGGAGGGCATCGTCGCCTCGATCATCGCCGCGGCGAACGCGGGGCGCCGGTCGGCGGGCGCCAGTGCGGCGGTGTCGAACAGCGTGGCCACGGGGCTCCCTCCGCAGAAGCTCTGGTCGGCGACGCTGCCTCGGCGCCGATCGTGGTGGGAGCGATTCCATCCTGTAAAGCCCCCGCCGGTGCGAGGACGGGCAGGCAGGGCCCGGAGCGTGGCGCGCAGGGACCACCGCGGTCGGCGGCGCGGCCCTAGCGTCGCCGTCGCCGATCCCCGCCCTCCGGAGGTGCTGCGTGGCCGAGCCCGACCGCGTCCCCGTCGTCTTCGTGCACGGACTGTGGCTGCACTCGAGCGGCTGGGCGCCGTGGGTGGAGCTGTTCACCGAGCGCGGGTTCGACGCGCATGCGCCGGGCTGGCCCGGCGACGCCGCGACGGCCGCCCAGACCCGGGCCGACCCCGGGGCGGTGGCCGACGTCGGCATCGCCGCGGTGACCGACTCCTACTCGGCCTTCATCTCCGAGCTGCCGTCGCCACCGGTGGTCGTCGGGCACTCCTTCGGCGGGCTGGTGGCCCAGCGGCTGCACGCGATGGGGTTCGCGCGGGCGTGCGTCGCGCTGTCGCCGACCCAGTTCAAGGGCGTGCTCGGCCTGCCGCCGGTGCAGCTGCGCAACGCGCTGCCCGTGCTGTCACGGCCCTGGCTGCTGCACCGGACCTGGATGCACTCGCCGGACAGCTTCCACCAGGCGTTCGCCAGCGCCGTCCCCCGGGAGGAGTCCGACGCGCTGTACGAGGCGCACGTGATCCCGGCGCCGGCCAAGCCGCTGTTCCAGGCGGGGCTGGCGAACTTCTCGCCCCGCAGCGAGGCGGCGGTGGACACCCGCGCGGAGCGCGGCCCGCTGCTGATGGTCGCGGCGGGGGAGGACCGCACCGTCCCGGAGTCGACGGTGCGCGCCGCCCACCGCATCCAGGCCAGGCGCAACGCCGGCGTCACGGGGTTCCTCTCCTTCCCCGGTCGCGGCCACTCCTACGGGGCCGACTCCGGGTGGCGCGACGTCGCCGACGCCGCGCTGGAGTTCCTGACCCGGCACCGCGTCACGGCCGCGCCGGCGGCGGCGGGGTAGCCCGGAGGAGGAGCTCAGCGCGCCGGCGCGGCGCCGACGGTCGTGCCGGCCCGGAAGTACGAGGAGGGCAGCTCGGTGTCGACCACGCGCTTGCCCAGGGGGAAGAGGCCGACCAGGGCCAGCTTGAACAGCGCGACGCCGAACGGGATCCCGATGATCGTCACGCAGTAGGCGATGCCGGCGAGCACGTGCAGCAGCGACAGCCACCAGCCGACCAGCACGAACCACAGCAGGTTGCCGACCGCCGAGGCGATGCCGGCACCGGGCGCCGGCACCGTCGTGCGCCCGAACGGGATCGCGGCGTACCCGGCCAGCCGGAAGCAGGCGATGCCGAAGGGGATCGTGACGATCAGCAGGCAGGCGAGGAGCCCGGCCAGCAGGTAGGCCAGCGCGAGCCACCACCCGGTCAGCACGAACCAGACGACGTTGAGGATCAACCGGAGTCCGTCCACACCCGTCTCACGAGCCGCGCCCGCGCCCCGTTCCCGTGCCTCAGGCGGCCACCGTCGCGGGCGCACCGAGGCGCACCACCGTGTCGCCGGGCTCCGCCAGGTCGTCGTCGTGGGTCACGCAGACCACCACCCGCCCGGCCAGGGCCGCGCGCAGGTCGCGGACGAGCGCCCGCGCCGTCGGCGGGTCGAGGTGCGCGGTGGGCTCGTCGAGCAGGACGACGTCGCGGTCGGCCAGCAGCGCCCGGGCCGCGGCCAGCCGCCGCCGCTCGCCGCCCGACAGCGCCGTGCCGCCGGCCCCGACCTGGGTGTCCAGGCCCTCGGGCAGGCCCGCCAGCAGGCCGCCGAGGCCCGTGGCGGCCAGCGCGGCCCGCATCCGCGCCTCGCCGCCCGGACCGGCCAGGGCGCCCCGCGGGGCGGCGGTGGCGAGGTTGGCCCGGATGCTCGAGGCGAACACGTGCGACTCCTGCGGCAGCCAGGCCGTCCGCGCCCGCAGGTCATTCCCGGCGATCCGCGCGGCGTCGACGCCCGCGACCTCGTAGCGGCCCGCTCGCGGGCGCAGCGCCGCCAGCAGGACGGCGAGGAGCGTGGACTTGCCCGAGCCGGACGGCCCGCGGACGACCAGCCAGCCGTCGGTGCCGGCCGCCGCGTCCAGCCCCACGAGGACGTCGGGACCGCCGGGCCAGCCGGCGGTCAGCCCGGAGACGGCGAGCTCGCGGACCGGTGCGGGCGCGGGCACCGGGTCGGCCGGGTCGGCCGGCACCGGGGCGGTGAGGACGGCGTCGAGCCGGGCGCGGGCGTCGGCGAGCGCGCCCCGCCGCCGCAGCGCCGCGACCAGGGCGGCCAGCGGCTCGGCCAGCGCCAGCGGCGCGAGGGCCAGCACCGCGACACCCGGGCCGTCGAGCGGACCGCCCGCGCCGACCGCCGTCGCGACGACCGCCGCGAGGCCGGACCCGAGGACGACGAGGCCGGTGCCCAGCGCCCCCGCCCGGGCACCGGTGCGCGCCGCGGCGCCCTGCCGGCCGGCCAGCGCGGCGAGGTCGGCCGCGGTGTGCCGGGCGAGCCCGTGCGCGCGCAGGTCGCCGGCGCCCTCGAGCACGGTGGCCGTCTCCCGCAGCGCGGTCACCGCCAGCGCGGCCTCCGCGCGGGCGGCGCCGGCGTCGACACTCCGGTGCACGAGGACGACGAGGGCGACGGTGACCGCGAGGACGAGCGCGACCGCCCCGGCCGCCGCGGGGTCGAGCAGCGCCAGCGCGCCCACGGTGCCGGCGAGGACGGTGGCCGCCACCAGCACCGGCGGCACCACGCGCACCGAGAGGTCCTGCACCAGGCCGACGTCGCCGACCACGCGGGCCAGCGCGGCGCCCGGCGTCCGGTCGGCGGCGACGCCCTGCGCGGCCAGGGCGCGCCAGACGCGCACCCGGGTGTCGGCGGCGAGCCGCAGCGCGGCGTCGTGGGCGGTCATCCGCTCGACCCAGCGCATGCCCGCCCGGCCGATGCCGAAGGCCCGCACACCGACGATCGCGACCATCAGCGTGAGGATCGGCGGCATCTCCGCGGCCCGGACGATGAGCCAGCCCGAGACCGCGGTGAGCGCGACGCCCGCCCCGGAGGACAGCATCCCCGCCGCGACCGCCTTCAGCAGCGCCCGCCGCGGCCACCGCAGCCCCCCGCCCGCCGCCGTCCGCCCCTCGCCGGTCGCCGTCCCCCCGCTTTCCGCACCGAGAGCGGAACCGCTTTCCGCGCCGAAAGCGGGACCGCTTTCGGCGCCGAAAGCGGGGGAGGGGGCCGGGGCGGGGGCGTCGGGGGCGGGGAGGTCGACGGTGCGGTCGGCGAGGGCGGCCAGCGCGGGATCGTGGGTGACCAGCACAGCCGTCACCGTGCCGCGCAGGTCGGCGAGCACGCGGGTGACCGTGGTCGCGGCGGCCTCGTCCAGGTGCGCGGTCGGCTCGTCGAGCAGCAGCAGGCGGGCGCCGCGGCGGATCCGCACGAGCGCGCGGGCCAGCGCCACGCGCTGCAGCTCGCCGGGGGAGAGGGTGGTGCACTCCCGTCCCGCGAGCGACGACGCCCCCACCCGGGCCAGCGCCTCCACGACGAGCGCCTCGCCCACCACCTCGTCGGCGTCCGGCTCGCTGCCCGCGTGCCGGCGCAGCTCGTCGGCGACGGTGGCCCCGGTGGTGCGCGGGTGCTGCGGCACGTACGCCACGGGCCCGACGCCGCTCACCGCCCCGGTGACGACGGCGGCCGGCGGCGTCAGCCCGGCCAGGACGGCGAGCAGCGTCGACTTGCCCGAGCCGCTGCGCCCCCGGACGGCGACCAGCTCGCCCGGCCGCACCGCGAGGTCGACCGGGGGCAGGGCCGCCACCGGACGGCCGGGGTAGCGCACCGACAGCCGGGACACCGCGACGTCGGCTCCGCGCGGGTCGTCGTCCGCCTCGCCGCGCACCACCGGCGGCACGGGCGCCGCGGCCAGCACGGCCCGCGCCTCGGCGGCCGCGAGGGTCGCGGCCTCGTTCGCGTGGTGCGTGGCGCCGACCGCGCGCAGCGGGGCGAACGCCTCCGGGGCGAGCAGCAGCGCGAACAGCCCGACGGCGAGCGCGAGCTCGCCGTGCACCAGCCGCAGGCCCACCGTCACCGCGACCAGCGCGACCGACAGGGTGGCGATCAGCTCGAGCACCAGCGCGGAGAGGAACGCCAGCCGCAGCGTGGCGAGGGTCTTCCGCCGGGAGGAGTCGCCCAGCTCGGCGAGGGCGGCGGCCTGGTCGGCGGCGCGGCCCAGGCCCACCAGCACGGGCAGCCCGCGGACCAGCTCGGCCACGTGCGCGGCGATGCGGTCCAGCGCGCGGGCGGCGGCGGTCGTGCCGTCGCGGGTGTGCTTGCCGACCAGCACCATGAACAGCGGCACCAGCGGCAGGGTGAGCGCGACGATCACGGCCGAGAGCAGGTCGGCCCGGGCGAGCACGAGCAGCAGCACCGGCGGCACGACGAGCGCCTGCGCGAACGCCGGCAGGAAGGCGGCCAGGCCGGGGCCGAGGTCGCCCAGCCGGGTGGTGGCCAGGACGGCGGCCGGGCCGGGGCCGCCGGCGGCCTCGACCGCGACCGGCTCGGCGGCCAGCCGGTCGAACAGCTCCCGGCGCAGCTCGTCCTCGGCCCGGCGGGCGTCGCGGGCGGCCAGCGCCTCCCCGGCGGTCTGCGCCAGCGCGCGCAGCGCGACGCCGGCGATCGCGACGACCAGCGGGGTGGTCGGGGCGCCGGACGACAGGCCGGCGACCCGGGCGATCGCCGTCGCCAGGCCGCCGGCGAGCAGGACCAGGCCGGCGGTGGAGACCAGCGCCGCGGCGGCGGCCCGGACCAGGGCACCGTGCAGCTCGGGCACGCCGGCGAGGGCGCCGAGCGGTCCGCGGGAATTCATGCGGGCAGGGCCTCCTCGTGCACCTCGTGCACCGGCTCGGCGGTCAGCCGCTTGCGGAACACCCAGTAGGTCCAGGCCTGGTAGGCGAGCACCACCGGCAGGCCGACCGCGGCGACCCAGGTCATGACGGTCAGCGTGTAGTCGCTGACCGACGCCTCGGCGACGGTCAGGTCGAACGCCGGGTCGACCGTCGAGGGGATGACCACGGGGTAGGCCGCGCCGAACAGCGTCGCCGCCGAGGCCGCCAGGAGGACGGCCCAGCCGGTGAAGGCCTGGCCCTCGCGGTCCAGCCGGATCCGGGTCCAGGTGACGACGGCGGCCAGCGCGGCTCCCACCCAGAGCACCGCGGTGACCGGGGTGCCGTACCGCAGGTGCACCAGCCCGGCCCAGGCGAGCAGCGGGAGGGCCGCGAGCGGCGACCAGCGCAGCGCGAACGCCCGCGCCCGCAGCCGCACGTCGCCGTCGGTCTTCAGCGCCAGGAACAGGGCGCCGTGCACCACCGCGAAGGCGGCCACGGCCACCGCGCCGAGCAGCGCCGACCAGTCCAGTCCGGAGAACGCGCCGCCGACCCGGTTGCCGGCGTCGTCGATCGGCAGGCCGAGCGTCGTCGCGCCCAGGGCGGCGCCGACGCCGAGGCCGGCGACCAGCGAGCCGGCCGTGATGACGTGGGTCCAGGTCGCGTCCCAGCGGGGGTCGTGGTGGGAGTGCCGCCACTCGAAGGCGACCGCCCGCACGATCAGGCCGAGCAGCACCAGCACGAACGGCAGGTACAGCGCCGGCAGCCAGCTGGCGTACCAGCCGGGGAAGGCGGCGAAGATCGCGCCGGCGGCGGTGATCAGCCACACCTCGTTGCCGTCCCAGACCGGGCCGATGGTGCGCAGCATCAGGTGCCGGTCGTGCCGCGAGCGGCCGAGCACCGGCAGCAGCGCGGCCACGCCGATGTCGAAGCCCTCGAGGAGCAGGAAGCCGGTCCAGAGCACGGCGACGGCGACGAACCAGAGGGTCTGCAGGTCCACGGAGGCGCTCCTCAGTACGCGAACGAGAGGACGTCGTCCTGCTCCGGCGTGCCCTCGCGGGGCTCACCGGGGGTCGGGGCGTCGTCGTCCGACGCGCCCTTCCGGACGAAGCGGGTGATCAGGAACAGCTCGATGACGGCGAGCACGCCGTAGACCGCGGCGAGCGAGATCAGCGACGTCCACACCTCGGCGGCGCTGATGCCGGGCGAGACGGCCTGCGCGGTGAAGAAGTACACCTGCTCGCCGACCGGCACGTCCGGGTTCGGGTAGACCACGAACGGCTGCCGGCCCATCTCGGTGAAGATCCAGCCGGTCGCGTTGGCGACGAACGGCGCGGCGACGGCGAGCAGCGATCCGTAGACGCCGATCCGCCAGGTCGGCACCCGCCCCTTCCGGGTGGCCCAGAGCGCGTAGGCGGCGACCGCGGCCGAGACCGCGCCCATGCCGATCATCAGCCGGAAGCTCCAGTAGGTCACCGCGAGCACCGGCGTGTAGTCGATCGGCTCGCCGGCCTTGTCCCCGAACGACGGGTCGTCGGGGTAGGTCTCGCCGTAGACCGCGGCGTACTCCTCCTGCAGCTCGTTGACACCCGGGACGGCGGTGGAGAAGTCGCCGTGGGCGAGGAACGACAGCAGCCCCGGCACGGTGATCGAGTGGACGTCGTCGCACTCGTTGGAGCCGAGCTTGCCCCAGGCGAAGACCGAGAACGGCGCCGGCGCCTCGGTCTCGCAGAGCGCCTCGGCCGAGCTCATCTTGAGCGGCTGCTGCTCGTACATGAGCTTGCCCTGCCAGTCGCCGGTGACCGCGACCAGCACGAACGCGGCCAGCGACACCCACCCGCCGAGCCGGACCGAGCGGCGCCACACCGAGTGGTCGACGTCGGCCGTGGGCCGGCCGGCGAGCGTGCGCCGGCGCAGGTGCCACAGCCCGATGCCGACCAGCAGCGCGCCCGCGACCATCAGCGAGGCCACGACGGCGTGGCTGTAGGCGGCCAGCGCGGTGTTGTTGGTCAGGACGGCGAGGAAGTCGACCTGCTCGGGGCGGCCCTCGTCGGTGAGGGTGACGCCCACCGGGTGCTGCATCCACGAGTTGGCCGCGATGATGAAGTACGCGCTGATCCACGAGCCGACGACCGCGGCCCACAGCGCGCCGAGGTGCAGCTTCCTGGGCAGCCGATCCCAGCCGAAGATCCACAGGCCGAGGAACGTCGACTCGAGGAAGAACGCCAGCAGCGCCTCCATCGCCAGCAGCGAGCCGAAGACGTCGCCGACGAACCGGGAGTACTCGCTCCACGCGAGGCCGAACTGGAACTCCTGGACCAGCCCGGTGGCCACGCCCAGGGCGAAGTTGATCAGGTAGATGCGGCCCCAGAACCGGGTCATCCGCAGCCACTCCGGCTTGCCGGTGCGCAGCCACATGGTGTGCATGACCGCGACCAGGACCCCCAGGCCGAGGGTCAGCGGGACCATGAGGAAGTGGTAGACGGTCGTGATGCCGAACTGCCACCGGGCGATGTCGAGCACGTCCACCGTGCGGTCTCCCTCTGTCGTACGATCGACGTGTTCTTTCTACGCCCTGTAGAAGACAATTTTCTACAGCCCGTAGAGGATCGGCGTGTGAGACCGGGAACAGGGAGGGACCTTTGGCCTCATTGGGAGAGCTGGAGCGCACGATCATGGACCGCCTCTGGGTGGCCGAAGGTCCCGTCTCCGCCGCTGACCTGCGCGAATCCCTGGCCGACCGGGGGCTGGCGCTCACCACGGTGCACACGGTGCTCACGCGTCTCGAGCAGAAGGGCTTCGTCGTCCACGACGACGCGCGGCCCCGCCGCTTCTCGCCGCGCGCGAGCCGCGAGGAGCACGCCGCGGAGCTCATGCACGAGGTGCTCGGGCAGTCCGCCGACCGGCAGGCGGTGCTGGCCCGCTTCGTCAGCAGCGTGAGCGAGGACGAGGCGAGGCTGCTGCGCGAGCTGCTCGCCGACTGACCCGTGCTGCCCCTGACGGCGATCGCGCTCGCCTGCCTCGCCGCGCTGCTCGCGTGGCCGGTGCCGGCGCTGCTCGCACGCGCCCGCTGGCCGCGCCGCGACCCGCTGGTGGCGCTGGTCTGCTGGCAGGCGCTGGGGCTGGCCGGCGGCCTGTCGATCATCGGCGCGCTGCTGGTGCACGGCCTGGCGCCGTGGGGGCACTCGCTGCCCGAGGCGGGGTGGGCGGTGCTGCGCGGGCACGCCGCCGTCGACCCGGTGCGCGGCGACCACTGGGTCACGCTGACGCTGGCCGGCGTGCTCGCCGCCGAGCTGCTCGGCGTCCTGGCGCTGTCGTGGGTGCGCACCGCGCGCACCCGCCGGCGGCACCGCGCGCTGCTGGAGCTGGTCGTGCAGCCGGCCGCCTCGCCCGACACCCGGCTGCTCGAGCACCCGGCGCCGGTGGCGTTCTGCATCCCCGGCGCCCGGCCGCTGCTCGTGCTGTCCTCCGGCATGGTCGCGGAGCTCGACGACGACCAGCTCGCCGCGGTCGTCGCGCACGAGCGGGCGCACCTGCGCGAGCGGCACCACCTGCTGCTGCTGCCGTTCGTCGCCTGGGAGGAGGCGCTGCCGGTGCTGCCGGCCGCCGCCCGCGCGCACGCCTCGGTGCGGCAGCTGGTCGAGATGCGGGCCGACGACGTCGCGCTGCGGCTGCTGCCCGACGGGTCGCGGCGGACCCTGGCGAAGGCGATCGTCGCGGTGGCCGGCGGCGCCGGGGGAGGAGCGGGGGTGCCGGCCGGTGCGCTCGCCGTCACCGGCAGCGCCACCGGGGCCCGCGTCGTCCGCCTGCTCGAGCCGGCGTCCCCGCTGACGGCCGCCGCCCGCTGGGGTGCGCTCGCCGGCGCCGCCCTCCTGCTGCTCCTCCCGACCCTGCTGCTGCTCCTGCCCGCCGTCCTCTGAGCCCCGCTCAGGCGGCGGACCAGAGGACGGCGAACGCGGCGACCGAGCCCACCGCCGCCGCGCCGTAGCAGAGCACCGCGACGGTGCGCCGCCGCTTGATCTGCAAGCCGTCGTACAGCGTGTAGCGGAAGCGGTGTGCGCTGTGCACCAGCATCAGCACGAAGAGGCCCAGCAGGACCACGAAGGTCAGCGGGTGCCCGAGGACGGCGCGCAGCTGCGCGTGGTCCGGCTCGAACCAGCCCAGCGGGACGGCGAGGCCGAACACGACCACCAGGACCGGCAGGAAGACCGCGGCGAGGACCCCGCCGGCGCTGAACATCAGCCAGACGAGGGGCTCCACCCGCCGTCGGGTCACCGGGTCACCAGCCACAGCACGAACAGCGAGACCACCACCAGGCCGGTGTACTGCCCGGCGATGATGTGGAACCGGGGCACCCTGCGGCCGTCGATCCGCACCTCCATCGCCTGCGGCGTCAGGCTGAACCAGGTCACCGTGTGCAGCAGCACGAAGACCAGGGCGACCGCGTTCAGCGCGATGACCCACGGCGCGGCGGCCCAGTCGAGGAAGCGTTCGTAGGCCGCCTCGCCCTGCCCGGCGGCGTACACGAGCAGCAGCAGGTACAGCACGAACCAGGCGATGAAAACGCTGCTCAGCTCGCGCAGCACGAAGACCAGGTAGGTGCGCTTGCGGGTCCACCACCAGGTGGAGACGCGCGGGTGGTGGAGACGGAGATCCGTCATCGCGCGCCCCGCGGGAGCACGAACGCCTTGACCGTCTGCAGTGCGGCCTTGAGCTTGTAGCGCTGGATGGCCGACGCGGGATCGACGTGCTTGGGGCACACCCGCGTGCACTCGCCGACGAAGGTGCAGCCCCAGACGCCGTCGTGCTGGACGAGGACGTCGAGCCGCTGCCGGTTGCCCACATCGCGGGAGTCGAGGTCGTACCGCTCGGCGAGCGCGATCGCGGCCGGGCCGATGAACTCCGGATCGAGCCCGTAGACCGGGCAGGCGGCGTAGCAGAGCATGCAGTTGATGCACATGCTGAACTGCCGGTAGACGTCCAGCTGCTGCGGCGTCTGGAGGAACTCCACGTCGGGCTCGACGTTCCGGTGGTCCTCCTTCGGGACGATCCACGGCTTGACCCGCGGCAGCTTCTCCATGAAGTCGGTGAGGTCGACCACCAGGTCGCGGACCACCGGGAAGTGCGCGAGCGGCTCGATGGTGACCGGACCGGGCGCGTAGTCGCTCAGGAACGTGCCGCAGGTCAGCTTCGGTTCTCCGTCGACGTCCATGCCGCAGCTGCCGCAGATGCCCATCCGGCACGACCAGCGGAACGACAGGGTGGTGTCGATCTCGTTCTTGACGTGGTTGAGCCCGTCGAGGACGGTCCACTCCTTCCGGAGCGGCACGTCGTACTCCTGCCAGTGCGGCCCCCCGTCGGTCTCGGGCCGGTACCGGGACACCTTCAGCCGGATGCTGTCCGCCATGGCTACCTGCCGTAGACCCGCTCGCCCGGGGGCCAGCGGGTGATGGTCACCGGGAGGCGCTCGACGCGCGACGTCCCGTCGGGGTTGCGGTGCACGAGCAGGTGGGTGAGGAAGCGGTCGTCGTCGCGGCCCGGGAAGTCGGTGCGCTGGTGCGCGCCCCGGGACTCATCCCGCTCCAGGCCGGCCCGGAGGATGCACTCGCTGACGTCGAGCATGTTGGCCAGCTCCAGGGCGGCCAGGAGCTCGGTGTTGAACGACCGGCTGGTGTCCGCGAGGCCGACGTTCCCGACGCGCTCCTGCAGGGCGGCGAGGGTGTCCGCGCCCTTCTCCATCTCGGGTCCGGTCCGGAAGATGCCGGCGGCCTGCTCCATCGTGGCCTGCATCTCGTCCCGGAGGGCCGCGATGCTCTCGGTGCCGGGCCCCCTGCCGAGCAGCTCCCGCTCCAGGCGGCGCACCTCGTCGCGGGCCTGCGCCTCGACCACGGACGGCGTCCTGCCCGCGGCGGCGGCGTGCTCCGCCGCGGCTCGCCCGGCCCGGGCGCCGAACACGAGGCACTCGGGCAGCGAGTTGGAGCCGAGCCGGTTGGCGCCGTTGATGCTCACGCAGGCGGTCTCGCCCGCGGCGTAGAGCCCGCCGAGCGGGGTCGCCCCGTCGATGTCGGTGGCGACCCCGCCCATCATGTAGTGGACCACCGGGCGGACGGGGATCAGCTCGTGGACGGGGTCGATCCGCTCGTACTTCAGGCACAGCTCGCGGACGAACGGCAGCTTGGCGTCGATGAGCTGCTCGCCCAGGTGCCGCAGGTCGAGGTGGACGACGTCGCCGTAGGGCGAGTCGACCGTCCGGCCCTTCTCCATCTCGTGCACGAACGCCTGCGAGAGGCGGTCGCGGGGGCCGAGCTCCATGCTCCGCAGCTGCGGCTCCAGCGTCGGCCTGCCGAGGTCGTAGTCCTGCAGGTAGCGGTAGCCGTCCTTGTTCAGCAGCCAGCCGCCCTCGGCGCGGGCGGCCTCGGTGATGAGGATGCCGGTGAACGGCAGCCCGGTCGGGTGGTACTGGACGAACTCCATGTCCTCCAGCGGCGCGCCCGCGCGGTAGGCCAGGGCCATGCCGTCGCCGGTGTTGATGGTGGCGTTCGTGGTGAACGGGAAGACCTTGCCGCAGCCGCCCGTGCACAGGACGACCGCCTTGGCGGTGATCGCCCCGATCCGGCCGCTCAGCAGCTCGATCGCCACGACGCCGTGCACCCGGCCGTCGTCGACCAGCAGCCGGGTCACGAACTGCTCGTCGTACCGCGTGACCTCGCCGAACCGGAGCGACGTCTGGAACAGCGTGTGCAGCATGTGGAAGCCGGTCTTGTCCGCGGCGAACCACGTGCGCATCTTCTTCATGCCGCCGAACGCCCGGACCGCGACGCGGCCGTCGGGTCGCCGGCTCCACGGGCACCCCCAGTGCTCGAGCTGCAGGAGCTCCTCGGGGGCCTCCCGGACGAAGGCCTCGATGGCGTCCTGGTCGCCGAGCCAGTCGCTGCCGGAGACGGTGTCGTAGCAGTGCTCGTCGAGGCTGTCGTCCTCGGCGATCACCCCGGCCGCGCCGCCCTCGGCGGAGACCGTGTGGCTGCGCATCGGGTAGACCTTGGACACCACGGCCACGTCGAGCCGGGGGGAGGTCTCGGCGATGGCGATGGCGGCGCGCAGCCCGGCGCCGCCCCCTCCCACGATCAGGACGTCGTGCGCGGCGCGCACGACGCCGTCACTCACCGCGCCACTCCTCGTCCCTCAGCACCTTGCCGTTGTGGTGGACGACCATCCGGTGGCAGCTGCCGTCGTGGAACTCCTCCCGCGTGGTCCGGCAGCCGCACGACCAGCGCAGGTCCTCCGTGACCAGGCCCTGGTGGTCCTCGGTCAGGTACTGCTCGCCCCCGTGCCGGTGCCCGCACGGCGCGAGCCTCGGTTCGAACGTGGCAGCGGTTGCACTCACGGCCCACCACCCCCGGCGCACGGAGAGCGACCTCGAACGGGCAGGATGAGCGTGCTCCGCGTGGCCCGGAATGTGAAGGGATGCGGCGACGCGGGACGTCCCCCGGCTTGCGGGGGCCCGGAACGCGGGCCAGGGTCGCGGCGTGGACGTCGACGTGATCGTCGAGATCCCCAAGGGGTCCCGGAACAAGTACGAGTACGACTCGACGGTGGGGCGGATCCGGCTGGACCGCACGCTGTTCACCGCCACCGGCTATCCGGCCGACTACGGCTTCGTGCCCGACACCCTCGCCGAGGACGACGACCCGATCGACGTGCTGCTGATGGTCGGTGAGCCCACGTTCCCCGGCTGCCTGGTGCGGGCGCGGATCATCGCCGTCTACTGGATGCGCGACGAGGCCGGCCCGGACGCCAAGCTGCTGTGCGTGCCGGCCGAGGACCCGCGGTTCGCGCACCTGCACGAGCTCGAGGACGTGCCGATGCACCAGATCGCCGAGTTCTGGCACTTCTTCGACGTCTACAAGCAGCTCGAGCCCGACAAGACGACCGAGATGGGCCACTGGGAGCAGGCCGCCGGCGGCGTGAAGGCGCTGGAGGACGCCCGGCGGCGCTTCGTCGAGCAGCAGCAGGCGTGACCGACGTCGCGGCGTTCCGCGTCGAGGTGCCGCAGGCCGACGTCGACGACCTCGCCGAGCGCCTCCGCCGGACCCGCTGGCCGGTCGAGCAGGACCTGCCCGGGGAGCGCGGCATCGCACCGGCCCGGGTGCGCGAGCTGGCCGCGCGCTGGGCCGGCGGCTGGGACTGGCGCGCGCACGAGGCGGCGCTGAACGCCTTCCCCCAGGTGACGACGACGATCGACGGCACCCGCGTGCACGCGCTGCACGTGCGCTCGGCCGACCCCGGCGCCGTGCCGCTGGTGCTGCTGCACGGCTGGCCCGGCTCGGTCGTGGAGTTCCTGCGGGTGCTCGAGCCGCTGAGCGCCGGGCACCACCTCGTCGTCCCGTCCCTGCCGGGCTTCGGCTTCTCCGGCCCGACACCGGACGGCGGGTGGACGCCCGAGCGCATCGCCCGCGCCGTCGCCGAGCTCGTCCACCGGCTCGGGTACGACCGGTACGTCGTGCACGGCGCGGACTGGGGGTCGCACGTCGGCCGGGACCTGGCCCGGGTGGACGGCGACTCGCTGCTGGGCCTGCACGTGACCATGACACCGGGCGTCGACGTGCGCGGCGACGCAGCGGCCGCGGCCCGGTGGGACCGCTACCGCGGCGAGCTCTCCGGCTACAACAGCCTGCAGTCCACGCGGCCGCTGTCGCTGGCGCCGGCGCTCACCGACTCGCCGGCCGGGCTGCTGGCCTGGATCGCCGAGCGGTTCGCCGAGTGGACCGACCCGGCGAGCGAGATCGACGTCGACCAGCTGCTGGCGAACGTGGCGGTCTACTGGTTCACCCGCACCGGGCCGTCGTCGGCGCAGATCTACTGGGAGCGGGCGCACGCGCCGACGCCGGCGTGGGCGCGCGGCGTCCCTACCGGCGTGGCCGTCCTGCCGCACGACCTCGCCCGGCCGCCGCGCGCGGCCGTGGCCGACGCCGTCGACCTGGTGTCGTGGACCGAGTTCGACCGCGGCGGCCACTTCCCCGCGATGGAGGTGCCCGACCTCCTCGTCGACGAGCTGCGCCGGTTCGTCCGGCTGGTCGGCTGACGCCGGTGCTCGGCCTGGGCGTGGTCGTGCTCGGCGTCACCGACGTCGAGCGGGCGGCGGCGTTCTGGACCGCGGCGCTGGGCTACGAGCGGCGGACCGACGGCTTCGGCGGCTGGGCGCTGGTCCTCGTGCCGCCCGGCGGCGGGCCGGGGCTCGCGCTGCAGCGCAGCCGGACGCCGCCGCAGGACCGGCCGCGGCTGCACCTGGACCTGCACGTGGCCGATGCGGCCGAGCAGGCGGCCGAGGTCGAGCGGCTGGTCGGGCTCGGCGCGCAGCGGGTCGACTGGCCGGACTACCCGGAGGACCCGGACTTCGTCGTCCTGGCCGACCCGGAGGGCAACCGCTTCTGCGTGGTCGACCTCGGCCACCGCTGAGCCGTGGCCGGCCCGGTCAGCTCAGCCGTCGACCAGCGGAGCGAGCGCGATCTCGGTCGGGCAGCCACCGACGGTCAGGGCGCGCGATCGGCCGGCTGGTGTCGCCGGTGGCCGCCCGGAGCACCACGCCGGAGGCACGCGCGGACCGGTACGGTCCCGCGATCACGTGTGGCGGGGCAGGGCCCGGGGAGGGGACGTGGCCGAACAGGAAGTGATGAGAGCGGCCCGGTTCGAGGGCGTGGGGAAGCCACTGGCCGTGCACGAGCTCCCGGTACCCCGGGCGGCGCCGGACGAGGTGCTGGTGCGGGTGGCGGCGACGGGGCTGTGCGGGTCGGACGTCCACATCGCGGTGGAGGGCATCACCCCGACGCCCTACCTCCCGATCACGCTCGGCCACGAGATCGCCGGCACGGTCGCCGCGGTCGGCGACGCAGTCCACGACCGGATGGTCGACGAGCGGGTGTGCGTCTTCCCGCTCACCTACGACGGGACCTGCACCAGCTGCCTGGCCGGCCACAGCGAGATCTGCCTGAACCGCCGCGCCATCGGCATCCACACCGACGGCGGACTGGCCGAGTACGTCGCTGTACCCGCGAGGAACCTGGCCGCCGTCCCGGACGGTGTGCCGTTCCCCCACGCCGCGATATGCACCGACGCCGTCATCACGCCCTTCCACGCCCTCGTCGACGTCGCCCGGCTGGCACCTGGTGAGTCGGTCGTCGTGCTCGGAGTCGGGGGCCTGGGGCTCCACGCGGTCCAGATCGCCAAGCTCGCCGGGGCCGCACCCGTGATCGCCGTCGATGCCCGGGCGGTCCAGCTCGAACGAGCGGGGCAGGCCGGCGCGGACGTGGTCGTCGACGCGGCCGCGGGGTCGGTGGTCGAGGCCGTGCTGGCCGCCACCGCCGGTGTCGGCGTCGACGTGGCCGCCGAATTCATCGGCACGCAGGCCACGATCGGGCAGGCCGTCGAATGCCTGCGCACCGGTGGGCGGGCGGTCGTCGTGGGACTCGGCGCCGACCCCATCACCGTTCCGCCCCCGACCGTCTTCGTGCGGAAGCAGCTCCAGCTGCTCGGGTCGTACGGGGGGACGCTGGCCACGTTGCAGAGCGTGCTGCGGCTGGTCGGCAACGGCCGGCTGGACCTCAGCCGCTCGATCACCCACACGTTCGCCCTGGACGACGCCGACGCCGCACTCCGGACCCTGCACGAGAAGAGCGGCGAGCCACAGCGGGTGGTGGTCACCCCGGGTTGACCCGCCCAACGCGGCGAGAAGGCACTCCGTGCTCGGCCGCGCGGCGTGTCGGGCCGTGTCCCGTGCACCGAATGCCTTCTCGGCAGGACCGGGCCGGGCCCTCAGCCGTCGACCGGTGGGGACAGCACGACCTCGGTGGGGCAGCCGGGGCCGGGGAAGGTGACGACGAACCGCACGGCCGCCGCGACGTCCGACGGCCGGAGCAGCAGCTCGGGGGAGGTCTGCGCGACCGGCGCGCCCAGCGCCGCGCCGGCCGCCACCAGCCCCGGCGAGACCAGGCTGACCCGCACGCCGCGGGCCTTGACGTCGTGCCACACCGCCCCGGCCAGCCCGGCGAGCCCGTGCTTGCTGGCCACGTACGCCGCGTTGTTCGGGAACGCCTGCCGGGACGCACCGGACCCGAGGTAGACCAGCGCCCCGCGCGTCTCCAGCAGGGCCGGCAGCAGCAGCGGGGTGACGACGGCGGCCGCGGTGAGGTTGACGTCGAGCAGGTCGCCCCAGGTGCCGGGGTCGGCGACGTCGGCGGGCGCCCAGTCGAACAGCCCGGCCGCCCACACGACGGCGCGCAGGTCGCCGCCGGCGACGAGCTCGTCGGCGGCCGCCCGCAGCGCGGCGCGGTCGGTGACGTCGACCTGCCGGGACGTGCCGCCGCAGACCGCTGCGGCCTCGGCCAGCCGGCCGGCGTCACGGCCCCACAGCGTCACGTCCAGCCCGAGGCCGGCCAGCTCGCCGGCGATGGCCCGGCCGATGGCGCTCGACCCGCCGGCGACCAGCGCCCGGCCGCTCACCCGCGCGGTCCGGCGCCGGCGGGCTCCCGGACGCGGCCGGCGGGCACCGGCAGCGCGGCGTCGCGGTTCTCCGGCAGGGGTGCGAAGCCGCGCAGCCGCAGGCTGTTGCTCACCACGAACACCGAGCTGAACGCCATCGCCGCGCCGGCGATCATCGGGTTGAGCAGCCCCGCGACCGCCAGCGGCAGCGCCGCGACGTTGTACGCGAACGCCCAGAACAAGTTGCCCTTGATGACCGCCAGCGTCCGCCGCGACAGCCGGATCGCGTCGGCCGCGGCCCGTAGGTCGCCCCGCACCAGGGTGAGGTCGCTGGCCTCGATCGCCACGTCGGTGCCGGTGCCCATGGCCAGCCCGAGGTCGGCCTGTGCCAGCGCGGCGGCGTCGTTGACGCCGTCCCCGACCATCGCCACGACCCGGCCCTCGCCCTGCAGCCGCTGCACGACGTCGACCTTGTCGGCCGGCAGCACCTCGGCGACCACCTCGTCGATGCCCACCTCGGCGGCGACCGCGCGGGCGGCCCGCTCGTTGTCGCCGGTCAGCAGCACCGGCCCCAGCCCGAGATCGCGCAGCTGCCGCACCGCGGCGGCCGACGTCGGCTTGACCGCGTCGGCGACGACCAGCACGCCGCGCGCGGCGCCGTCCCAGGCCACCGCGACCGCCGTCCGGCCCTCGGCCTCGGCGGCGCGCCGCGCGTCGTCCAGCGACGGGGGGAGCGGCACCGACCAGTCGGCGAGCAGCCGCGGCCGGCCGACGACGACCGCCCGCTCCCCGACGGTGCCCTGCACGCCGAGCCCCTCGACGTTGGTGAAGCCCTCGACGCCCGGCAGCGGGCCGCGCTCGGCCGCGGCCCGGGCCACCGCCTGCGCGATCGGGTGCTCCGAGGCCGCCTCGAGCGCCCCGGCCACCCGCAGCAGCTCGTCGCCGTCCTCGCCGGGCGCCGGGACGACGTCGAGCAGGGTCATCCGGCCGGTGGTGACCGTGCCGGTCTTGTCCAGGACGACGGTGTCGACCCGGCGGGTGCTCTCCAGCACCTCCGGGCCCTTGATCAGGATGCCCAGCTGCGCACCGCGGCCGGTGCCGACCATCAGCGCGGTCGGCGTGGCCAGCCCGAGGGCGCAGGGGCAGGCGATGATCAGGACGGCGACGGCAGCGGTGAACGCGGCCGGCAGCCCGACGCCCGCGCCGATCCAGAAGCCCAGCGTGCCGACGGCGAGGGCCAGCACGACCGGCACGAAGACGCCGGAGATGCGGTCGGCCAGCCGCTGCACCTCGGCCTTGCCGTTCTGCGCCTCCTCGACCAGCCGCGCCATCTGGGCCAGCTGCGTCTCGGCGCCGACGCGGGTGGCCCGCACGGCCAGCCGGCCGCCCGCGTTGACGGTGGCCCCGGCGACGGCGTCGCCCGGCCCGACCTCCACGGGCACCGACTCGCCGGTGAGCATCGAGGCGTCGACCGCCGACGAGCCCTCGGTCACCACGCCGTCGGCGGCGATCTTCTCGCCCGGCCGGACGACGAACAGGTCCCCGGCGCGCAGCTCGGCGACCGGCACCCGCCGCTCGGTGCCGCCCCGCAGGACCGACACCTCCTTGGCGCCGAGCTCGAGCAGCGCCCGCAGCGCCGCGCCGGCCCGCCGCTTGGAGCGGGCCTCGAAGTACCGCCCGGCCAGCAGGAACGCGGTCACCCCGGCCGCGGCCTCGAGGTAGATGTTCGCGCTGCCGTCGCCCCGCTCGATCGTGAGCTCGAAGGGGTGGGTCATGCCGGGCTCGCCGGCGGTGCCCCAGAACAGCGCGTACAGCGACCACGCGAACGCGGCCAGCGTGCCGAGCGAGACCAGGGTGTCCATGGTCGCCGCGCCGTGCCGCAGGTTGGTCCACGCCGCCCGGTGGAACGGCAGGCCGCCCCACGCCACGACCGGCGCGGCCAGGGTGAGCGAGAGCCACTGCCAGTACTCGAACTGCAGGGCCGGCACCATCGCCAGCGCGACCACCGGGATGCTCAGCACGACGGAGACGAGCAGCCGCGTGCGCAGCGCGCCGACGGGGTCCGCCTCGGCGGGGGCCTCCGGCTCGGCCGGCTGCGGCAGCGCCGCGGTGTAGCCGGTCTTCTCCACGGTGGCGATGAGGTCGTCGGTCGTGACGCCGTCGGCGAAGGAGACCCGCGCCTTCTCCGTCGCGTAGTTGACGGTGGCGGTGACGCCGTGGAGCTTGTTCAGCTTCTTCTCGATGCGCGCGGCGCACGAGGCGCAGGTCATGCCGCCGATCAGCAGCTCGGTGGACCGCAGCCCGGTGGTCTCAGCCATGGTCGTGCCCCTCGCCGGCGTCAACGGTGAACTCCGCCGTCCGCACCACGTCGCCGTGCCGGAAGTCGAGGAACAGCCGGTAGGTGCCGTCCGTGGGGGCGGTGGTGGTGAACGGGATCCGCGGCCCGGCGCCGGCGCCGTCGTCGGGGTGCACGTGCACGTAGGCGAGGTCGCCGGCGCGCAGCACCACGAGGTGGCCGTACGCGCCGAGGTAGGGCTGCAGGTCGGTCACCGCCTGCCCGTCGCGGGCGACCGTGGCGGTCAGCCGGGTCTCCTCGCCGGGCACCAGGTCGCCGTCGAGCGTGACGGTGTAGCCGTCGACCTCGACGGTGCGGGTGGTCGCGGGCAGCGCGGCCGGCACGAGCTCGCCCGGCACGGCGAGGTCGGCGCCGAGCACGCGCTTCGCGCCGTCGGCCGCCGGCACGAAGTCGGCGAGGACCCGCCAGCTGCCCGGGGTGAGCGCCAGGGTGGCCGTCCACGTGCCGTCGGCCGCCATCTGCGGGTGCAGGTGCTGGTAGCCGGAGAGGTCGCGGCGGACGGCGATCAGGTGCAGCCGCTGCTCGTGCTCGACGGCGAAGTCGGTGACGGCGGTGCCCTCGTCGTCCAGGACGTGGAAGGTGACCGGGGTCGCCGGACCGGACGGGGCCGTGTCCGCGTCGAGGTGGAGCGTGTAGCCGCCGTCGGAGATGGCCAGACCGGCGGGCTGCGGGCTCGTGCCCCCGGCCGGGTGCTCCTCCTCGGCGGCGTGCCCGCCCCCGGTCGCGGCGTGCTCGGCGTCGGCCGCGGGTGCGACGTCGACCGGGCCGACCGCCGCGCCCACGCCGAGGGCGGCGCCGAAGGTGGCGACCAGGCCCAGGGCGAAGGCGGCGACCTTGGCGGGGGTGCTCACCGGGCCCTCAGCGCCCCGCGAGCGCGTAGCCCGCCTCGTCGACGGCCGCGGCCACCGCGTCGTCGTCCACGGGGGCGTCGCTGGTGACCGTCAGCGCGCCGGACTCGAGGTCGACCTCGACGGCGGTGACGCCGGGCAGGGCGCCGACCTCGTCGCTCACCGCGTTCACGCAGTGGGCGCAGGTCATGCCGGTGACGGTGTAGGTGGCGGTGCTCATGGGGGTGGTTCCTCTCGGGTTCAGGAGCGGACGAGCCGGGCGATCGCGTCGGCGGCCTCGCGGACCTTCTCGTCCGCCTCGGGGCCGCCGGCCTGGGCGGCGGAGACCACGCAGTGGGAGAGGTGCTCCTCGAGCAGGCCCAGCGCCACCGACTGCAGCGCCTTCGTCATCGCGGAGACCTGGGTGAGGATGTCGATGCAGTACTTCTCGTCCTCGACCATGCGCTGCAGCCCGCGGGCCTGGCCCTCGATGCGGCGCAGCCGGGTCAGGTAGTCCTGCTTGCGGTTGATGTAGCCGTGGTGCGCCGGCGCGGTGCCGGCCTCCTCGATCGCCACGCCGTCTCTCCCTGCCGTCGGTCCCGGCCGCGGGCGTGCGCCGCGGCCACGGCAGGAACCATACCCCCCTAGGGTGTCTGCTGCCAGGCGGTCAGCGGTCCTCGTCCCGCTCCGCGGTCAGGCGGTCGACGTCGGCGCGCAGCCGGTCGGCGTCCGCGCGCGCCTCGGCGAGCTCGTCCTGCAGGCCCACGATCGCCTCGGCCGAGGCCAGGGAGTGGCCGTCGTCGAGCAGGCCGCGCATGCGCGCGGCGACGTTCAGCTGGGTGCGCGAGTAGCGCCGGTGCCCGCCGGGGGAGCGGTGCGGCTGCAGCACGCCGGAGCTGTCCAGGCTGCGCAGGAACGCCGCCTGCACGCCGAGGAGCTCGGCGGCCTGGCTCATGGTCAGCGCCGGGTAGTCCGGGTCGTCGAGCCGCCGCAGCGGGTCCTGCTCGGTCACGGCACCTCCTCGGGAAAGGCCGGCTCGGAAAGGGGGAGGGGGGGGGGCCGCGGGGGGGGGGGGGCCCCCCCCCGGGGGCCGGGCGGCGCCGGCCCCCCCGCCCCCATACACCCCCCGATCGAGCGG